>JAXDQF010000033.1:0-6223 GCA_034668025.1 Gammaproteobacteria bacterium | reverse complement strand
CTGCGCGTGATTGCCTCGCCGCGGTCGCCAGCGGCACGGTGCCGGTTCGATTGGCGGCCACGCAGCCTGATATCTCGGAAGTCGTGTTGGCCTCCACCACGGCCCCGTTCGCCGACCTGCAAAATGCCTCCATTGTCGCCCGCGCGCTGCGTCTGAAAGACTCCGTGACGAGCCAGGATGCGACCGGCTCAACGCGCGCCGGCTTGCGTGCGCTGGCGGCCGCGCTGGAGTCGGCCGCCAGCCAACAAAAGTTGGTTGTCGCCTCCGACTGCCGTCGCGCCAAGCCTGGCAGCACCCAAGAGATGACCTACGGCGCCGCCGCTGCGGCAATGTTGGTAGGTCACGGCGACGTGGCCGCGCACTACCGCGGCCGGCACTCGCTGGAGGTCCCCTTCGTCGACCACTTCCGCGAAAGCGGAGAAAAGTACGACTATTACTGGGAAGAGCGCTGGATTCGCGACGAGGGCGTGACGCGCCTCGCCGTGCCGACCATCAAGGGTCTGCTGGAGAAGTTGGGTATCGGTGCTGGCGCCGTGGCGCGGTTTGGACTGTCGGGTGCGCCGGCCGGCAGCGACAAACTGGTTGCGAAAGCCTTAGGTTTCGGCGCCGAGAGAGTCCTGCCTGATCTACAAGGCACGGTCGGAGATACCGGCGCGGCGCACCCGCTGTTGTTGCTCGCAAGCGCGCTGGAAAGCGGTAAACCTGGCGACATCGTGATCGTGGCCGCCTTCGGGCTCGGCTGCGAGGCGCTCGCGTTTCAGATCTGCGAGTCGGCGTTTCGGCCCGCGGCAAGTCTGGCTGCCGCGGTGGCGAAACGCGAGGAGTCCAGCTCCTACCTGAAGATGCTGTCATTCGGTGGGGAACTGCAACTCGACTGGGGACCCCGGTCTGAGACCTCCATCAAAGCTGCGTTGACCCAGCAATACCGCTCCTCTCAACAGTTGTTGGGGTTTGTCGGCGGGCGCTGCACCGCTTGTGGACAGGTGCAATTCCCCGTGCTGCCAACCTGTATCGCTTGTGCGTCGAGCGAGGGCCAAACACCGTATCCGCTGGCGGACGAGGCGGCCAGAGTTGCGACCGTGAGTGCAGACTGGTTGCAGTACTACCCGGCGCCCCCGCTGTATGTGGGACTGGTGCAATTTGACGCGGGCGCGCGGATCCTGATGGAGATTGTCGACGTCCCGCCGGGCGGTATCAAAGTCGGTACGCCATTGCGCTTTGCGTTCCGACTGAAGGCGCACGACGAGATTCGCCACTACGGCCGCTATTTCTGGAAAGCGGTCCCGGCCCCCGGGGCACTGTAGAGGAGTATCGAGTGGCATCGGGCATCAAAGACAAAGTGGCCATCGTTGGAATGGGCTGCTCGCGCTTCGGCGAGCGCTGGGATACCGGCAGCGAACAACTGATGTTGGAGGCGTTCAACGAAGCCGTGCAGGATGCTGGAATCGATCGCAAGCGGATCGGTGCCGCCTGGCTCGGCAGCGCACTGGATTCTGCCAATATCGGTAACTCGGCCATCCCCATGTCGACGGCACTGCGACTACAGGGAATTCCGGTGACGCGTGTTGAGAACATGTGCGCGACGGGGACCGAAGCACTGCGCGGTGCCGCGTATGCGGTGGCAGCCGGTGCTGTCGATATCGCCCTGGCCATTGGAGTCGAGAAACTCAAGGACACGGGCTTTGGTGGCCTGCCGGTGCCGACCAAGGGCACTTTGAGTGACCTGTGGATTCCCTATTGCTCGGCACCCGCGGGCTTTGCACAGCTGGCTTCCGGTTATGCGGCTAAGTTCGGCTTCAGCCGCGACGAGTTGAAGCGCGCGATGGCCCACGTATCCTGGAAGAGCCACAAGAATGGTGCGGGCAATCCCAAGGCGCATCTGCGTCGCGCGGTCGAGATGGATGCCATATTGCGCGCTCCCATCATTGCGGAGCCTTTGGGGGTGTTTGATTGCTGTGGTGTGAGTGACGGTGCGGCCTGTGCGATTGTGACCACGCCCGAAATCGCCCGGGAGTTGGGAAAGCGCGAGCTGGTGACCATCAAAGCGCTGCAACTCTCCGCCAGCAGCGGACGTGAGTCGGGAACCTCGGAGTGGGACGGCAGTTGCGTGCCCAATACGCAAATGGCCGCACACGCCGCGTACCGCGAGGCCGGTATTCGCGATCCTCGCAAGGAGCTCACGCAACTCGAAGTGCATGACTGCTTCTCGATCACTGAGCTCGTCACGATGGAAGACCTGGGCCTGTCCGACCCGGGCCGCGGCGTCGCGGACGTCCTCGATGGCCGCTACGACTCCGATGGCGCAATTCCATGTCAGACGGATGGTGGCCTGAAGTGTTGTGGCCATCCGGTCGGCGCGTCGGGGTTGCGGATGGTCTACGAGCACTACCTTCAGCTACTCGGGCGGGCAGGGGACCGGCAGTTAAAGCAGCCGCGCCTCGGGTTGAGTCACAACCTGGGCGGCGTTCCGTACAACGGGGTGGCGGCCGTCAGCATTGTTGGCCTGCTTTGAGTATGCCGGAGCAATGAGGGTATCTTGAACAGTAATCGACGGCGGCCGGCGAAGGTTGAAATAGTACGCTTCTATACCTTATGCTAGTTAAGAGAGACGATTGGAACACGAGGGGGCAGACGTGCGCGGATTGAGCAGGAAGGTTGCGATCGTCACGGGTGGTGGCAGCGGGATCGGGCGCGCCATAGCGATCCGCCTCGCTGAGGAGGGGATGCAGGTCGCGATATTCGACCTGAACGGCCAGGCGGCCGAAGCCACCGCGCAGGCGATTCGGGAAGCGGGTGGCCGTGCGCACGTGGAAGTCTGCGATATCAGCAACTTCGATGCCGTGAAGCAGGCTGTCGGCAATGTTGAGCAGGAGGTGGGACCGGTGCACACCCTGGTCAACAACGCGGGCTGGGATACCCCGATGCCGTTTCTCAAGACAACCCCCGAGTTCTGGCAGAAGGTGGTCTCCATCAACTACATGGGACCGCTCAACGTAACCCATGCGGTGGTGTCGCTCATGGCGAAGCGCAATGCGGGGCGTGTGATCTTCATCGCTTCCGATGCGGGCCGCGTGGGTTCTTCCGGCGAAGTCGTTTATTCCGGCTGCAAAGGCGCGACGATTGCGTTTGCGAAAGCGTTGGCGCGCGAAGTGGCCCGCAACAATGTATTACTCAATTGCCTGTGCCCCGGTCCCACGAACACTCCCGCAATGGATGCGTTTGTGGGCACTGGTGAGCAGGGGCAGAAGATTCGCGATGCAATGGTGCGCGGTGTGCCACTGGGCCGCATCGGCGAACCGACCGACTATCCCGGCCTCGTCGCCTTCCTTGCGAGCGATGACGCTGCGTTCATGACCGGACAGACGATCAGCGTCTCCGGCGGCCTGACGATGCACGGCTGACCAACCAAACTGACACGGAGCTCCTATGGCAGATTACCGAGATGTCGTCTACGAAGTAGGCGAGAACGCGGTCCGCATTACCATCAATCGTCCGGAAGTCATGAATGCGTTCCGGCTGCAGACGGTTGAAGAGTTGATCAACGCTTTCCAGCGGGCAAACGAGGAGCGCTCGGTCAATGCGGTTGTGCTGGCCGGCGCCGGTGACAAGGCGTTCTGCACCGGCGGTGATCAGAAGGCACATTTGTCGGAAGACGGCCTGTACGGACCGCGTGGCACAGTCGGATTGCCCATCGAGGAACTGCAGACGGCCATCCGCGACCTGCGCAAGGTTTCCATTGCCCGCGTGCAGGGTTTCGCCATCGGCGGCGGTAATGTGTTTGCGACGCTCTGTGATCTGACAATCGCGTCGGAAAAGGCTGTGTTCGGCCAGGTGGGTCCGAAAGTCGGATCCGTCGACCCGGGCTGGGGGACGGCCTTGCTCGCGCGTCACGTCGGCGAGAAGCGCGCCCGCGAAATCTGGTTCTTGTGCCGCCGTTACACCGCGCAGCAGGCGTATGAAATGGGGTTGGTCAACAAGGTGGTGCCGCCCGATCAACTCGACGCGGAAGTCGAGACCTGGGCAGCCGAGATCAACCAGATGAGCCCCACGGCCATTGCCATCGCCAAGCGGTCGTTCAACGCGGATAGCGAGAACATCCGCGGAATCAGCTTCCTGGGCGTGCAGGCGGTGAAGCATTACTACATGAGCGAGGAATCGAAAGAGGGCGTGAAGGCCTTCAACGAGCGACGCAAACCCGACTTCAAGAAATACCTCTAGGGAGGCGCGGCCGGTGGAGAGCACAGGTCGCACCGGCGCCGCCACGGCGGGGATGCCCAATATCCACACCGACATCGATTCCGACGGCGTGCTCGTCGCCACAATCGACATGCCCGGCCGGTCCATGAACGTGTTTTCCGCCGGTCTGATGGACTCGCTGGAGCAACTGCTCGATGAGGTCCAGTCGAATGCAGCCATCAAAGCGGTCGTGCTGTGCTCAGGCAAGTCGGCGTTTCTCGCCGGTGCGGATCTCGAAATGGTTCGTATGTTCACGGAGCGCGCCCGGACCGATTCACCCGAGGATCTTCACCGACTCTGCGGCCGGTTGGGGCGGTTGTTTCGTCGACTGGAGACGAACGGCAAACCCTTCGTCGCGGCCATTCATGGTCTGGCATTGGGTGGCGGACTCGAGGTTGCGTTGGCGTGCCACGAGCGCGTTGCCGCCGAGAAGACTGAGGTTGGATTGCCGGAAATCAAGTTGGGCTTGTTGCCCGGTGCGGGTGGCACCCAGCGTTTGCCCAGGCTGATCGGGCAGTTCGCCGCGCTCAAATTGATGTTGAAAGGAGATCCTCTGCCGGCGGCCAAAGCGGCGTCACTGGGGATCATTGACGCGGTCGTGCCGCCCGATCGGCTCCTCGAGCATGCGAAGACGCGGGCACTTGCACGGGCGGCGGGCCGCGCAGCCAAGGCGCCCTGGGACAGCGAGCACTGGCTCGCGCCAGTGCATCCCAACACAGAGGAAAACGGCCAGGGCGATCTGGAGCGCGTTTTCGACGAACTGGGCCTCGGAGAGGACGATCGTCGCCGCTATCCCGCCAGCGGCGCCATCATGGAATGCGTAGTGGGCGGCTGGCACAAATCCATGGATGACGCCACCAGCTGGGAGATGGACTGTTTTGTCAGGTTGATCCGAGACCCCACCGCCGGAAACATGATCCGCTCGCTGTTCCTGGATCGCCAACGAGCGACCAAGCTCATCCCACCAGCCACCCCGGATCAACCCGCCCGTGCGGCTGTACAAGGTGTCGGCGCCGAGGCGGTCCGCGCCCTGCTGCGCGCGTCCCGTGTTGAGATTGTCGAAGCCAACAGTCCCGGCTGTGTGTGGATCGCTACCGATGACACAGCACTGCCACCCGGCACGAGCCCGGAATCGACGGTGCACTGGTATCAGGGCGCCGGCCCACGCGACAGCTCAGGCGGCGGGCCGCGCGGCAGCGAAGAAGCCCCGCACTTGCCTGCCGTCTGGGTCTCAGACCTAACGCAATACGGCCGTGCAGTAGAAGTCATAACCGGCGCCGATGGCCAGGGAAAGCAGGCCGGCCTGCAAATCGCCCGCTGGCTTCGCGCCACACCAGTCGTTTCCCAAGGAGCTTCCTTTCTCGGGGCACTGGCTGCCGCGAGAACCAGCAGCGGGCAGCTCCCCAAGGATGAAAAGCTGTTGGCAATAGCCGTGGCCGCTGCAAAGGCCCGCGCGCGGGACGCCGACCTCGATACCGGCATTGCCGACTCTGCAGCGGTAATTGCAGGGCTGTTCCCGGCGTATGCAGGAGGGCCCTTTACATACCTGCGCCAACACGGCCGCAACGCCGATGCCGATTAACCGCAAACACATCGGATTCTCCCTACATCCATTCACCGTAACGGTGGATCCACAGAGACTGCGACGGTTTGCCGCAGCCATTGGTGCTTCGGAAAGCAGTGTCGAGTCGGGTATCGCGCCACCGACCTATATGAAAGTGGTTGAAGGCGAGGGCAACAGCTCCCGCGAGATCGTCCGCGCCTTGGGAGTGGACCTGCGCCGTGTGATGCACGTGGAGCAGGAGTTTGAATATTTCGAACCGATTCGGGCCGGCGATCAACTAACCGTTGAGCGGCGTGTGGCCGACATCTACGACAAGAAAGACGGCGCGCTGGAATTCATCGTGGTTGACTCGGAAATTCATCGCGCGGGCGGTGCCAGTGTCGGCCGTTCGCGCCAGTGGATCCTGGTTCGCAACGCCATATC
>JAXDQF010000032.1:0-4566 GCA_034668025.1 Gammaproteobacteria bacterium | reverse complement strand
CGGCCAACGGCACGGGAATCGAACTCAGTGTGTTCATTGGCCCTGTGTTGTTCTATCTCATCTGGCACTACCGCCGTGCGCTGCGTGAGGAGTTGCCCAGAGAAATGAAGGTGCCGCTGCTCGTCGTGAGCCTGGCGTCCATCTGGCTCGGGATGGGCAGTCTGCGCGTTGCACACGTGCCCGTAGAGCTCAGTCCGTTTGATTGGCTGCGTCCGCTGCCAGGCTTCCGATCGATGAACGTGACCGGTCGGTATTGGGGCTTTCTTGCGTTGCCCCTGAGTCTGCTGGCGGCGGCCGCCTTGCGGCGCTACATCCACGAAACGAGCCATGGGCGGCGGGGAACGATTCTGATTGGCAGTGCGCTGGTGATTCAACTCACGTTTCAGGCCGAGTCTTTAGTTGTCGGGCGACTTCCCTCCCGCCCGTACGAACAACCTTCGCTGGACGGGTTGTTCGATGGCAAGCTCGAGACTATCCGAGCGCTCAGGATTGTCGATAGCGACGAGGAGCCTCATGAGCAGGGGGAATTCATCAGCCCCACGCAGGCGGTCGTCAATTGTTACGACATGGACGACTTCACGCGCGCCGACGTGCAGCCTGGCACGCATCTCGTCAAAACGGCGCAACTCGTTACGCCAGGCGGCACATTCGACGTCCCGCTCGATGCGGGATTTCTGACATGGAACCATATCCGCATCCTGCCCTCTGCAGCGGCTCTTCCGATGTACGAGATGTCACACCCTGTGTCCATGCTGCACATTGAGCTCAACCAAGCGTTTCACACTCAATGGAAGTCATCGGACTGTGTCATGAAACAAGGTGACAAGGGTAACCTCGTCGCCGACTGTCCCATCGATCGAGTTCAGGCCGAGGCTCTGGATCTCACATTCTTCGATCCTGTCAGCGCTCTGGGCACGCGGGTCTCACTGAGGACGGCTGCCGCGCTTGGGTTTGCGATACCGCTTTTGGGTCTCGTGAGCTTCGTCCGAAAGCGCCGTGAGCTCGTGCCTGCGCAATCCCTGGAGTGAGGATTCGAGTCAACAGTGCCGGCCGATCAGTCCTCGCCTTTGGGAGGAAGCTGGGCCGTTCGCAGACGCTTGATGATCTGTCCCACAGCCAGCCCGAGGAATAGTCCATCGATCAGGACGCGGGCGTGCGCTGGAACCGGCGCATCGAGCAGATACTCGGCCGCCTGACTGATCCACTCGTTGAGTCCTACGAGCGCGAGCCACAGGACTCCGATCTTCGCGACTCCAAAAAACAACGCCGGATGCCTTCTGGGCAGGAGTCTCGTTAGACGCTCCGGCGCCGAGAATCAATCGGGCCCCTAGCGTCGGGTCAGCTGCGGACCAGCACGGGGGATCACATGGAGCCGAGTGCTCTTGGCAGAACACACTTTGCAGCGGAAAGTGAGTTGAGCATCATTGCACAGCGCGAGTCACGAGTTGCGGACTACGCTGCGGGTTGTGGCTATCCAGACCGGGGTCCCAGTAGTCCAGGAGCGACGGCGTTGACACGGATTCCACGCGGACCGAGCGCGGCAGCGAAATGCTTCACCAGCGTATCGACCGCGCCCTTGGTTGCGGCGTAGGCATACAAGGTGCCGACCGAGGCGCGGGCGGCGAGCGAGGAGGTGAAGATGATGTTGCTTCCTGTGCACAGCGCCGGAAGCAGTTGTTGCACTAGGAAGAATGGCGCGCGGGCGTTGACGGCGAAGAGGTTGTCGAAGTCCTCGACCGTCGTGTCCTCGATAGTCGCCGACTTGGAGATGCCGGCGTTGGCGACGAGGATGTCCAGACGGTCGCCGACGATGGCGCGCACCTGCTTGGCCAGCGTGTGCGCACCGTCGGGCTTGCGCAGGTCGGTGCCAACCTTTTGAGCCTTGCCGCCGTCCTTGCGGATTTCGGCGACGACGGCGTCGGCCTCCTTCTCGTTGCTGCTGTAGTGGACGAGCACCTGAGCACCGCCCTGCGCCAGGGCCAGCGCAATGGCGCGCCCGATGCCGCGTGACGCGCCGGTGACAAGAGCGGTTTTGCCGTTGAGCTTGTTCATAGAAGACTCCATGTTGGAGCACCGATCCATAACCGAGCGCGGAGCAAACCTCCGCGCCCGACAGGATCAGTTAGCGCTGTGTCCGCCGTCGACGTTGAGAACGTGACCCGTTATGAACCTGGCCTCGTCCGACCCGATGAACACAATGCCGTCGGCAACTTCCTCGGAGAGGCCGAGGCGACCCAACGGAACCTGCCGCATAAGAACCGCCTTGTTCTCTGCCGTTTCGGTGAAACGAGTCAGCATGCCGGTGTCCGTGGGACCGGGCGCGACGGCATTCACCCGAATTCCCGACTTGGCGACTTCGAGCGCCACCGACTTGGTGACGCCTTCGACGGCGTGCTTAGCGCCGACGTAGAGCGAGGCGCCGGCCGCACCCTCGTGGCCGTAGGTCGAGGAGATATTGATGATGCTGCCGCTTCCCTGGGCCTGCATGGCACGCACTTCGTGCTTCATGCTTAGGACCACGCCGAGAACGTTGGTCTCAAAGGTCGCGGCAAAGCTTTCGGGTGTCTGGTCCGTTATCAGGCCACGATCGCCTTCTGTTGCGGCGTTGTTCACCGCGACATCGAGACGGCCGAACCGTGCGACAGTCTTGTCGACCATCGCGCGGACGTCGGCGTTGATGAACTCGGCCTCCGAACCGAGTGAGCGGAGTTCCTTGACGAGCGCCTTGCCGACCTCATCACGAATCGCTTCGCGGCTCGTGAGGCGGTGGTCGCTAGGCATCAGGACGATCAGCGGCTCGTGGTCCACCACTTCGTAGACGAGTTCGAAGTTCGGCTCGGTGCGCATGAAGGCCACATCGAGCCGGCCGCGGATGAGCGCCTCGGCGAGGTCCGGCGAATAGTCGCTTGTCACCATGACATGGATGTTCTTCAACTCGTCGCGCAACACCTGCCTTACATACATTAGAAAATGGGAAGGCCAACTTCGGCGCGTACCGCCGACTCGGGGGTGGTATCGACATTCATCGAGTGTCCGACCCCAGCGGACCTCCAAGGCAACACTTACGCGTAGATTTCGTTCAGGTACGCGACGAAGATCGCGTCGGTGACCTCATCGGGAAGCGCATCCAGCACGGCCGAGGCCGTGGCAATGTCGGAGGGATTGTCCGCGGTCGACAGACCCAGGATGGGAGTCAGACGCTCGATCAATTTCTTGCCGGGCCTCTGGAACTCGGCCAGGACCGATGCAACGAGGGTGGGTACATCGCGACGCACCGGATTGGAGATCAGCTCGTCGAGAGCCGAACGCAGATCGCCGAGAAGAGCGTCGACATGCGGCACGTTCGAGCGGTTGACCTTAACTCGACTAAGGCTTGCTTTTGTTCGGGCCCGGGTCGAGGAGCGAGCGGACTCCGGGCACCATTCCACGCCTCGATGGGAACACAGCGTGCGCCACACCGGTTCGAGAGCTCAACGACGTTCGAACCGCTTCCAGCCCCTCAAAAACTGGCTGCGACAAAGTTGCGACACGCCAGTTTGCGATGTCGTAACGCTTCGTTTTCGCAAGCCCTTCCGCCTCAGTGGCTCCCATCCATCATGGGGGGCCACGGAAACTTTTATATCTAATTCAAACGCTTACGGTTTAAATATTAAACAACATCTAGCTTTGACATGTGGTGCACATGCAATTATACTTCATCGCATGTCCAAAATGATCCAACTGCGAAATGTCCCCGATGCCTTGCATCGCCAGTTGAAAGCCCGTGCGGCGCTGGCCGGCATGGCGCTGTCGGACTTCCTGATTCGGGAAGTTCGCAAAATCGCTGAGTATCCCACTCCTGAAGAAATGCGGGAGCGGCTGGCGCAGCGGGATCCCTATCGGGGCAAGTTCTCACCGACCGATATTTTGCGCGCGGAGCGTGATCTGCGTTGATTGTTGTTGATGCGTCAGCCGTACTCGAGCTTCTTCTGCGCACGGACAAAGGCATCAAAGTGCAAGAGCGGGTGTTGGACCCCGAGGAGAGCCTCCACGCCCCTCACCTGATTGATATCGAAGTCACGCAAACACTTCGGCGCCTCGTAAGTCTCAGACAAATCACTGCGGCTCGGGGCAAGCAGGCCCTCGAAGATCACGGCGCACTCGAGATCAAACGCGCAGAGCACAAGGACTTGCTGGAACGAGTTTGGACATTACGCGACTCCGTGACCGCATACGATGCGGCGTACGTCGTGCTTGCCGAAATTCTGGATGCCCCGCTAGTTACTTGTGACGCGAAACTGGCGCGCTCTCATGGTCACAAGGCACGAATAGAACTGATCGAGTAGACGCCAGTTCCGCTCGTGAACCGTTCTGCGCATGCAAGGCTACTTTGCCACCGCCCTTGCTCGGTATCGAGGACCAAACCGTGCGCACAGGATCAACTCAGGGCGGCCCCTGAAGCTGGCTGTAGATCGTAGATCACATCTAACGCGTTTGGCGTCTGCGACGCCCAGATGTGTGCTCGCTCAAACTTTGTTTCACCAGCGTGCGGGCTATCCACTGACTCACCTTCACTGAGCCCTCCGG
>JAXDQF010000031.1:0-6575 GCA_034668025.1 Gammaproteobacteria bacterium | reverse complement strand
AGACCGCTGTAGTTCACTACACGGGCTGGCTGTATGAGCCGACCGCCAAAGACCACAAGGGTAAGAAGTTCGACAGCTCGCGTGATCGTAACGATCCGTTCAGCTTCAACGTCGGTGGTGGAGAGGTGATCGGTGGTTGGGACCAGGGCGTGGTGGGAATGCAGGTTGGCGGCCAACGTCAGCTCGTAATCCCGCCCTCACTGGGCTACGGCGCCCGCGGTGCAGGCGGCGTCATTCCAGGCAACGCCACGCTGCTGTTTGATATCGAGCTGCTGAAAATTCAGTAGCCGCACCGCGGCCCGGCGACTCTCAACCAAAAAAACAAACCCGGCCTAGGAGCGCTCCTGGCCGGGTTCAATCGCCCCTCGCCGTCGAAGGGCAGTCAGCTTGAGGCTGATTTCAGCTAAAGATTAGCTGTTCACCATGGCCTTCAGGCTCTTCAAAGGCAGCACGCGCACTTTCTTGCTGGCGGGCTTGGCCTTGAACGTCATCTTCTCGCCGGTGAAGGGGTTGATGCCTTCGCGCGCCTTCGTGGCGGGCTTCTTCACAACCTTCAACTTCATCAGTCCCGGCAACGTGAACAGACCGTTGCCGCGCAAGCTCTTCTTGATCACGCCGCCCAACGAATCGAACACAGAAGAAACCTGCTTGCGTGACAGGGCCGTGTCCTTGGAAATCTGAGTCAGGACTTCCGACTTGGTCGGTGCGCCACCTTTTTTCGCCATATTCCGCTACTCCTCGAATGTTGTCTGAGCGCGGTGCCGCCGCGCAGGTGTCAATCGCCGCGAAAAATAGCACACCAGCGCGCAATCGCAAGCATTTTTTCATTTGCGTTGGCGCGCAAATGCCTTTTTTTTCAGTGTTTGCGCAACCTTGGTCGCGGTGGGTAGCCGGTTCGCAACGATTCTTCACACGTGTAGCGGCGCGCGGCGGCTTCAATTTGTGTTTCTAAAGTTGCGCTAAGAGTGTGTTTCAACAACAGTTCGCGCCGCTTCTCAGGGTGCGCGCGGAGCCTGGAAAGACAGCGTTTTATGGCAACAGCAGCAAAATGGCCTGAATGGCGATCACCGCCCACAGCGGCGACAGGTCGATGCCCGCGATGGGTGGAATCAGGCGTCGGAACGGCCGCAGTATGGGTTCGCAGACGCTTGCGAGCACCGATTGCAGTGGTGAATAACCGCTTGGCGCGATCAGACCGAGCAATGCATACAGCAGGATGGCGTAGAAGTAAGTACGCAGAAGGGCTTGCACCAGCTCGACGGCAACGCTGGTTATCCACAGCTGCAGGCTGGGTGTGCCGTATCCGGTCATCGCGAACAGAATGCCGCGTTTGATGATCGCGACCAGCACAACAGCCACCACCGAGGCCGTGTCGACTTTGCCGATGGGCGGCAAAATGCGCCGCAAGGGCAGAATCAAGGGATTCGTGAGCCGAACGATCGCCTGCGCAATCGGATTGCGAAAGTCAGCGCGCACCCACTGCAACAAAAGTCGTGCCAATACGACAAACAAAGCCAGCGACAGCAGTGTATCGACGATAAAAATGAGCGCGTTCATGTCATTTACCGTAGGAGGCCCTAGTCAGGAAGCACCAAATTGCTCAGCGAGCTCACGGCTGCGGCGGGTGGCAGCCTCCAGGGCGCGAGCGACGATGCTGCGCAGATCCGCTGACTCGAGTGATTTGACGGCCGCTTCCGTCGTGCCACCTTTCGAAGTGACTTCCGCGCGCATGCGCGCGAGGTCACCGTCACCTGCCTGCGCGAGTTGGCCTGCACCGTGCAGAGTGGCAATTGCCAGGCGTCGCGCTGCAGCCGGCTCGAGACCGAGGTCGGTTGCGCCCTGCGTCAGGAGCTCTGCCAGCAGGAAAAAATAGGCTGGCCCACTGCCTGACAAGGCGGTTACCACGTCGAGATGGTCTTCACTGGTGACCCATACAACTTCGCCAACGGCCTGCATGACCTTCGCGGCGACGTCGCGCTGCGTGCTGGAGACGCTTGGTGGGGCGAAAAGGCCTGTTGCGCCTGCGCCCACCAACGCCGCCCTGTTAGGCATGGCGCGGACGACGGGTACACCAGCGCCACACCAAGTCTCAATCGCCGCGATACGGATACCGGCGGCGATCGATATAACCAGGGGACGTATCCGCTGGAGCGCGGGTTGTAGCGGAGTAAGGACCGTTCCAGCGATCTGCGGCTTGACTGCAATTACAACTACAGACGCCGCCTCGACCGCGGCGGCGTTGTCATCGGTGGCCTGAATGCCGAAGTCGGCCGACAGCGCGTCTCGCGCGGCGGCGAAACTTTCGCCGACTGAGATGTGTTCCGGCCGTGTGCCACGGCGGAGCAGGCCGCCGATGAGTGCGCGGCCCATGTTGCCGCCGCCTAAAAATGCAATTTGCCCGTTACTCATGAGCGACCGATTGTATCGATTTACCGTGGTTGCGCCGGATTTGTTGCACTCGGCCGCGCGCCGAACAGCGCTGTTCCAATGCGAACCACGGTGGCTCCTTCGAGAATGGCCGCTTCGAAGTCACCACTCATTCCCATCGACAGGGTATCGAGCCCCGCTCCTGCAGCATTCAGCTCTTCGAGCGCATGGCGCATGGCCGCGAACCACATACGCTGGCGCACAGGATCCTCTTCATCCGGTGGGATACACATGAGTCCGCGGAGCTTCAATCGCGGCAATACGGCCACCGCGGCGGCCAGAGCGGGCAATTCCGCTGGGGTGACGCCCCCTTTTGAGCCCTCACCCGCGATATTCACCTGCAGGCAGACATTCAAAGGCGGAGCATGGAATGGCCGCTGCTCTGATAACCGCTCGGCGATCTTCAGGCGCTCGACGCCATGGACCCAGTCAAAATTGGACGCGATCAGCCGTGTCTTGTTCGCCTGCAGCCGGCCGATGAAGTGCCAGGTCACGGCGAGGTCGCGCAGCTGCTCGATCTTCTCCAGGGCCTCCTGCACATAACTTTCGCCAATGTCCCGGACGCCTGCTTCAGCAACCGCGCGGATGCTGTTGGCCGGCTGCCCCTTGCTCACGGCCAGGAGTGTGACGGAGTCGACGTTCCGCGACGCAGCCCGGATGGCCGACTCGATACGATTGCGGACGATTCGTACCTGCTGCAGCGAATTCTGCGGACCCATTAACATATTGGATACGGAACCCCTCCGTTATACTTCACTGGCGGAAATTGCCTGCGGCAACTTCCGCGGAATCCAGCTCAGCGCGCCATTGGCGCCGGGCAAAAGGCGCGGCTTTTGCCCGGTAGGTGGGGCTGAGCGCGCGCGCGCCGCAGGGTAACTGCGAGCTGGCTCTAGGAGCATTCATGGCTGTCGACATCGCGCAACTCTTGGCCTTCGCCGTCAAGAACAATGCGTCTGACCTGCACTTGTCTGCCGGCGTTCCCCCCATGATCCGCGTAGACGGGGACATGAAGCGCATCAACATGCCTTCGCTGGCGCACAAAGAAGTGCACTCGATGGTGTACGACATCATGAACGATAAGCAACGGAAGGCTTACGAAGAGTTCTTCGAGACGGATTTCTCCTTCGAAATTCCCAAGTTGGCGCGCTTTCGCGTCAATGCGTTCAACCAGAATCGCGGCGCCGGCGCCGTGTTCCGCAACATCCCCTCCGTCATCATGTCCCTGGACGACTTAGGATCGCCGAAGATTTTCCGCGACCTGTGCATGTTGCCCCGGGGACTCGTGCTGGTCACGGGACCCACCGGCTCCGGCAAGTCCACGACTCTGGCCGGCATGGTCAACCACTGCAACGACAATCGCCCCGACCACATCATCACCATCGAAGATCCTATCGAGTTCGTACACGAGTCCAAGCGCTGCCTGGTGAACCAGCGCGAAGTCCACCGCGATACCCTCGGCTTCACCGAAGCCTTGCGGTCCGCCTTGCGCGAAGACCCGGACGTGGTGCTGGTCGGCGAAATGCGTGACCTGGAAACCATTCGGCTGGCCCTCACGGCCGCTGAAACGGGCCACTTGGTATTCGGCACGTTGCACACCAGCTCGGCTGCTAAAACCATTGACCGTATCGTGGACGTGTTCCCCGCTGCTGAAAAAGACATGGTGCGCTCGATGTTGTCCGAATCTTTGCGCGCCGTCATCTCCCAGACGTTGTTGAAAAAGACCGGTGGGGGCCGCGTGGCCGCCCACGAGATCATGATTGGCACGCCCGCGATCAGAAACCTGATCCGCGAAGGCAAGATCGCCCAGATGTATTCGGCGATCCAGACCGGACAGTCCAACGGAATGCAGACACTCGATCAGTGCCTGCAGGAGCTCATGAGCAAAGGTGTCATCACCAAGGAAGAAGCTCGCTACAAGGCACAGAACAAAGACGCGTTGTAAGGAGCTCAAATGGATCGCGACCAGGCTATCAAGCTCATGCAGGATCTCCTGCGGCGTGTCACTGAAAAGAAGGCATCCGACCTGTTCATCACCGCGGGCTTTCCCCCCGCGATCAAGATCGACGGTGAGATTCGCCCCCAGAGCGAGCGGGCGCTGACGCCCGAGCAGTCTGGGACTCTGGTCCGCGCGATCATGAACGATCGGCAGACCAAGGAATTCGACGCCTCCAAAGAGTGTAACTTCGCCATCGCACCGCCCGGCATCGGCCGGTTCCGTGTCAGTGCGTTTGTTCAACAAGGCTCCGTCGGCTGCGTCATCCGCCTGATCAACGCCAAGATCCCCAGTTTTGAAGAGCTCGACCTGCCGCCCATTCTCAAGGAGGTCGTGCTGTCAAAGCGCGGTCTCGTGATCCTGGTGGGCGGTACGGGCTCCGGTAAATCGACCTCCCTCGCCGCAATGGTGGGATACCGCAACGAAAAGACACGGGGTCACATCGTCACGATCGAAGATCCCGTCGAGTATGTGCATCAGCACAAGGGTTGCGTCATCACACACCGCGAGGTGGGAGTAGATACCGACTCCTGGCATACCGCCCTCAAGAACACGTTGCGCCAGGCACCCGATGTCATCCTGATCGGCGAAATTCGTGACCGCGAGACGATGGAATATGGCGTTCAGTTCGCCGAAACCGGCCATCTCGTGCTGGCCACTCTGCACGCCAACAGTGCCAACCAGGCGCTCGACCGCGTGATCAACTTCTTCCCCGACGAGCGGCGCGAGCAGCTCCTCATGGACCTGTCGCTGAACATCCGTGCCCTGATCTCGCAACGATTGATACCCCGTGAGTCCGGAGCAGGGCGCATCGCGTCAATGGAAATCATGCTCAACTCGCCGCTCATCCAGGACTTGATCTTCAAGGGCGAGGTGGCCAAGATCAAGGAGGTCATGTCGCGCTCCACCCGGCTCGGCATGAAGACGTTCGATCAGTCGCTGTTCGAGCTGTACGAAACCGGATTTATTTCCTACGAGGATGCCTTGCGCAACGCCGACTCCAAGAACGAGCTGCGGCTGCGCATCAAGCTCGAAAGCAAGCGCGAGACGAAGACCATCGAGGATAACTCGCTGCAGATTGTCGAAGAAGACGAAGGCCGGTCGCTCTAAGAGCGCCCTCAATCCATGGATTCCAACACCAGCCCGGCGAAAGACAAACCAGCGCCGAAGCCCGCAGTGGACCCCAGCATTGCCGCAACGGGTCCCCAGGTCACGATTACGCCCGGGGATGCTTTCAGTGCCGGCGGCCATCCCACACTCAACACCAAGCCGCTGTTCAAACTGATGGTGGAGAAGAAGGCCTCGGACCTGTTCTTCACCTCGAACGCGCCCATCAAGATCAAGATCGAAGGCCAGATCCTGCCGGTCAACAAGCAGGTGCTGACACCGGAGACGGTCCGCCAGACCGCATTCGCGCTCATGTCGCCCGAGCAGCGCGATCACTTCGTGAACGAGTTCGAGCTGGACTTCGCGATCTCCGAGCCGGGCCTGGGTCGTTTCCGCGTCAACGTATTCATGCAGCGCGGCTTCCCCGCAATGGTGCTCCGGTACATCACCGCCGACATGCCGCGCATGGAAGCCCTCGGCCTGCCGGACATCATGACCGACCTCGTGCTGATGCGGCGCGGCATGATTCTGATGGTGGGCTCAACCGGTTCGGGCAAGTCCACCTCGCTGGCGGCGATGATCAACTATCGCAACGAGAATGCGTCCGACCACATCGTTACGATCGAAGATCCCATCGAGTTTCTGCACACCAACAAGCGCTCCATCGTGAACCAGCGCGAAGTGGGCATCGACACCAAATCCTACAGCCGCGCCCTGCGCGGCGTAGTCCGCGCCGCGCCCGACGTCATCCTCATCGGCGAGATCCGCGACCGCGAGAGTATGGAAGCCGCGATCAACCTCGCAGGAACAGGCCACCTCGTCCTCGCAACCCTCCACGCCAACAACTGCGCAGAGTCCCTGGATCGCATCATCAACATGTTCCCGCGCGAGCAGCACAACCAGATCTTCCTGGACTTGTCACAATATCTGCGCGCCATCCTCGCCCAGCGCCTCGTCATGGGTCGGGACGGCAAACGCTGCGCAGCCGTCGAAGTGATGATCAACACCCCCCACATCCAGGAGCTCGTCAAGAAAGGCGACGTCATGG
>JAXDQF010000030.1:0-57828 GCA_034668025.1 Gammaproteobacteria bacterium | reverse complement strand
TGCCAACCTGTTGGTGTCGGTGTCCTTCAAGGTGCTCGACGGCAGTTCGGTGTTGAACGCGATGTTCAATCACGGCTTCGCGTACTGGATTTACGGTGGCATGAGTATATTGGCGGCGCTGTTCGTGATCCGGTACGTGCCGGAAACCAAGGGCCGCAGCCTGGAGGCCATCCAGGAGATGTGGAGCAAGCCTGAGGCGACGGCGGCCACCGTCGCGAGTCATCCCAATACATGAGCGTTCCGAACCTTTCTCACTACATCAATGGCGAGCGTGTTGCGGCGAAGGCCGAACACGCGAGCGAGAACCCGTCGGATACGCGTGACATCGTCGCGCGTTTTCCGGATGGGTCG
Source organism: Gammaproteobacteria bacterium (assembly GCA_034668025.1). GTDB lineage: Bacteria > Pseudomonadota > Gammaproteobacteria > Steroidobacterales > Steroidobacteraceae > 13-2-20CM-66-19. The sequence goes on along the minus strand of JAXDQF010000030.1, from coordinate 57,477 downwards.
ACAGCGGAAGTGGATGCCGCGGTAACGGCGGCCCGCAGGGCATTTCCGGCCTGGTCGGAAAGCTCCCCCGAGGTGCGCTCGGACCTGCTGGATCGCATCGGCGATACGATCCTCAAACGCCGGGAAGATCTTGGGCGCCTGTTGTCGCGCGAGGAGGGCAAGACACTCCCGGAAGGCATTGGTGAGGTCGCACGGGCGGGCCGGATATTCAAATATTTCGCCGGCGAAGCGTTGCGCCGTCACGGCCAGAATCTGACCTCGACACGCCCGGGTGTCGATGTCAGCACCGCTCGTGAAGCCGTCGGCGTGTTCGGACTCATCACGCCGTGGAATTTTCCTATTGCCATTCCGGCCTGGAAGTCGGCGCCGGCACTCGCTTTCGGCAACACGGTGGTGTTGAAGCCGGCCGAGCCGACCCCGGCGACGGCCGCTGCCCTGGCGGACATCATTTACGAGGCCGGCATGCCGGCGGGCGTATTCAACATGGTGTTCGGCGGTGGGGCGGCTGGCGAGGCCATTGTCAAACATCCCGGCGTGGATGGCATCTCGTTTACGGGCTCACAGGTGACGGGCGCCAAGGTGGGCATGGGCGCCATGGCGCGCCAGGCACGGGTACAGTTGGAAATGGGCGGCAAGAACCCGCTGCTCGTGCTCGACGATGCCGATCTCGACCGGGCGGTGTTGTGTGCGTTGGATGGCTCATTTTTCGCTACCGGACAGCGCTGCACGGCTTCCAGCCGGCTCATTGTCACCAGTGGAATTCATGATCGGTTTGTCGAGGCGCTGGCGGCGAAGGCGGCGGCCCTGAAGGTGGGTGACGCGCTCGACCCCACATCGCAGATGGGGCCCCTGGTCAACCAGGTCCAGATGGAGAAGACACTCTTGTACCTGGACGTCGCCGGCAAGGAAGGCGGGCGGCTCGTCACCGGCGGGCGACAGCTGAAGCTCGATAAGCCAGGTTGGTACGTCAGCCCGGCAGTGATTGCGGATACGTCACAGGCCATGCGCGTGAATCGCGAGGAGATCTTCGGCCCCGTGGCGAGCACCGTGCGCGTGAAAGACTACGAAGAGGCGCTGCAGGTCGCCAACAGTGGCGAGTTCGGACTGTCAGCCGGAATCGTGACCACCTCACTGAAGTATGCGCGTCACTTCCAGCACAACATCCGCGCGGGAATGGTCATGGTCAATCTGCCCACCGCCGGTGTTGATTACCACGTCCCGTTCGGCGGCACCCGCCGTTCGAGTTATGGGGCACGCGAGCAGGGTTTTGCCGCTGTTGAGTTCTACACCCAGGTGAAGACAGCTTACGTATGGGGATGAGCAACGAAGTCGCCCTGGCTTGCAAGGTGGGCGCCGAGCTCGGCGAGGGACCTGTGTGGGTCGAGCGCGACGCGGCTCTGTGGTTCGTGGACATCAAGGGCCGGCAGATCCATCGTTTCGATCCCCTCTCGGGTCAACGGCAACACTGGGATGCGCCGGAACAGCCGGGGTTCGTGGTCCCGCTGCACAGTCGTCCCGAGTCGCAATTGCGGCTGCTCGCGGGACTGAAGACGGGTCTGCATGAGTTTGATCCGGGAACCGGCGAGTTCACCCTGTTCACGACTGTCGAGCCGCATCTGCCCGACAACCGCCTGAATGACGGTGCGGTGTGTTCGGACGGCACGTTGTGGTTTGGTTCCATGGACGATCTCGAGACCCGCCCGAGCGGGTCGCTGTATCGGCTGGGTGCGCGGGGTCGTTGCATACCGTTGGACAGTGGGTATGTTGTTACTAATGGGCCTGCGTTTTCTCCGAATGCGCGGACCTTCTATCACACTGACTCGGCTCAACGCCGCGTGTATGCGTTCGACCGGGATGAGTCCGGTGCGCTCTCGCACAGGCGGGTATTCACGGATATCGAGAAGGAGGGTGGATTTCCGGATGGCACCGCTGTGGATGCAGAAGGGTGTCTGTGGATTGCGATGTGGGGCGGGTGGAGTGTGCGTCGCTATTCACCGTCCGGTGAGTTACTGTCCCGCATCCGCGTTCCCTGCGCCAATGTCACCAAGGTTGCCTTCGGCGGCCCCCATTATTCCAGTGTATTTGTGACGACGGCCTGGACGGGTCTGTCCCCAACGCAACGCGCCGAGCAGCCCCTGGCCGGCGATTTGTTCCGTTTCGAGACGGACGTACCCGGTCTGCCCTCAACCGAATTGCAACTGTAGCGCGGACCCGTCCGGGCCCGCTGTACAAACCAACACTACGCCGTCCGGCGCGGTTAGGTGTAACGTCAGCGTTTCTGACTTCGTTTCCGGGTGGAATCGTTGATCCGGCGGTAGCCTATGTCGATGGCTTCGAGCATCGCTGTAGCTGCAGCCTGCTCGTCGCGTGCTTCGATGGCATCCACAATGGCTGCGTGAGTGTTCACGGTGTTTTCGTGATCGCTCCAGTCATCCACGGGCGAGCTCTGAGAAAAAGAGGCGACCAGCGCTGCTTCGATGACTCCGGCCATGGAGCGCATCAAGGGATTTCCGGAAGCGGTTCCAATCGTCAGGTGAAACTCCAGGTCTGCTTCCGCGAAGCTCTGCCGCGTATGGTCCGAACGCCCCATCAATGCAACGTGATCGCGAAGCGCGATCACGTCTGCTTCCGCACGCCGTCGCGCCGCAAGGCCCGCTGCCACCGGCTCGATCGCGCGCCGGACTTCGGTCAGGCTCAGCCGGAATTCGTCGTCCAGGCCCATTCTGACTCGCCACGCGAGCACGTCCGCGTCGAAGTAGTTCCAGTTCCCGGGATCGAGTACGCGCGTGCCGATGCGTGTCTTCGACGCCACGAAGCCTTTGGCAGTCAAGGTCTTAATGACTTCGCGCATGACGGTGCGCGAGACCTGGAATCGCTCTATGAGCTCAGGCTCGGGGGGCATATTCGCGCCCGGACGATGGATTCCCTTGAGGATCTCCGTACCCAGGACCGCGGCAATCTGGTCGTGGCTCGACATCGCCCGTTCAACGGCGAGCCGGCTGAGTCGTGCGACATTGCGGAGCATGGGTAATATTATGGTCTGCGTAGGCTCCATGGAAGATCCACGATGACAGACCATGTGCTGGTTTCCCAAACCGCAGGCGTGTGCGAGTTACGGCTGAACCGGCCGGAAAAGCGGAACGCCATTACGCTCGCCATGTACGACGCGCTTTGGGAAGCACTCGTGCGCGCGGAAGCCGACGAAGCGGTTCGAGTCATCCTGCTGAGCGGTGCCGGAGCGAGCTTTACCGCCGGCAACGATCTCGGCGACTTCCTGAGCGCGCCGTCCGCGGGCGAGGATCGGGGCGCCGTCCGGTTCATTCGCCTCCTGCCCAAGATTCGCAAGGTTCTCATTGCCGCCGTTCACGGCTCGACAGTGGGTATCGGTGTCACGTTGCTACTGCATTGTGACCTGGTGGTGGCTGCGCGCAGCGCGCGGTTGTCGATGCCGTTTGTGAAGTTAGGGCTGGTCCCGGAGGCTGCGAGCTCGCTGCTCCTGCCACGACTCGTCGGCCATCAACGTGCCGCGGAGCTGTTGTTGCTCGGTACGCCGGTGGATTCAGCAACGGCGTTCAACATCGGGTTGGTGAATCGTGTAGTCGAAGATGATGTGTTGCACGAGGAGGCGCGAGCGCTGGCACAAACAGTTGCCGAGCAACCGGCGGGTGCTTTGCATGCCACCAAACAATTGCTTCGCAGCGAGACCGGGGTGATGGCCCGGATCGAAGAGGAGCTGCGGGCTTTCCAGGAGCGACTCAGCTCGGCTGAGTTCAAGAGTGCTGTCCAGGCGTTCTTCAACAAAGGCCGGCCGGGTTGAGCCCCGGGTCGTGGGCGGCCGATCGGACCCCGAGGCGGGTCCGAGAGCCGGCCCTGCACGGCGCACTGTCGTAGCTCGCGCCGGAGTTGCCAACCCCGCGGCCAACCGTCCCGTCGTAAGTCGCCCGGTTGCCGGCAGCGCAGTCGCGCGCCGCGCCGGGCCCGGTCGGCCCCGCAGCCGGCAGTCCGAGGAGGCTATTCTCGAGGCGACCGGCAAGTTGCTCTCGAGCGAGGGCTATCTCGGGCTGACGGTCAGCAAGATCGCCGCCCGCGCGCGCGCCAGCAAATCCACCATCTATAGACGCTGGCCCACCAAAGAGCATCTCGTGCTGGCTGCATTCGATCGCTGGCCGATGATGGTCCCCCGCGACCGGGGCGACCTCCTGTCAGATCTCGTTGACCTGTATCAACAGTATCTGCGGATCCATTATCGGGCGCCGGCTGGCGCACTCGTCCCCACGTTGGTGGCGGAGCGCGTGAGTAATCCGTCGTTGAGCGTATTATTCGATTCGTTGATGCAGCGGCGGCTGGATCCGACTCGTGTCATCGTCAGACGCGCGATTGGGCGCGGCGAGCTCCCGGCCGATACGGACCTGGAGCTCGCCGTGGAAGCATTCACGGCGGCTGCCGTGTTGCGCGTCTACTTCCTGCCGACTGATCTGAGCGTAAAGGCCATGCGCCGATTGTTCGTCGTGCAGTTGCGCGGCCTGCGCGCCCGGGGTTACTGAGCCTCGAGATCCTACTAAGCTTTTGGACTGTGGGAGGCACACCAGCCTTTCGCGTTGACTGCCTTTCCCGGGAAGATCTGGCACGGCCCATAGGCGTCGCTCGCCTTACCCTGGTAGAAGTTGCAGGTGGCGCATTGGGCGCCGGGCTTGAAGGCAGGGAATTTGGTTTTGTCGACTTTGCTGGCGTCCTCGACGTAGCCCAATGCCTTGGCCGTTGGATCGGACTCCGCAAGGTGCGGAGGCGCGGCGCCTCCTTGTGCGAAGCTCAGCGAGGGTCGGACGCCGACGAGCGCAGCCGCACTCGTAACCCCTGCAAGCGCTAAAAAATTGCGGCGGGAACGTCCCGGCCGCTCGGACTTTGAAGATGACATTGATGGATACTCCCGTGTGATGCGAATCACCGGACCGGGGACCCGCAACTTCCGTGCCCTCGCGCCCCCGCCCCTAGCTCGTTGTGTATACTCCATTTCACATGAAGCGCGCGCAACGTAAGGCACGCACCGGGGAGACGCGCGACCCTCTGTTCAATCAGTCCGTGGAGAAGGCGCTAGCCATTCTCGAGGTGTTCGGAGGGGATCGGCGGGCCATGAACCTGGCCGAAATAGCCACGGCCGCCGGCATGACCAAGAGCTCCGCTCAGCGCTGCACACACACCTTGGAAGAGCTCGGTTACCTGCGACGTGACGCCCGCGTCAAACGCTGGGTCCTGACGCCTCGCTCCCTCAGTATCGCCCATGCCTACCTGTCCGGTTACCCGCTGATTGAGCAGGCGACGACTCACCTCATCGATCTCAATCAGGCCAGTGGCGAGTCAGTGAGCCTGACCGAGCCGGATGAGACGGACATGGTGTTCATTGCGCGCTTTCCCAGTCACAAGCGCTTTTTCATTCACACCCCCATCGGTCGCCGGCTGCCCATGTATTGCACGGCGACCGGGCGTGCGTATCTGTCAGCATTGCCGACGGCCGAAGCACAGAAGATTGTGCGTCGCTCGGTCATCAGGCAGTTCACGCCGATGACACTGACCGATCCTGCGCAGATCCTGGAGCGGATCGAGATGGCGCGGGAGGCAGGCTACGCGTGGTCCGACCAGGAATGTTATCGCGGCGATCTGACGATTGCGGCGGTGGTGATGGGAGATGATGGACGCCCGGTTGCGTCCATCAACATCTCGGCGCCCACCAGCCGCTGGACGCTGGATGAGCTGCGCTCCAAGTTATCGTCGGTACTTCTAGAGACGACCCGCGCGGCGTCGGGCGGAATCGCCTCGCGCATGAGCGGCTGACACTCGAAATAAATGAGGAAGGCCAATGGCCCATGAGTTGAGTCGATCACTGCGCCCGCGCCACGTGACCATGATTTCCATCGGCGGCATCATCGGCGCCGGTTTATTTGTGGGCAGCAGTGCGGCCATTGCGGCAACAGGACCGGCAATCATCCTGAGCTACCTGTTGACCGGCATCCTGATTCTGCTGGTGATGCGCATGCTGGGCGAAATGGCCATTGCGCTGCCGAATGTCCGCGCCTTCACCGAGTTCACGCGCGTCGGGCTGGGGCCCTGGGCCGGCTTCGTGGCCGGCTGGCTGTACTGGTATTTCTGGGTCATCACGGTGGCTGTGGAGGCTATTGCGGGCGCGAAAATCGTGCATGGCTGGATGCCGCAGGTGGCCGAGTGGGAGCTGGGACTCGGCCTGATGGCGGTGATGACGGCGGTCAACCTGATGTCGGCCCGGTCCTACGGCGAGTTCGAATTCTGGTTCTCTTCGATCAAGGTGTCGGCCATCATTGCCTTCATCGTACTGGCCGCGGCGTACGCGTTCGGTTTGACCTCACATCAGGGCCCTGCGTTTGCCAACCTGGCGAGCCATGGCGGGTTCGCGCCCAAAGGCGTTCTAACTGTGCTGGCGGGGGCGGTGACCGTGTTTTTCGCCATGACCGGCGCTGAGATCACGACGGTCGCGGCGGCTGAATCGCAGGAGCCCTCCAAGGCGGTCGCGAAGATGTCCACGTCGGTGATCATCAGGATCCTGACATTCTACGTCCTGTCGATTACCCTGGTGCTGTGCGTGGTGCCGTGGGATTCGATCCACGTCGGCGAATCACCGTTCACCCTGGCGCTGACCACCATGAGCTTCTCGTGGGCGAGCGCGGCGATGAGTGTGATCATTCTGACCGCCGTGTTGTCCTGCCTGAACTCCGCTTTCTACGTGTGCTCGCGGGTGTTGTTTCTACTGGCGGAGCACAATGATGCGCCGCAGTATCTGGTGCAGCTCAACCATCGCCGCGTGCCCACGCGGTCGGTGTGGATGGGCGCCGCCGCGGGCGTCGTAGGAATCCTCGCCGACAAGTTCGCGCATGCGACTGTGTTTGCCTTCCTGGTCAATGCTTCGGGTGCGCTCATGGTGTTTGTTTACATCATGGTGGCCGTGTCCCAGATTCGCCTGCGGCAGATGCGCGAACGCAACGGGGTGCCTGAGCCGGCACTGCGGATGTGGCTGTTCCCCTGGGCAAGCTACGCGACTATCCTGGGCATGGTGGGAATCCTCGTTGCCATGGCACTCACACCCGATGCAGCCACTCAGCTCTATTTCAGCCTGGTGGCCCTGGTTGCCGCCTGCATCGGCTACGCGGTCGTGCGTAGCCGCCGCGCTGGTTTGACTCCCCACGGGAGCATCCCCTAGAGTAATCAGGACGCCGATTTAAAAATATCGATTATCGAATTCGCGTGGTGGATAGGGGGGCCATCGAAATAAATGTCCCAACGGGGTGGTCTGATGTCAAAAACGAAAGAAGCACGCTCAACATCACGTGGCGGCATCGATGGAGCGGTGCGGGTCGCCATCATGGCGGTGATGTGTGTGTCAGCCGCAACAGGCGCATACGCGGCGGATGCCGTGCCTGCGGATGACACGACGGCTTCAGAAGGCATCGCGGAAGTCATTGTTACGTCGCAGCGACGCGAAGAAAGCTTGAGCAAGGTCCCGATCAGTATCACTGCCATTACCCAGCAGGACATTGATAACAAAGGCATCAAGGACATCACCGACGTCGCGCGCTTCACCCCTGGAATCAGTGTCGACACAAATGGCACGGCCAACATAGCCATCCGCGGCATTGCTTCGTCGGGCGGATCGGGAACCACCGGCATCTACATCGACGATACGCCGATCCAGATGCGCGGCCTGGCTTTCAACCCCGATGAAGCCTTGCCGAAAGCTTTCGACATGGAGCGCGTGGAGGTCCTGCGCGGACCGCAGGGCACCTTGTTTGGTGCCGGCTCGGAAGGCGGTACCGTCCGCTACATCACGACCCAGCCCAGCCTCACGAAGACCACCGTCTACAGCCGGAACGAGGTGTCCTTCACACAGCACGGCGATCCCAGCTTCGAAACCGGTGTGGCCGCGGGTGGCCCCGTCATCGATGGCAAGCTGGGTCTGCGGGCCACGGTCTGGTATCGCCGGGATGGCGGTTGGATCGACCGTGTGGATCCCACCGCGCCGGATCCGCAGAACGCCGTCGTGGACCGCAATGCGAATCACGCCGACAACGTGATGATCCGGCTCGCGGGCCTGTGGGCTGTCAATGACAACTGGACAGTGACCCCGAGCATTTTCTATCAGAACCGCAACCTCCACGACGTGGGCAACTATTGGCCCCTGTATTCGAACCCCTCGAACGACAATTACGTCAGCGGCAATCCGACCGCGCGCCCGACGCCGGACCGCTTTTATCTGCCCGCCTTGAAAATCCAGGGTGATTTCGGGTCATTCCAGCTGATTTCCAACACGTCCTATTATCACCGGGCTGAGACAACCGGTTACGACGGAACGCTGTACAACCTCGGCTTCTACCAGACCTTCGGTGTGCAGGACGGCGTCAACTTCCCGCTGTTGGACGGCAACGGCATCCACCTGCCAGCCGACATCGCCAGCTATCGCTCACCAGCCAGTGTCGATAACGATCAGCAGAACTTCACGCAGGAGATCCGCCTGCAGTCGAGCGATCCGGCCGCCAGGCTGCTGTGGACGGGCGGTGTGTTCTTCAGCAGCAATCGCCAGCAGTACCTGGAGCAGATCCACGATCCGCAACTCGAGGCGTTCAGTCAGTCCGTGTTCGGGGTCGGGTATCTCGATGAGTTCACGGATGAGGATGGCAACTCGGTCCCCTTCGACCCGCGCTACCCGAACGATTCCTACTTTCTGCACACCCACGCTCGCGACAAGCAGTACGCGCTGTTCGGTGAGGCCACCTATGCGATCACGGACAGCCTGAAGGTCACAGCCGGGGTGCGCTTCTCACGGACGGAGTTCACCTTCGACAGTGAGACGGGCGGGCCGCAGCTGTTTGCCGCCAACCAGAGCTCCAGCCCGAGCAACAAGGAAAACTCGTTCACGCCGAAGCTGAACGTGTCCTACCAGATCGATCCGAACAACATGGTCTACGGTACGTATGCCAAGGGCTTCCGGCCGGGCGGCGGCAACAACCCGCTGCCCCAGGCGGCCTGTGCCGGGGACTTCGCCACTTTCGGCATCAGCAAGTCGCCGGATTCCTACAGCTCGGATTCCGTGCACAGCTTCGAGGTCGGCTCCAAGAACACCCTCGACGGCCGGCTGCGGCTCGCCACCAGCCTGTACTACATCCGTTGGAACAACATTCAACAGACGGTCATCCCGCCGATCTGCCAGATCTCCTTCATCACCAACCTGGGCAAGGCCACCGCGTGGGGCGGTGATATCCAGGCCGAATGGGCGGTGACAGATGCGTTCACAGCAGAGTTGACGGCGGGCTACACGGATGCAAGGTTCTCTACAAACTCGGCATTCGGCGGAACGCAGGGCGGCTATGGGGCCGATGGCGTCACACCGATTCTGCCAATCGTGAACAAGGGTGACGCGGTCGTGGGCGAGAGCCTGCAGCCGGGTGCGCCCGTGACGGTTTCCGTAGGTGCCGAATACAAGTTCGCGCTGCTCGAGCACCAGTCGTTTGTCCGTATGGACCTCGAGTACCAGGGCCGAAATCACTGGACATCGCCCCGGCAGGACCCGAACTCAGCACAGTTCGACCCCGCCAACTACACGTTGGCGTCGACCACATTCGCCTCCATCCGCGGCGGCATGCAGTTCAATGCCTGGTCCGTCGAGCCGTTCATCGACAACCTGTTCGATACTCATACCGTGACAAACTACGACTTCACGATCGATCCGGGCACGGGTGACAGCCGTCTGCAGCGGCAGTTCACGTTCCGGCCGCGGACCTACGGGGTCACGGCGACTTACCGGTACTAGAACCTGTTGCAAGGGCCGATCAGTGAGCGCCGGCGGCATAGACCTTTTTCCCGCGGAACCAGGTTCCGAGCACGTGAGTCTGCGCGATGTCCTGCGGATGGCCGGCGTCCGCCAGGGCGAGAATGTCGCGATCCAGGAGAATGAAATCTGCGGATTTGCCCACCTCGAGGGAGCCAGCCTCGTTCTGTAGATTCAACATGCTGGCGCCGTTGATGGTGTAGGCCTCGATAACGTCGCGCAGGGAGATGCTTTGTTGCCGACTCAGGGGCGGCTTGCCGGGGGAGCTGCGGGTGATGGCGTAGGTCATGTTGACGAAGGGGCGCGGATCGCGAGTTTCCACCGGGGCATCCGAGCCGGCGACGAGGATCCCTCCCGCGGCCTTGACCGCCCGGACCGGGTACGTATTCGACTCGTAATAACTATTGGGCGCGTGCAACGCCTCATAACTGTTGCCGGTGACTTTCTGAAAAAACGGGATGACCGTCAGATCATAGTCAGGATCGGTATTCATCCACGCGTAGGTGAACGCGATATACAGATGATCGCTGCCGATGCGTGAAACATCTGTCGGATGGGCGAGTTGCAGGTGCGCCAGCCCATCGCGGGTGGTTGAGATTCCATCGGCCTTGCGAGCCGCTTCGATGGCATCAATCGCAGTTCGTACGGAACGATCACCGATCGCATGGATGTGTACATTGAAGCCGGCAAGGTGCATGCGCTTCACATACTCCAGGATGATTTCGCGTGAGTGCTGCAATTGTCCGTCTGAAATCGCGCACTGGCCCGGATGATGGCCGTGTGCCTTGATGAAGGTATCAATGTCCGTCGCGGCCGAGTACTTCGCCGGATGAGCCCGCACATCGGCACACGTCGCTGAAGCGGTGTCCACATACCCTGTGACCGTGGCATGGCCACTGGCATCGACGTCAAAAATCGGTTGCAGGAATGGCCTCAGGGCGGCGCCGTTGGGCAGCGTGGGGGGCACGGCAAATGGATTCCCTTCCAGCACGCCATCCGCGAACAGCTTGATGAAGTCGGCGCGGATCAGCGGATTGTTGGCGTATTTGGCCCGGATCGCCTTGGCCTGGGAGACCATCGATTCGTAGTCCACCGTGCCGTCGGACTTGCGGGTGTGCGAAGGATCGTAGAACTGTGCAGCGATGATGCGAACTGTCAGTTTGCCGCTCGCGTACAGTTTGTCGTAAACCGGCAGCCCGTCAGCGGTCGCCATCGCGTCGAGCATGGCGGTGATGCCCGCACTGTTGAGCCGCTGAGGAATCTTCTCTGCTACCTTCGACACTGCGGCCAGGTCTGTGTACAACATGCTGTGCGGATTGATGAGATAGCGGGCGTCATCATTGACGGCACCGTTCGGTTCGCCCGCGGCGTCGACGCCGACAAACGGTTTGTAGTCGGCGAGCTCACCGGCGAGCGTAGCCTTGTTAATCCCAATCACCCGTCCCTTTAAATGGGTGGCCTGGGCGAGCGCGAGGCTGTTGAACGCTCCATGATGGCCGTCGTTGCCCAGTAGTTGAATCTGAACCTGGGTGGAAGCCGCATCCAGCGCGGCGCGCAAGCTCGAATGGTGCGGGTCAGGTTGGTTGCCCGATGAAAAGCTCCATTGATGTACGACCAGACGTTCGCCCGGCGGAGTGCCGTAGCGCGCCAGGCACTTGCTGACGAATGCTGTCAACTCAGCGAGTGACAGCGGGCGACCTTCCAGATCGCACACATCGAGGTCGACGATGTCGAGCGGATGCATGTGCGCGTCGACGAGCCCGGGCAGGACGAGACGCCCCCCGAGCGACTCAACTTTCGTTTCGGGTCCGATCCACCGTTTCGCATCTTCTGTAGAACCAACGAACACAACCTTGCCGCCCTGGACGGCCAGTGCGGCGGCAATGGTGTGGGAAGGATCCACCGTGTAGATCTTGCCGTCCGTCAGCACAAGATCGGCCGGGGGCGAAGCGGCGTGCCGAACCGAGGAAACCTCGCGGGTCGTAAAGGGGGCAGGCGGGTTTACCGGTGCACTGGTGTCGTACCTGACGGCGACGTAGTTCAGTACCGCCGCGAGTTGCGAATCCGACAGCGCGGAGTTCGCAGCACCCGGAGCCCCCAGGACGTGACTGCGCCCCTCAGGTGTGCGCATGTAACGGCTGAGTACATTGGCGAGTGGCGGAACCTTGCCGGGCACTCCCTGCGCGTCAGCGCCGTGGCAGCCCATGCAGTTGAGGATGTAGTCCTGCGCTGGACTCGCTTGCGCGATGACGCTCACGAGTGCGGTAACTATGAACGCTACCGCGGCTGTGCGGAGCGTGCCTGATCTCATTTCTCCGCGACACCCAGGATGACGGACACCGAGCAGTGGTAGTTGGATTCGGTGTTCGCCATGCACCAGTTGACGTCGTTGTTCCGGGAGAGCCGGTACATGGGCTTCTCGCCTTCATTGCGGTCGCAGAAGCAGTCGCCGCAACTCACTTTTCCGCAGCAGTCGTTGTACGAGACGATGTAGTCGCGGCCGTCGCCCGGGTTGTGGCAGGTGCCGATCCAGGTGATGGGCGAGGATTGCGTGCCGGGCGGGCAGGAAGTGGAAGTGCCGCCACAACAGGCGCACAGAAAGCCGTCGATGGCGCAGTACTTCCAGTATTCGCAGCTCTGCTCGTCGGCAGTCGGCTTCGCTACCGGGGAGGATGGCGATTGCGCCCGGGCGGTTCGGTCGATGGGGAGCAGCGGCAGGAGGGCGGCGCCCGTCAGCAGCTGTCCCAGCGAGGCGAGCAGGCTGCGCCGTGAAGTGCGCTTGGCCAGGGAGCGGGCCGCTTTCTCGAATATACGATCAGGCTTCATCGCCAGGCCTCACGGATTCAGGAGCAGCTGAGGAGTCTGTCCGAGCTTCTTCTCAACGTGCTGCATTTTCCCTGTTTGCGCGTTGAGAACGAGGACGTTGGCCGTTTCCGTGGCGGCGAACAGCAATGGTGCTGCGTCCTGTGACACCTGGACAGCGATGACGCTGCCGAGCTCCTTGGTATCAATCGGCCAGCGCGCGGTGCGCTGGTGCGATTTCAGGTCAAACACCCAGATCTCGGTGCCGCCGGCTTTGTGTGAGCCGTCGCCACCGCGATGCATGGGCACGAACAGCTTGCCCAGCGACCGGTGGACTGCACCAATCTGAACGCCACCGGGCCGCCAGGTTCCTTTCTCGGTTGCGCCCACGAGTGACCAGGGCGTCCGCATGACGAGTTTGGGCTGAGTGAAGTCGACCTCGTGCACCTGGCCCAGAAACGACAGGTAAGCGTAACCATCCGCCAGGGGGACCGCTTGAGCGAAAACCGGATCCTCGTCGGGGTTGAAGAATGGCTCGGAGGAGGTGCGGGACACTTCCTTGCCCTGGGCATCGAGAGTAACCGTCAGGAGCCGCCCACTCTCACAGATGGACGATACACGGTTGGGACCCCAGGGAATGACGAGTGTGCAGCCTGCAGTGTCGATCTCACTCAACACCTTCTTCCTGGCCGGATCCAACACGCCGAATGAGGCCGCCGGCGTCAAGTACGGCGTGTAGACAAATTTTCCATCTGAGCTGTACGCCACGGTGAACATCATTGCCAACGTCTGGGCATGCTTGGGCGGAATCACGATCTCGCCGGTCTTCGCCAGCGTGTTGTTGTCATTGAACTCAACCACGTCGGTCCGTGTGCCGTGACCGCCGCGGGCGAAATAGGTAGTGGCGACGGCCGTTGTTTTACCGTCGGGAGAAAGATTCACGCCGGGAAGAAACCCGGTATCGATCTGGCCGATGCGACGATAGGTGTCACCGTCGAACAGATAGACGCGCGAGTCGATTTCGTTGTTGAACGCATAGTCGACCACGTACACCCAGTGCAGTGATTTCGGTCCGACCGTGGCGATCGTCAGATGCTCGGCCGGCAGGGGCGGCGGCTGGGGGCCGGCAGGTGCGGCGGCCCAGGAGGAAACCGACCCTGCCGCCAGAGTGAGCAAAATCACTCCAGGGAAATGTCTCGTCATCGGAACCCCCGGCGGATCATAGGTGCGCGTTCGAGTCTCGCATATCGCAGAGCGAGTCGAAAGTAGTGCAGATTCGCGCTAGGCTGCGGCCATGAAAGAAGAGCGTACACCTCAATCGCCGGATCGGGATCTCGGCGAGCACAAGCAGATTCCGCGACGTGACTTTCTGCAAGGAGCGCTCGTCGCTGCGGCGACAACATTGACGGGTCCGCTGCTGAAGGCCTACGCGGCTGGCGGCTCCGAGCTGCAAAATGCCGCCGGTTATTACCCTCCCGCGCTTACCGGGTTGCGCGGTAGCCATCCTGGCTCGTTTGAGGAGGCGCATGCGCTACGCGATGGGCGGCAATCCGGTACTCCCGCCGACACCGGGGAATCGTATGACCTCGTCGTGGTGGGCGGCGGTATCAGTGGGCTCTCGGCAGCCCATTTTTTTCGGGCCCGAACCGGGGCGGCCAGCCGGATCCTCCTTCTCGACAACCATGATGATTTCGGCGGGCACGCCAAGCGGAACGAGTTTCAGTTGGGCGGTCGCCTGCATCTGCTCAACGGGGGCACCCTGGAAATCGACAGCCCGCGTCCTTACGGGCCGGTGCCGAAGGCATTGTTGGCGGAGCTCGGCATCGATGTGCAGGCGCTGAGCCGGAAGGTGGAGCGCCTGAAGTTCTATGACGGGCTCGGGTTGCGCCACGGTGTGTTTTTCGACCGCGAAACATTTGGGGCCGACAAGCTGGTGTCGGGTTATCGTGAGGTTCCCATCGGGACGCTGTTGGCGGATTCACCCTTGTCGCCGCGGGCCCGCGACGATGTGCGGCGTATCGAGGAGGGGTCGGTCGACTGCATGCCGGGCCTGACCTCGGATGAGAAGAAGCTGCAGCTGTCGAAGATCAGCTATTCCAACTATCTGCGCGACTACGTGAAGGTCGATCCCGCTGTGATCGCCTTCTACCAGACCTGGACGCATGGCGAGTGGGGCGTAGGCATCGATGCCGTATCAGCGCTGGACTGCTGGGGTTTCGGCATGGCGGGCTTCAAGGGGCTCCAACTGGCACCGGGAATCATCGCGCGCATGGGTTACACGCCGGGCGGGTACGCCGCAACGGGCGGCTCGGAGACTCTGCATTTCCCTGACGGAAACGCCACCATTGCGCGGCTGCTGGTACGCAAGTTGATCCCGGATGCGATCCCGGGCTCGAAAGTCGATGACATTGTGACGGCGCGTGCCCGGTACGATCGCCTGGACCGCGCCGGCTCGCCCGTGCGAATCCGGCTCAATAGCACTGTCGTTCGCGCCGTAAATAGCGGCGAGGGCGTTGAGGTTACCTACGTGAGCGAGGGTCGGACATTCACCGTCCGCGCCCGCAATTGTGTCATGGCCTGTTGGAACATGATGATTCCGTATCTGTGTCCGGAGTTGCCGGCGGCACAGCAGGCGGCTCTGCACAGGCTCGTCAAGACTCCGCTGGTGTACACGAGCGTCGCCCTGCGGAACTGGGAAGCGTTCAGCAAGTTGAAAGTCAGCCGGGTGTATGCGCCGGCGGGATATCACTCGAGCTTCCGGCTGAACTGGAACGTGGCAATGGGAAACTACCGCAGCCCCACCTCGCCATCGGAACCGATACTGGTGCACATGACGCGCACCCCCTGCAAGCCGGATGTCGGTTTGTCGGAACACGAGCAGAACAAAGCGGGCCGTACCGAATTGCTGGAAACCTCGTTCGCCACCTTCGAGCGCAACATCCGCGAGCAGTTGGGACGCACGCTGGCCGGCGGGGGGTTCGATCCCGCGCGCGACATCCAGGCAATCACGGTCAATCGCTGGCCGCATGGGTACGCGCCGGAATACAACCCGCTGTTTGACCCGGATGTGCCGGAGGATCAGCGGCCGAACGTGCTCGGCCGCGCGAAACTCGGAAACATCGCGATCGCGAATTCGGACGCCGGCGGGGCCGCGTATACCGATTCGGCGATTGTGCAGGCGGATCGTGCGGTGAATGAGTTGCTGAAGGGGTAGGGATGTCCGCGTCCCTTTGGTCGGCGACCGCCGCTCCGGGCCCTACGCTGGGACAACTCATCGAAAGCGTGCGCGCGGAAGTGGCGATCATCGGGGCGGGATACACGGGATTGTCCGCCGCCCTCCATCTCGCTGCCGCTGGCCGTGATGTTGTCGTCCTCGATGCTGTGGAGGTTGGCGACCGGGCGTCGGGGCTCAACGGGGGGCAGGTCATTCCCGGGGTGAAACACGATCCCGACACGCTGGAGGAGATCTTCGGCCCTGTCGTCGGCTCGCGGCTCGTCGACACCGTGGCATCCGGGCCCGACGTGGTGTTCGATCTCATTCAAAAGTACGAAATCGCCTGCGCGGCAACGCGCACCGGCTGGATTCAACCAGCGACCTCACCCTCGGCGCTGGAGGCGATCGCCGCGCGCGTGGGCCAATGGCGTCGCCGTGGAGCAGACGTAGAGCTGTTGTCAGCAGGAGAGACGGCGCGCCTGACAGGATCGCAGCGTTACAGCGGCGGCTGGATCGATCGACGGGGCGGAACTGTGCAGCCGCTATCGTATGTTCGAGGTTTGGCACGTGCCGCGCGCGCCGCTGGTGCCCGGATTTTCAGCCGTTCGGCCGCGATGGATCTCGCGGAAACCGATCGCGAGTGGCGCATTCGCACTCCAGGCGGGTCGGTAGCGAGCAGTACCGTGATTCTCGCGACCGACGCCTACACGGATCGACTCGTCGATCCCCTGCGTCGCACGTTGATTCCCGTACCGTCCTTCCAGGTGGCCACCGAGCCGATCCCGGAGAAGCTGCGCCAGACGATTCTTCCCGAAGGACAGTCGGCCTCGGATACGTGGCATCTGCTGCGATATTTCCGGCTCGACGCGACCGGCCGGCTCATCATGGGCTCGCGAGGAACGTTCGCCGACGTGCCCGTGGCCGTGGCAGCGCGGCATCATTATCGGGCAGTCCGCGAGATATTCCCGCAACTCCAGGGCATCCGATACGAATACCATTGGGGAGGGCTCGTGGGTATGACCCGCGACCACCTGCCACATTTGCACGAGGTGGCCCCGGGGCTGATTACGGGGTTGGGCTACAACGGGCGCGGGGTTGCGATGGCGACGGTGATGGGCCGGATTCTCGCAGATTGGGCGCTCGGCGTGCCGGCACCCGAGTTGGCTTTTCCCGTGACGCCGCTGGCACCGATCCCCATGCATCGTTTCAACCAGATCGGGGCCCGTGTGGCCATCCAGGGCCTGCGGGCCATGGACGGGTTGGCGCGGGTACGTGATCGTTTGGTGGGTGCGTCATGAGTTGGCCCACTGTTGGTTTTTTGGCTGTGCTCGTCGTCGTCAACATTGCGTTCCTCATCGGCTGGCTGCGCGCCCGGCGCACTCATCCGTTGCGCGACGAGGCCACCGCGGGCGATATCGCCATTGGCCTCGTCACGGACTTCTTCGATGCGCTCGGTATCGGTTCATTCGCCCCGACCACCGCGCTTTTCAAGTTGCGCGGGCGGCCCGCGGACGAGCTCATCCCCGGGACGTTGAATGTTGGGCACAACGCCTCTGCGTTTGTTGAGACGGCGATCTTCGTAACCGCTGTCGCGGTGGACCCGTTGTTGCTGACTGCCATGGTTGGCAGTGCAACGCTCGGTGCCTGGCTCGGCGCCGGTACCGTGAGCCGGCTGCCACGGCGTGCGATCCAGCTGTTTATGGGTTTCGCGTTGCTGACTGCCGCGACTTTCTTCGTGATCGCCAACCTTGGTGCGTTTCCCGTGGGCGGCGAGGCAATGAGTCTCCCCGGGTGGCGGTTCGGCGTGGCTGTTGGTGTCAACTTCGTGCTCGGCGCGTTGATGAGCGTCGGCATCGGCGCATACGCACCGTGCATGGTGCTGTTAGCGTTACTGGGGCTGCACCCGCTGGGTGCCTATCCCATCATGATGGGGACTTGTGGTCTCGTGCAGCCGGTGGCCAGCCTGCGTTTCTTCAAAACGGGCCGCTTCTCGTGGGGCTCGTCGCTGGGCCTGACGATGGGTGGTGTGTTTGGGGTGCTGATTGCGGTGTTTGTTGTTAAACAGCTGCCGTTGAAGGCGTTGCGGTGGCTGGTGATGATTGTGGTTGCGTACGCGGCGGTGTCGATGTTGCGGTCGGCGTTCAAGGCGCAGCCTGCCGGCGGCAGCGCGGCGTCCGGTGCCACGCCCGCGCCCGCGCCCGCGGACGGCCTGTGAGCATTGATCCAGCGATCGCTTGTTTGATTATCGCTTGCACGGAGCTGCTGTTTATGGTGGCGGCCATCTACAAGCTGCGGGATCTGCGGCGCTTCGGCGAGATCGTCGCGGCGTACAGGGTGTTGCCGTTGGCGGTCGCGCGGCGCGCATCTGCGGTGGTGCCGTTGCTCGAGCTGGTCGTAGCCTTTGGACTTTTGTTTGAAGGCTCACGCAAGCTCGTCATGTGTGTTGGCATCGTGCTGCTGCTCGCCTATGCCGTGGCGATTGCCATCAATCTATACCGCGGGCGCCGCGATCTCGCCTGCGGCTGTGGCGGCCCCGACGACCGCCGTACAATCGCCGGCTGGATGGTGTGGCGCAACATCGGCATCGCGACTCTCCTGGCTGCAGCTGCGTTACCCTGGAATGATCGTCCCCTCGCGCTGACCGACGCCGTGACCATCGGGTTCGGCACTGTGGCCTGCGCGTTGGTCTACCTGTGTCTCGATCGACTGTTGGGTCGCAACGGCCCCCTCACTGATGTATTACGGACTCCCTGATGACTGCACTGGCTATTTCCAATGTTGTTCTGTGGATCGTCGTGTTGGCCCTGCTGGCGGTCGTGCTGGCGCTGACACGCCAGGTTGGTGTGCTGCACGAGCGCATCGCGCCGGCGGGTGCTCTCATGATCAACCGCGGCCTCACTGTTGGTGAGCAGGTTCCGGTCATCGACGTGACTGATCTCAACGGGCAGGCGCTGAAATTAGGCGCCGCCAGCCGCGCCGGGTTGAGCACACTCATCCTGTTCGTGTCACCGACGTGCCCCGTCTGCGAGTCGTTGCTGCCGGTGCTGCAGTCGAGCCGCAAACAGGAGAAAAGCTGGCTCGCGATCGTGCTCGCCAGCGACGGCGATCCGGCAACCCACCGGGAATTCGTCCGCGCCCACGGCTTGCTCGACTTCACGTATGTTGTGTCAGCCCCTCTCGGAATGAGCTATCAGGTCAGTCGGTTGCCGTTTGCGGCGCTACTCGACGCCACTGGAACGTTGCGGGCGCGCGGGCTGGTCAACTCCCGTGAGCACCTCGAGAGTCTGTTTGAGGCCCAGCGGCTCGGCGTTGCGTCATTGCAGGAGTATTTCGTTGCACACGGCTAGCGGGGTCCGTCAAGGGCTCCACGACTAACGGCGCGAAATCGCGCCTATCTCTTTCGAGAGAGGGAACAGAAGCCGGCCCACGCCCTAAGCTGCGGCCCCGGCGATGTGACCCCCGCGGGCCGTACACAGTAGGAGCGTGTCTCCTGGGCTGTACACCCGGTTTGGGCCTCTTCCGGCTACACGCTTCGTACAATATTCGGTGCATCGCATTCGTCTATCAGATTGCCGCACCGTATTTGCGACGGTCCACTTCGAACTATAGAGTGCTCAACATGTTACGGCGCTCCACCATTGCCGGCGTGATCGCCGTGAGCTCGTTGGCTGGCTGTGCTGTCGGCCCCAACTTCCATGCTCCCGCCCCGCCGGCCACGTCCAACTACACGCGCGGCCAACAGCCCGCTGGCACCGCGGACGTACCGGTTGCCGGGGGAGCCGCCCAGATATTCGTATCTGACAGGGATATTCCGGCCGACTGGTACGGCCTGTTTCAGTCTGAGCAGCTCGATGACCTGGTCCGCCGGGCGTTGCATGACAGTCCGACAGTGGAAGCCGCGAAGGCTGCTTTGCGGTCGGCCGAAAATACATACATCGCCGAGCGCGGAGCGCTGTTTCTGCCCCAGGCTGACGGACAGCTCGGTGTGACGCGCGAAAGCGTTCCAGGGGCGTCGTTCGGCGATCCGAAGGCTCCCTCGAGTCTGTTCACACTGTATAACGCCTCAGTCAACGTCTCGTATCGGCTCGATGTCTTCGGTGCTTCGCGCCGCCAGCTGGAACAGCTGCGTGCCCAGACGGACTTTCAGCGCTGGGAGTTGGAGGCAGCCAATCTTACTTTGACCGGAAACGTGGTCACCACTGCCTTTGATGTGGCGTCGCTGACCGACCAGTTGGCCGCTGTCAAAGATGTTGTGGCCGCCGAGACCGAGCAGTACAAGGTCGTGCAGCGGCAGTTCGAAGTGGGCGGTGCCTCGAAGGCTGACGTGCTTTCCCAACAGGCGCAGCTGGCTCAGGCACGAGCTGTGGTGCCCGGACTCGAGAAGGCCCTGGCACAGGCCCAACACAGGCTCGCCGTGCTGGCCGGGCGCACACCCGACGATGCGAGTATTCCGGACTTCGTGCTGGATCGCTTTACGCTGCCGACGGAGCTGCCGGTCACGGTGCCGGCGAAATTGGTCCGGCAGCGCCCGGACGTGCAGGCCGCGGAGGCTCAGTTGCACCAAGCCACCGCCGCGGTAGGTATCGCAACGGCGAATCTGTATCCGCAGCTGAATCTGACGGGCTCGATCGGAACCGAATCCGTTACCAGTGGAGGCCTGTTCGGCGCGGGTACGGGCACCTGGAGTGTCGGCGCGGCTCTGCTTCAGCCGTTGTTCCATGGCGGTGAGCTTCGTTACAAGCGGCGTGCAGCGGTCGCGGATCTGGAGCAGGCGGATGCCAATTACAGGCAGACGGTACTGGCTGCAATGGAGGATGTCGCCGACACGCTGCGGGCTCTCGAGACTGACGCGCGCGCTCTGGAGGCACAGGTTGAAGCGGAGAAAGCCGCATCGGATGCGTTTGAGATCTCCAAGAAGCAATTTCGGGTGGGCGGCGTGAGCTACGTGACTGTATTGAACACGCAGCGCCTGTTTCTGGAGGCGCGCCAGAGCCGCGTGCAGGCCCAGGCAGCCCGGTATTCAGACTCCGCGGCATTATTCCAGGCGCTGGGGGGCGGCTGGTGGAATCGTAAGGATCAAGAGGTAGCCAGCAAGTGAGCAGCGTCCTGCCGGATAGACAGACCAGCGTCAACGGCGCCTTGCGGCGGCGGTTGATCATCGTGGTGATTGCAGCGGGCGCGTTGCTGGCCGCGATCGTCTTTTTCAACACCTGGAAGGCCAACTTCGTTGCCAATCTGCGCTTGAAGAATGCAGCTCCGCCGCAGACGGTCACGGCGGCGAGTGCGAAGTTCAGCGAGTGGCAGCCGGAAGTCAGTGCTGTGGGAAGCATGCGGGCCGTGCGCGGTGTCGATGTGACGACGGAAGTAGTCGGACTCGTACGCACGTTGCATTTCAAATCCGGTGATGAGGTTCAGGCGGGCCAGGTGCTCGTCGAGTTGAACGCGGATTCGGAGATTGCCCAGCAGCATGCGCTGGAAGCCGCGGCCGACCTGTCTTCCACCGTATACGAGCGTGACAAGGAGCAGTACGACGCGCAGGCCATCAGCAAGGCACAGTTGGATGCCGATGCCGCGGACCTGAAGAACAAGCGTGCGCAGGCGGCTGCGCAGGCGGCGCTCGTTGCCAAGAAGATCCTGCGCGCGCCATTTGCCGGCCGGCTGGGCATTACAACCGTGAATCCCGGTCAATATCTCAACACCGGCGACAAGGTCGTGACCTTGCAGGCGGTGGATCCGATCTATGTGGACTTCAAGCTGCCACAACAGCAGCTGGCGCTGATTGCCAACGGCCAGTCGGTCAACCTCGCCACTGATGCCTATCCGGGCGTCAAGTTTGTGGGCAAGATCAACGCCATCGATCCGCGAGTGGACGCGAGCACGCGCAATTTTCAGGCGGAGGCGACTGTTCCCAACCCAGACCGGAAACTGCTGCCGGGAATGTTTACCCGGGTCGCGGTCATTGCCGGCGATGCGAAGCAGTACCTGACCCTGCCGCAGACCGCAATCACCTACAACCCATACGGCGCAACGGTGTTTCTCGCGCGGAAGAAAGCGGGTGGCTCGGACAAGGACCTGATCGCCCAGCAGAGCTTTGTGACCCTGGGTCCCACCCGGGGTGACCAGGTTGCCGTGTTGAAAGGAGTCAGCGAAGGCGACGTCGTCGTCACCAGCGGCCAGCTGAAGCTGATCAACGGCGCGCCGCTCATTGTGGACAACTCGGTACTGCCGGCGAACGATCGCAGTCCCAGCCCGCAGGAGCAGTGAGGGGGCGCCATGAAGTTCACCGATATCTTCGTCCAGCGGCCGGTCCTGTCACTGGTCGTGAGCATGCTGCTGCTGGTGCTGGGCACCCGGGCCATTTTCCAGCTGCCCGTGAGCCAGTACCCGAAGACCGAGAGTGCGGTTATTACGGTCTCCACCACTTACTACGGCGCTGACGCGGACACGGTGGCCGGCTTCATCACGCAGCCGTTGGAGGCTGCGATCTCCCAGGCCCAGGGCATCGAATACCTGTCCTCGGTCAGCAGCACCGGCGTGTCGGTCATCAACGCAACCTTGCGCCTGAACTACGACTCGAATCGCGCGCTCACGGAGATCAACACGAAGGTTGCATCGGTACGCAACCAGCTGCCGCCCCAGGCGCAGCAGCCGGTCCTGACGGTGCAAACCGGGCAGAGCGCCGACACCATGTACATCGGGTACTTCAGCGACACTCTGCCGATCAATGGACTCAGCGACTACCTGGTCCGCGTGATCAAACCCAAGCTCGACGCCATAGAAGGTGTTCAGACTGCGGAAGTCATTGGCACACGCCTGTACGCGCTGCGCGCATGGCTCGATCCCGACCGGATGGCGGCGCATGGAATCGCCGCCAGCGACGTCTACAATGCCCTCGCCGCCAACAACTACCTGACGGCGGTGGGCACTACCAAGGGGCAAATGGTCACGGTTGACCTCACGGCTTCCACCGATCTGCACTCCCTGGATGAATTCAAGAAGTTGGTGGTCAGGCAACAGGACGGCGCGATCATTCGCCTGGAAGACGTGGCCAACGTCGTGCTCGGGGCCGAGGATTACGACTTCAGTGTGGCGTTCACCGGCCAGCGTTCCGTGTTCATTGGGATACAGGTCGCCCCCTCGGCGAATGTGCTGCAGGTGGCGGACAGAGTGAAGGCGGCGTTGCCCGGGATCGAAGCGCAGTTGCCTGTAGGGATGACGCAGAAGCTGGCCTACGACGCCACAATCTTTATCGATACCTCGATCAAGGAAGTCCTCAAGACGCTGACTGAGGCATTAATCATTGTCACGGTCGTCATCTACCTGTTTCTGGGTACGTTGCGGGCAGTCGTCATTCCCGTGGTTGCCATGCCGTTGTCGCTGGTGGGCGCATTCTTTCTGATGTCGGCGCTGGGTTATTCGATCAATCTTCTGACGCTTCTTGCCCTGGTGCTCGCGATCGGCCTGGTGGTCGATGACGCCATCATCGTCGTCGAGAATGTCGATCGACACTTGAAGGCGGGACTGTCCCCGTTCAACGCGGCGTTGCAAGGTGCTCGCGAGCTCGGGGGCCCGATCATTGCGATGACGGCAGTGCTGGTCGCCGCCTACCTCCCGATCGGATTCCAAGGTGGCCTGACGGGCGCGTTGTTTACTCAGTTTGCGTTCACATTGGCCGGTGCGGTAACGGCTTCCGCCATCATTGCGCTGTCGTTGTCGCCGATGATGTGCGCCACTGTGTTCAAGCCTGAGCAGGAAGAGGGGCGCTTCGTTCACCTCATCGACCGGGCCTTCGGTCGACTGCGCGCCGCCTACCTGCGCGTTCTGACCCGCTGGCTGCAAACGTGGCAAGTGTTGGTGGTGTTAGGTCTGCTGTTGCTCGTGGGCACGGTCTATCTTTTCATGACGTCGGCGTCGGAGCTGGCTCCGCAGGAGGACCAGGGCATCGTGCTGTCGCAGGTCATCGGTCCCCCGAATGCGACCTTTCAGCAGATGCAGAAGTACGCCGAGCTCGTCTTCGATGCGGGGCGCAAGCTGCCGGAGTTCGATTCTTCGTTCCAGATCACGGGTGTGCCGTCAGTCAACCAGGGCTTTGGTGGAATGATCATGACGTCCTGGGAGAAGCGGCACCGCTCCGCGGATGAGCTGCAGAAGGTGTTGCAGGAGGAATGGAATCACATTGCGGGCGCGCGCGTAGCCGCATTCCAGTTTCCGTCGCTGCCGGGAACGCAGGGGTTACCGCTGCAATTCGTGATTACCACCACCGAGCCGGTGTCCCAGCTCAACGAAGTGGCCAACAAGGTGTTGGAGAAGGCCAAGAAGAGCGGCATGTTCTGGTTCGTCGACTCCGACCTGAAGCTGGACAAGCCGCAGGCCACCTTGAAGATCGACCGTGACAAGGTTGCCGACCTCGGCCTGACCCAGCAGGATGTCGGCAACTCTCTGGGAGCCGCGTTGGGTGGTGGCTATGTCAACTATTTCTCGCTGTCGGGCCGATCCTACAAAGTGATTCCGCAGGTATTGCAGAAGGACCGCCTGAACCCGGACCAGGTGCTGGACTATTACATCAAGTCGGGCGATGGCTCGCTGATTCCGGCCAGCACGGTGGCCCACATCGAGACGAGCACCGTCCCCGAGGCCATCAACCACTTCCAGCAGTTGAATTCCGCGACGATCGCGGGTGCCCCCGGCGTGTCGCAGGCCGACGCGCTACAGATGCTGCGCGATGCGGTGAATGAGGCTGCTCCAACGGGTTACAACGTGGATTACTCGGGACAGTCCCGGCAGTTTGTGCATGGCTCCAGCGGGTTCGTGACCACGATGTTGTTTGCTCTCGTCATCGTGTACCTGGCCCTCGCAGCTCAGTTTGAGAGCTTCCGCGACCCGATCGTCATCCTGGTTTCAGTTCCCATGGCGTTGTTTGGCGCGTTGTTGTTTATCAACCTCGGGGCGGCGACCCTGAACATCTACACGCAGGTGGGACTGGTTACGCTGCTGGGTTTGATCAGCAAACACGGCATTCTGATCGTGCAGTTCGCGAATGAGCTGCAGCGGGAAGGGCGCGGCAAGCTCGAGGCTATTGAGGAGGCGGCGGCGGTTCGCCTTCGGCCGATTCTGATGACCACCGCGGCGATGGTGTTGGGCGTGGTGCCGCTGGTCATCGCTTCCGGCGCGGGCGCTGCTGGCCGCCGGGCGATGGGAATCGTGCTGTCTACAGGGCTGTCGATCGGAACGCTGTTTACGCTCTTCATCGTGCCGGCCGTGTACATCCTGCTGGGTGCGGATCATGCCAAGGACAGGGCCAAGGCGAACGCGAAGGGCGATCCAAGCGGGGGCGAGCCTATACTGAGGGACGTGCCTGGCTGATCCCGCCCGCAAGCTGATAAGCATGCCTTGACAAATACAGCCTAGGCAACTATCTTACTTGCCATGGCTGATATCTACGACTCCGAGACCTATGAGCCCCGTAAAGGGGTGGGCCACCTGATGCATCGCGTCAGAACGGAGATGCTGGCTGCCGTGGATCGTGAGCTGTCCGCCGATGAACAGCTTGCCTCCCTGGAAGTGACCTCGGCGCAGTTCATTGTGCTGGCCGGCCTGGGTTGGGGCGAGATGAAGTCGGCTTCGGATCTGTGCAAGGGCATTTCCTACGACGCCGGCGCCATGACCCGGATGATCGACCGCCTCGAGGAGAAGGGCCTGCTGCAGCGCAGCCGCTGCCCCAACGACCGCCGTCTCGTGAATCTGGAGATCACGGAGAAGGGCAAGTTGGCGATGCCCCGGATGCGGCTCGCCGCCATGCGGGTGGTGAATCGGTTTCTCGAAGGCTTCACGAAGGCAGAGGCCCGTCAGCTGGAAGGATTTTTGACCCGGATGCTGGAGAACGCGCCGCGGCGAACTTGAGTTTTTTTACCTAATTAGTTGCCTAGGCATTTTTAGCCGCGGCAGGAAAACGGCCATGAAGAAATTAATCAACAGAGGTCTCGCAGGTTTCCGGGAGTTTGGGCCGTATGCGGCGATCGAGTTGCTGGTGCCGGGCGGTTCGGTGATCGCAGTGCTGCTGTGGCTGTATCGGCGGCACAGGCGGATCGAGGTGCACTCATGAAGAAGCAGTACATCGTTGCGCTGGTGGTTGCGGGCATCCTGTCCGCCTGTGCCAGCACGCGTGGGCTCAAACCAGAGGCATCGGCCCAGTCGCCTGACTCGCTGAAAGCGACGACGACGCTGTCGAGCGCGTCGGTGGACGCCAACTCTTGGCCGGATTCGGATTGGTGGACACAGTTTCATGATCCGCAGCTGAACCAGCTGATCGCGGAGGGACTGGCCGGCAGTCCGACATTGCGCGTGGCAGAGGCGCGCACGCGAGCGGCACTCGCACAGGCGAAAGTAGCGCAGTCGGCGCGACTTCCGCAGGTCGACGCGAAGGGCGACGCCACTCGCGAGCGATTTCCGGGGCAGTCGGAGATCCCGCCGCCGTACGCCGGTACTTGGGACACGTTCAGTGAGCTACAGGCGACGTTGAGTTGGGAAGTCGATCTGTGGGGCAAGAATCGTGCAGCCTATCAACAGGCCGTGGGCGAGGCTCGGGCGAGCGCGTTGGATGCTCGGGCGGCGCGACTGGCCTTGTCGGCAAACATTGCTCATGCGTACGTACAGCTCGAGCGCGCTCATCTGCAACTCGACGTCGCGCAGGCGACCCTGGCGCAGCGTGAGCAGATCTTCAAGCTGACACAGGATCGCAACGAGGCCGGCGTTGATTCGCGGTTGGAGCTGCGTCAGGCCCAGTCGGCCCTTCCGGCGGCCCGCGAACAAATTGCGCAGTGGCAGGAAGTCATCGAGCTCACACGCAACCAACTCGCCGCCCTGTTAGGCCAAGGCCCCGACCGCGGCCAGGCCATTCAGCGTCCCGCCGCCAATGCGTTGGCCACGGTGTCGATCCCGAGCAGGGTGCCATCCGAGCTGCTCGGCCGCCGGCCGGATATCCTCGCGCAGCGCTGGCGGGTGGAAGCCGCACGGCACGGCATCGACAACGCGAAGGCGCAGTTCTACCCGGACGTCAATTTGACGGCATTCATTGGCTTTCAGACGCTGGGTGCCGGAAATCTCATCACCGCTGGCAACCGCGAGATCGGCGTCGGTCCCGCTGTGACGCTGCCGATATTCGATGCCGGCAGGCGCCGCGGAAACCTCGCGGCCCGGGATTCCGAGTACGACGTCGCAGTCGAGCAGTACAACCAGGCCGTAGCGGATGGCCTACGCGAAGTGGTGGATCAGCTGACGTCCTTCCGCAGTGTTGGCGAGCAGCAGGTACAACAGCGCGAAGGTCTTGCCACTGCACAGGACGCCTACGACCTCGCAACCCTTCGCTATCGCGAAGGAGTCGGCAACTATCTGCAGGTGTTGACGACCGAAACGCAACTTCTTTCACAGCGTAGCCTGGATGCGGATCTGCGGGCGCGCTCACTCGATACGTCTGTCAGTCTTGCCCGCGCCCTGGGCGGGGGTTTTGACAATCCTGCACTCGTGCAGGGATTGCCGTCGGAGCATTAATTATGAGCACACAAAACGATACAACACAGGGTTCTCCTCCTCGCAGCAAACGCTGGCTGCTGCTGTCGATCTTCGGCGGCGCATTCCTGCTAATCGGTGCGGCTTACACGGCATACTGGAGCAGCGTTCTGCGATACCAGCAGTCGACCGACGATGCGTACGTCAACGGCAACGTCGTGCAGATCACTCCGCAGATTTCGGGCACCGTGGTGTCTATCGGGGCTGACGATACACAATTCGTGAAAGCAGGCCAGGCGCTCGTGCGGCTGGACCAGGCTGATGCGAAGGTTGCGTTGGACCAGTCCGAGGCGCAGTTGGCCAAGACCGTGCGTGAGGTGCGCAATATGTTTGCGACGTCGGCACAGTTGCGGGCGGCAGTTGAGTTGCGGCAGAGCGATTTGGCCATGGCGCAGAAAGATCTCGCCCGGCGCGAGCGACTCGGCAATTCTGGTGCGATCTCTAACGAAGAGCTGCAGCATGCCCGTGATTCGGTCCGCGGCGCCGAAGCCGCGCTCATGTCGGCGCAGCAGCAGCTGGCGGGTAACCAGGCACGCGTAGACGGTACGACGCTCGAGAATCACCCGGACGTGCGCAACGCCTCGGCCGCGGTGCGTAACGCATACCTTACTTACAGTCGGACGACGCTGCCGGCGCCAGTGTCCGGGTTTGTAGCGCGTCGCGCTGTGCAACTCGGCCAGCGTGTCGGCCCCGGCGCGGCCCTGATGTCGGTTGTGCCGCTCGACCAGGTTTGGGTCGATGCGAACTTCAAAGAGCCGCAGCTGGCCAACATGCGGGTAGGGCAGCCTGTGACCCTCACGGCGGACCTGTACGGCGGTGGCTTCCGCTATCATGGCAAGATCGCGGGATTCGGTGCCGGCACGGGCTCAGCATTCGCGCTGCTTCCGGCGCAGAATGCCACCGGCAACTGGATCAAGATCGTGCAGCGGGTGCCGGTGCGCATCGCGCTCGATCCCCAGGAGATGGCGGCGCATCCATTGCAGATCGGATTGTCCATGAAGGTCGAGGTCTCGGTTCGGGACGGCAGTGGTGAGCGGTTGCCGCAGCTGGCGCACAATGCCCCGGCGTATTCGACCGATGTGTTTCACTCGGTCGACGAGGCTGCCGATACGCGCGTCCAGGAGATTATTGCCGCCAATGATTCAGTCAATGCCCGGAGTTATGGGTCGGTGAAACAGGCGGCGGGTAAATTGGCGAGCCTGAAGTAACAGGTTCGTTGGGATAACCAACATGGCTGATGAGAAGACACCGGGCGAGGCGCCGTCAGTTCCTGCCACGGCGAGTGCTCGCGGTCCTGCGGGGCCGCAGGCACTTCCGCCGCTCACCGGGACTGCGCTGACGATCGGCACGATCGCGCTCTCGCTGGCGACCTTCATGAACGTGCTCGACACGTCCATCGCGAACGTGTCGATTCCAGCGATCTCTGGCGATCTGGGCGTGTCACCCGACCAGGGCACCTGGGTGATTACGTCGTTCGGTGTTGCAAACGCGATCTCCTTGCCGCTCACAGGTTGGCTCACTCGGACCTTCGGCCAAGTGAAGCTGTTCATGTGGTCGGTCACTCTGTTCACGATCGCGTCCTTCCTGTGTGCGCTGGCCCCATCACTGAACATGCTCATTCTGTTCCGCGTTCTGCAGGGTGCTGTGGCGGGCCCGATGATGCCGTTGTCCCAGGCGCTTCTGCTGTCGAGCTACCCCAAGGCTAAGGCAGGTGCCGCCTTGGGTATGTGGTCGATCACAACGCTGGTCGCGCCGGTTGTAGGGCCCGTGTTGGGCGGTTGGATCACCGACAACATTTCGTGGCCGTGGATTTTCTACATCAACGTTCCTGTTGGCATCGGCGCCGCTGTGGCGACGTGGTTTATCTACAAGAAGCGTGAGACGCCGACGACCAGCCTCCCAATCGACAAGATCGGTTTGTTTCTGCTGGTGATTTGGGTCGGCTCCCTGCAAGTCATGCTCGACAAAGGCAAGGATCTCGACTGGTTCAACTCCGGGCAGATCATCACGCTGGCCGTGACCGCTGTGGTGGGATTCACGATCTTCCTGGTCTGGGAGTTGACGGAAAAGCATCCCGTCGTGGATTTGTCCCTGTTCAAACGCCGCAACTTCACGATCAGTACGTTAGCAATGCTGATGGCCTACGGCCTGTTCTTCGGCAACGTGGTGCTGTTGCCGTTGTGGTTACAGCAGTACATGGGCTACACGGCGACCCTGGCTGGCCTGGTGCTGGCGCCGGTGGGACTGTTTGCGATTTTCCTGACCCCCGTCGTGGCGCGGTTCACGGACCGGGTCGATCCTCGAATCTTCGTGACCGTGTCCTTTGCGGTGTTTGCGCTGGTGCTGTTCATGCGGCAGCATTTCAACACGGACGCCACAATTGGCACGCTGCTGGTGCCGACCCTGGTACAGGGGATCGCAATGGCGTTTTTCTTTATCCCCCTGATCTCGATGGCCTTGTCCGGACTGCCGCCTGAGAGAATCCCGGGCGCCTCGGGCCTGTTCAATTTCGCGCGTATCACGGCCGGGTCGTTCGGCACTTCGATCACAACCACGTTGTGGGATCGGCGTGCGACGCTGCACCACGCGCAGTTGGTGGAGCGCATGACGGGCGCTGATCCGGCGTCCTCGCAGGCGATGGCGACGCTACAAGCCGGTGGGTTGGGGCAGCAGCAGAGCTACGGGGTGTTGAATCGGCTGGTGGACCAGCAGGCGTTTATGCTGTCAGCGGATGATATTTTCTATGTGTCGGGAATTCTGTTTCTGGCATTGATTCTGGTGATCTGGTTTGCTCACCCTGAGAAGGGCGGGGCGCAATCCAAAGAGGCTGCCAGCGGCGCGCATTGAGGGCGCTCGCTGCGCCCTTGGACGAGCTAGCCTCGACGCCAGACACGATACGAGTAAAGGGTGGGGTACAGGCAGGTGGCCAGGAGCAGGGCCAACAGCATCGCCGCGGGCGCATGCGCAATTCCGGCGCCGAACATCACCAAACCGCCCACCACGAACACCGGTCCGGCCGCACGGTGCGTGCGCTCCCAAACCTTCGGATCGTCCATGGTCCAGGGAGTGCGAATGCCCACAAAGTAGTTCCATGTCAGCTTGCCGGCGATGTTGCCAATAACAATCAAAAACACACCGAGCGCCGCAAATAGGTACGCGAGCGGGGACTCTGACGGGTGCATCGCGCTGTACCCGATCACGCCACAGCTGAACAACATGAATGCCGCGAAGGCGTTGACTATGAGGGTGGATGAGCGCTTCGCATTGGACAGATTCATCATTGCCGCGGTTGCCACGGCGGCCACGACCGGGACAATCCAGGCAGCCCACCACTTGGGAAAGTAGCTGTTGACTCGACCGTCCAATCCCCACTGCATGGGCATGAGGTCAGGAAGCCGGCTGTAAACGAGGCCGGTCCCCACGAAGGCCGATAGAATCAACGCAACCGCAACCCGATAGCGATGTAATAGCGTCATGCCCGTTTTTTCCGCGGCGACGGCGCCCGCACCAGATCCAACACCAGCACCGCGAGATCCTCCAGCACCGAGGTATTGAGCGAATACACCTGCTCCTGGCCGCGCCGCTCGCTGCGGATGAGATCCGCGTCCTTCAAAATGTTGAAGTGGTAGGAGAGGGAGCCCTTGGTGATGGCAAACTCGTCGGCAATCTGTCCGGCGGTGCGTGCGCCCGCCTGTAGCACCTGCAGTATCTTGCGGCGCTGGGGGTCGGCAATGGCTTTGAAGACGGAGTCGTTCATATATTTTGATATCGATCAAAATATACCCCGTCGGCCAGGCAATCGCAAGAAGATGTGGCGCCACTGCCGGAGTCGAATCCGGCAGCGGCCCACAAAGACCCCCCGCGATACTCAACCGTGGACGGCTACGCGCCCCGCTTGAACTGCTCTTCCTCAGTGCTCCCGCCGAGGGCGGTGATTGAAGAGTTGCCGCCGCTGACCGTCTGTGTCACGTCATCGAAGTAGCCAGCGCCCACCTCACGTTGGTGCTTCGTGGCGGTGTAGCCGTTGCTCTCGGCAGCAAACTCCGCCTGTTGTAGAGCCACATACGCGGTCATCTGCTGCGACTTGTAGCCCCGCGCCAGCTCGAACATCGAGTAATTCAATGCGTGGAAACCGGCGAGGGTGATGAACTGGAACTTGTAACCCATCGCGCCCAGCTCCCGCTGGAACTTCGCAATGGTGGCGTCATCGAGCTTGCGCTTCCAGTTGAAGGACGGCGAGCAGTTGTAGGCCAGTAGTTTCCCGGGAAACTCTTTGCGGATGGCTTCGGCGAAGTGCTTCGCTTCCTCGAGATCGGGTTTGCCCGTCTCACACCACAGCAGGTCGGCGTACGGGGCATAGGCGAGCCCGCGCGCGATCGCCTGATCCATTCCCGCCTTGACCTGATAAAACCCTTCCGAGGTACGGCTCTTCGAAGTGTCGATGAACGGGCGATCCCGCTCGTCCACGTCGGCGGTGAGCAGGTTGGCTGATTCAGCGTCGGTTCGCGCGAGCAACACGGTCGGTACGTTGGAGACATCGGCCGCAAGGCGTGCCGACACCAGCTTGTTGATGGCATCCTGGGTCGGAACGAGAACCTTGCCACCCATGTGGCCGCATTTCTTGGCGGAAGACAGCTGATCCTCGAAATGCACGCCGGCAGCGCCAGCGTCGATCATCTGCTTCATCAGCTCGAAGGCGTTCAACACACCGCCGAAACCGGCCTCGGCGTCAGCCACGATGGGTTTGAACCAATCGATGGAGTCGTCGCCTTCGGCGTGGTGTAACTCATCGGCGCGCTTGAGAGTCGCGTTGATCCGGCGCACCACGGCCGGAACGGAGTCCGCCGGGTACAGGGACTGATCGGGATACATCTCGCCCGCCAGATTGGCATCACCCGCAACCTGCCACCCCGACAGGTAAATGGCATCCAACCCGGCTTTGACCTGCTGCATGGCCTGGTTGCCGGTCAACGCGCCGAGCGAATTGACGAACGGCTTCTCGTTCACATAGCGCCACAGCTTCTCAGCCG
This sequence comes from Gammaproteobacteria bacterium, assembly GCA_034668025.1. Classification (GTDB taxonomy): domain Bacteria; phylum Pseudomonadota; class Gammaproteobacteria; order Steroidobacterales; family Steroidobacteraceae; genus 13-2-20CM-66-19. Next base: position 25,019 of record JAXDQF010000030.1, on the reverse strand, counting down.
TCAACCGCGCAATCGAGTGCTCGACAGCAATCGTGCCGCGCAGCCGCACGACATCCTCCGCACTGTAGGGGCGCTGAATTCCGCGCCAACGGGGGCTGTCGCGCCAGGTGTTGCGTAGCTCTTCGGCTGTGGGCAGTTGCGATCGCTGCAAACTCATATCGTTCAGTCTCCGTCAGGTCAGGTCAGATGCTCGTAGGCGGGAAGAGTCAGGAACTCGTCGAACGTGTCCTGTTTGATCATTTCGGAAAACACGCGGGCCGCGGTGGGGAAGACCCCGCCGGCCAGGCGCGCGGAGCCAACCTCGCGATGAATTCGATCCAACTCGTCGGTCAGGAGACGGTCGAAGCGGCCTTCGGTGACGAGCCGGCCGTCGCTGGTGCGCGCGCCGTGACGGATCCACTGCCACAGCTGGGCACGGCAGATCTCGGCCGTCGCCGCATCTTCCATCAGGTTGTAGAGAGGTACGCACCCGTTGCCGCGCAACCAGGACTCGATGTATTGCACGCCGACCCGGATGGAGCCGCGCAGTCCTGCTTCGGTGATCTCTCCTGTCGGAGGTTGCAAGAGGTCAGTTGCAGACACGTTGACGTCCGCGCGTTTGACATGGAGCTGATTGGGTCCGGTCATCACGGAATCGAACGCCGCGAGAGCCGTCCCCGCCAAACCCGGGTGCGCGATCCAAGTTCCGTCGTGGCCAGCGTTAACTTCGCGAAGTTTGTCAGCCCGCACGCGCGCCAGGGCGAGCTCGTTCGCCGGGTTGTCATTGCGGATGGGAATCTGCGCCGCCATGCCGCCCATTGCGTGAGCGCCGCGGCGATGGCAAGTCTGAATGAGCAGGTCCACATAGGACTTCAGGAAATGCCGGTCCATGGTGACCGCGGCCCGGTCGGGCAGCAGAAAATCCGGCCGGTTCCGGAATTTCTTGATGTAGCTGAAAATGTAGTCCCAGCGGCCACAGTTGAGTCCGGCGCAATGCTCGCGCAGCTCGAACAGGATGGCGTCCATCTCGAACGCCGCCAGAACAGTCTCGATCAGGACGGTCGCGCGGATCGTGCCGCGCTTCATACCCAGCGCCTCCTGCGTCGCGACAAACACGTCATTCCACAGCCGGGCCTCGAGGTGGTTCTCCAGCTTGGGCAGATAGAAGTAGGGGCCGGTACCCCGGCGCGCCAACTCCTCGTGATTGTTGGCCATGAACAGGGCGAAATCGAACAGGGCGCCTGACACGACCTCGCCGCCGATGCGAACGTGCTTTTCGGGCAGATGCCAGCCGCGCGGCCGCACGATCAGGGTGGCGGTCCGCTCGGCGAGCCGATAGACGCGGCCGTTGTCAGGGTCCGAGAAGCTGATCGTGCCCCGGATCGCGTCGCGCAGGTTGATCTGACCGCGAACGATGTTGCCCCAGGTCGGCGAGCAGGAGTCCTCGAAGTCCGCCATGAATGCCTTCACGGGTGCATTCAGGGCGTTGATGATCATTTTCCGGTCCACGGGGCCGGTGATCTCGACACGGCGATCCCGCAGATCGGCCGGGATAGGCGCTACAGTCCAATCACCGGGTGCCTTTTCAGCGGCTGCCAAGGGTGGGTGAGCGTGCACAAAGTCGGGTAGGGCGCCGGCGTCGAGCTCGGCCTGACGCTGCGCTCGAGCCGCCAACAATTCCAACCGGCGGGGGTTGAATCGGCGGTGGAGGCTGGCCAACAGCTGCATTGACAGCGGTGTCAGGACCTCTTCGGACCGCTCCACCCAGGGGCCCGAGATTTCGATCCTGGGGCCGGCCTGCTCCCGCGAATAACTGGCCATTTCGGGTTCGGCATTCATGAGGGGCAGCATAAGCGCGAAACGTTAAGGAATTTGACGACAGAAACTTCACACTGTTAATTTCACAGTGCAATTTCACACAGAGTACTGCCATGCCCACGCTTCTTCGGAAGGGTCATTTCCTCGGCGCCAAGCTGCGTTCCATCCGCAAACGCAACGGTTTGACGCTCGAGGAGCTGTCCACGCGCTGTATTCAACGCGATGTCAGCAATGCCCCTTCGGTGTCCTACCTGAGCATGATCGAGAGCGGTAAACGGGCGCCGTCCTCGGAGTTGCTGGCCCTGCTGGCGGCCGTTTTCCAACGCGACCCGGCCTGGTTTCTGGATGAAAGCCCCGACATCGAGCTTTCATTGGCGGCCGCCCCGCCCGGCGGAGCCGCCCGGATCCCCCTCGAGCCCGCGTTTCTGTTCTCAAAAAATGTACTGCAGGCGGCGATCCCCGAGCTGCTCGCACAGACCGGTACGACGGGGCGGCAATTCGCCCACTTGTTGATCCGCTCACACCAGGAGATGTCGCGCAACGACTTTCCCGACCTCGAGCGGGCTGCCGACAGTGTGGGCGAGCGTCGTTTTCCATTGTCTGTTGAAGACCTGACGCAGCTGTGCAAGCGCCATGGGTTGGAAATCCGCTGGTTCGAGCGCAAGCCCGTCCTGGTACGCGACAAGGATCGGGATGTGCGTAGCATGGTGCGCTCCTTCTTTGAGCCGCCGGGTGTCATATATGCCAACAAGGCTCTGCAGTCCGATCCGGCGCGGTTGAAATTCGATCTGGCCGCGCATATTGCCCACAAGGTCCTACACGGCGGTGATGGTCTGAAGTCCGCGCACGCTACCGGCGGCGAAATGGGTGGCAGTCCTGAAGGTGGCTCCAGTGCGGCCGGTATGGACGCGCACGACGTGTTACATGCGTGGCGCGACTTCGAATGCAGCTTCTTCGCCGGCTCTCTGCTGGCGCCGCGAGTGCCGTTTCGACGGTTTCTGACGAGCGAGCGTTATCGTGTTGAAGCGGGTGTCAAACTGGAGCTGACACCGGCTGTCATCATGCGTCGCATGACAAAGGTCTCTCCCTACCCGTACTGGCATTTCTTCGATGCCTATCCGCCCGGGTATCTGCGGGCGGTGTACCGTGGCAATGGTATTCCGCTGCCGTGGGGCAATCTGGCCCAGGTCACCGATCCCTGTCCCAACTGGGCCGTGTTTCGCATGATCGAAGGCACCCGCGGCGAGGCCTCGGGCTCGCAGATCTCCGTGTTGCGCGATGGCGAGCGCTCGCTGCTGTATTGTTGCAACTCGCAGCGCGTGCGCGACATGGCGGGTAATCCTCACGTGTTGTCGGTTGGAGTGGACCTGGCCCCGGCACTCGACTCGAATGGCGCCGCTACCGCGGAGCTGGTCGAGTCTATTTTCAAGGAATGCCTGCACCGCCGTGGCGAGGCCAAGATCCCGAAGGCGGCCGCCCAAGTGCTGCGTGCGGTGGCGAATGTGTTGAATATCGCTTGGATCGAGGACGCTTTGTCACAGCCCGCGCGAATCATCTGTCCGCGCAGTACACGGTGCCCGCGTCCTGAACGGTGTGAAGGCGCACGTCCCTCGCGCGCACGCGAAATCGCCGATGTTCGCGACGAGATCCTGGGACGCTAGCTGGATTCCCGGGGAGTCAATTCCGATTCAACTCTTCCAGGGTTTTGTTGACCAGGGAGGCGGCACTCACTCCCAACACCTTGGCGAGTTGGAATAAGACCGTGAGTGTCGGCGTGCGCAATCCGCGTTCCAGCAGCGAGGGATACGTACGGTCGAACTCGGCATCGCCTGCCAGCTCTTCCTGAGAGAGACCCTTCTGCTTGCGCGCTTCGCGCAGCACCCGTCCAAACGCAATGGCAACTTTTTGGCGTCGCATGGGAGCGATCATGAATGAGCGCATAACATCGCCCCACGGACAAATGTCGTGGGGACGCAATGTTAGATCAACATTCAGGATCGCTCAGGAATCTTTTCTGACGCCGAGTTTAGGCGTAGCCAACAGCGTCCGGCGCCGAGTGTCCTAATCTAGCGTAAACGCGCGTGCGTTGATAGACGTGTCAGAAAAATCCGTGCAATTCGACGAAGCCGATTTTCAAGTGTTCCAAAGGACTCTGAGGAATGCCATCGGAATACCGGAAGCCGGTGCGAATCTGGACGTATTGAATGGGTGTCAGCTCGTAAACGATGCTGTAGCGCGTCTGGGCGTCATTGGAGACGGTCCGATTGGGATCCAGGTATTCATGCGTCAATTTGAGGTTGTGTCCCTGGGCGATGCGCCAATTGGCCTCCAGCAGCGTGGCCAGCTGGCGGCCGGATTGCGCCGGCAGGCTCTTGTCGTCGGTGATATCCACCTGGCCCAGCCAGGAAATCGGTCCGGTACGTAGGCCTCCGAACAATCCGCCGGCGGTCTTGTTGCCCCCGGACGTGTTGTTGATGTTGGCGGCGAGGCCCACGCGCCAGAAATTCTCCACGTAAATGAGCTGCCCGCTGTACTGCTTGCCGTGATCGACCTCCGGCCCGGAGGCGGTGCCGTTCGAGATGGCGAGCTGCGCATCCCAGTGGCCACGCTCCACTCCGAACTCCACGCCCTGGTCGGGGGTGGTCATGTTGATGCCGGTAATCTGCTGAACGAGTGCGCTCTGGTCCTGCAGTCGGAAGCCGAAGGGCAGATACATCTGGCCGGCCTTCACGTACCAGTCGTGATTCTTGGACCAATACACTCCATAGGCCTCCCGGTTGATGCTGGTAGGGGAGACCTGCTCATCCATGTAAACGAACAGCCGTCCTGGAATGACGTTGGCACTGGCGTAGATGCGACCCTGCTCGACATCGAAGTCGTCGGTGGAGGAGCTGCCCGGCTGCTTGGTGACCTGGGCCTGGGCTCGTAGATCGCCGCCAATCGACAGGAATCGGTTGATTTCTCCCGTCCACACGTCGGAGCCGGTGTCGATGTGATGCGCCGCTAGCTGGGTCTGCGCAAAAATATTTCCAAACACGGTGCGCTCGCCGCCCCCGGTGGGATTGACGTGACATTGCCCGCACTTGAAGCCCGTCTGGACGGCCAGGTACGGCTCAGCATGAGCTTCGAACGCCAGCAGCAGCAGGGGTAGAAGCAGGTAACGCAGGGCACGATTGATCATTGCAGCGCATCCACCGTAAATGTGAAAGAGACGTCAGAGCCGAGCGCCTGGGCGTTCATGTTGGCGAGGGACCCGTGCAGGGTGACGCGGTAGGTGCCGTTGGTCAGAGGCGTTCGCGGTTTGATCAGGATCGCCGCCGGGTTGCCCTTCGGGACCGAGGTGGTCACCAACACAGGATCGCTGGCTTGGTCGCCTTCAGCGGTATCCAGGGTGACCGTGGCGTTGTTGATCAAAGTTGAGTCGATATCGCCGTTGAACTCCACGATGATTTGCGGTACGTCCGCGCTGACAATGGAGTCGTTGTCGGGGGACGTGGTGGCCACAGCAAACTGCTGCACGCTCTTGACCGCGGCCTCGATGCTCTGGGCTGCAGCTGGTTTCGGCGCGCCGTTGGTGATCCACTGGCGGATCACATCAATGGTCGACTGAGGTAAATAGGGCGGTCCGTCGGCCGGCATCTGTACACCGGTGATACCTGGGGTGTTTTGCAGCTTGCGAATGATGTAGCTGGAATCGGGATCGCCCGCTTCGACGCGCAACACCGACGGTTGCTCGCTGCTGGGCACGCCGACGAGCATCGCGTAGCTGTGGGTTGCGTCCAACTGCAGGCCCTGGGGCGCGCTGGCGCCCTGATGGCACTTGGTGCAGACCGGCGTCAACACGTTGTCCTGAATCGACTGGAAATCAGCCGTCAGGCCGCCGCCGCTGCCGCTTCCCGGGGTGATTGGATTGCCATTGGCATCGAGTCCGTTGCCATTTCCCGCGCACCCGGACAGTGCTGCCGCGGCCAAGAAGCCGACTATTGTCTTGTATCGCCCAGACGACATTTCGAGTGCTCACGAGAAGTTACCCTGCCGTAGGTGCTGTCACGGAGACGTAAGGTTTCGTCCCAGCGGAGTTTTTTCCGCTTTGAACCCGGGGTCGGGAACGCGGTACTCACATCCGGGACATTACTTTCGCAACTGCGATTCACTTGCGTTCGGGGAAGATGACTTGCACGACTGCGCCTTTGACGAAATGGCAGGCACCTACGACGCAACGTTTACCGACACCACTGTCGGCAGGGCGCTGCGCGAGATTGTCTGGTCGCGGTTGGAGCAGGTCTTCCGGCCTTCGCAGCGTATTCTCGAGCTCGGATGCGGGACCGGTGAGGATGCCGTACGGCTGGCCAGCCGCGGCGTGAGAGTCGTGGCCACTGACCCTGCGGCGGAAATGATTCAGATGGCGCGCCGCAAGGCACTGAGCGGGAATTGCCAGGAGCGCATCGAGTTTCGTTGCGTGGCCATGGAAGACATCGGCTCGTTCGCCGACGGCGACGTTTTCGACGGTGTTCTATCGAATTTCGGTGCCGTCAACTGTGTGCAAAATCTGCAGGCGCTGGTGGCCGACGTCGCCCACCGGCTCGTCCCGGGCGCTCCGCTGCTTTGGGTAGTCATGGGGCGCCACGCTCCGTGGGAGTGGATCTGGTATTTGATGAGAGGCCAGTGGCGCAAGGCTTGGCGGCGGCTGCGTCCCGGCGGCGTCGAATGGCGCGGTCTGACCATCTCATATCCGACACCTGCCCAGGTCAGGTCACTGCTGCGGCCCTATTTCGAGGTCACGAGGATGGCTCCACTTGGAGTCGTGCTACCGCCAAGCTACGCGGGCGCATGGCTCGATCACTCACCCGCGGCCGCAACTATATTGACGCGCTTGGAAAGGTGGGCCCAACGCTCGAGCCTGCTTGCCTCCTTGTCGGATCACTTCATTGTTGAGGCGGTTCGCCTGCCCCGATGAGCGCACTTGCAAGCTCAACGCTGGAGGCATACGAGCGCTGGGCGCCAATCTATCCTCCTGTGGCGCACAACCCGCTCATGCGAGCCGAGCAGCGCTCGATGCTGGAGGTGTTTCCTGACGTGGAGGGCGGTCGCGTGTTGGATCTTGCCTGTGGCAGCGGCCGCTACTGCCAACTGTTGCACGAAGCGAATGCCGCAGAGGTCGTCGCCCTGGATTTCTGTGTGCCCATGCTCGAGCAGGTCGCGATTGCCAGCCGGGTCCGCGCGAGCATGATGCAGCTGCCGTTTCGGCCGGCGGTGTTCGACGCGGTCGTTTCCGGGCTGGCAGTGGGTCATGCGACGGACATTCATCAGTGGATGTCCGAGGTTGCAAGAGTGCTACGCCCGGGCGGCAGCCTGTTGTATTCCGATTTCCATTCGGAAGCGATTGGTGCAGGCATGACCCGCTCATTCAAGGACACGACTAACGTGACGCGGACGATACCCCACCAGGTTTACGACGTTGCCTGCCAACGGGATGCAATGGCCGCCGCGGGATTGACAGTTGAGACACTCACCGAGATTCGGATGGGGATTGAGCTGACAGAGGCCTTTCCCGGCTCGGAACGGGTCTATCGTGAATGGCACGGTGTGCCGATCCTGCTGATTGTACGGGCAAGCAAGTGATGTCCAACTGCGTAACTTTTCTCAATGCGGACATCGGCGGCCTCAATACCACCTCGGTGCGCATTGCGGGCCCGAGCATCGCGGCGGTGGGTGGCAGTGCCCGCGCCGGCGATCGGGTGGCCGATCTGCGCGGCGACAGATTGCTTCCCGGTCTCATCAATGCGCACGATCATCTGCACTTCAACACGCTGCCGCCGATCGAGCCAACCGGCCACTGGCGCCATGCGCGCGAGTGGGTTTCGCAAGTCAACCTGCGCAGGCAGACTGATCCGGCCTTCGAGTCGCGTGTGGCCGTGGCGTTGGACGAGCGTCTGCTGATCGGCGGGTTGAAGAATCTGCTCAGCGGAGTCACTACCGTCGCGCACCACGACCCGCTTTATCCATTTGTGATGGGCGAGAGCTTCCCAACGGGTGTTCTCGCCAACTATGGCTGGTCGCATTCACTGTACATCGATGGCGAGGAGCAGGTACGCAATGCCTACCTGCGTACGCCGCCGGACTGGCCATGGATCATTCACGTCGCTGAAGGGGTCGATGAGGAGGCGGCGAGCGAGTTCGATCGACTCGATGCCCTCGGCTGCCTGGGATCCAACACGCTCATCGTACACGGCATTGCGCTGGACCGAGTGCAGCGCAGGCGTCTCGAGAATGCCGGGGCAGGGCTCATCTGGTGCCCGTCTTCCAATACGTGCCTTTTCGGGAGCACCGCCGATGTAAGCGAGCTCGCGCGCGGCGGCAGTGTTGCGTTGGGCACTGACTCGCGTTTCAGCGGATCCCGGGATCTGCTGTGTGAGCTAAATGCGGCGCGCGAGACGAGCGGGCTGGACGCAAGAGTCCTCGAATCCATGGTAACGCGCGACGCGGCTGCATTGCTGCGGCTGAACGACCGCGGAACACTGAGGGTCGCAGACCGCGCGGACCTTCTGGTCCTGCCCGACGGCATGGAATTGTCGAATGCTTCCCGTGCGGATGTTCGACTCGTAGTGCGCGGCGGCTGCGCACTGTACGCGGATGCGGACTACGCAGCGATGTTGGCACCATCGACACATTGGGCGACGGTTCGTGTTGACGGAAAGCCGAAGATGCTCGCGAGCGGACTGGTCGCCGCGCTCGCGGCCGCGACCCTCGTTGACCCGAGCCTGGCCGAGCCTGGCCTGGAAATTTCCGACCTGACCTGGAGAGCGGCATGACTGCCGTGATGACTACCCGACCGAACCTGCGGCGGCACAAAGTTGTGCTTTATAACCCGCAGGCCGTGTTTTTCACCTTTCCGCTGGCACTCCTGGCAATCGGCTCGGAGCTCGATCCGGACGTGTATGAGGTCATCATCGTTGATGCCCGCCTGGAGTCTGATGCTGAGAGTGTGGTTCTGTCACACCTGGAAGGTGCATTGTGTGTAGGTGTCACGGTGCTCACCGGCGCGCCGATTTCGGACGCACTTCAGATATCCCGGGCCGTGAAACGCGTACGGCCGGATCTGCCGGTGGTCTGGGGCGGCTGGCACCCGTCGATGTTCGCGCGCGAATGTCTGTCGGAGCCGTCGGTCGATGTGACAGTACGGGCGCAGGGCGAGGAGACCTTTGCCGAGATCGTAAAGCGGCTGGCGACGGGTCAGTCGTTGCAGGGTTGCGCCGGGTGCACGGTCAGGCTGCCCGATGGCTCGATTCACGAGAACCCTCCGCGGGCGCTGGCTTCCGTCGACAAGTTCCGGGCGCACGACTACAGCCTGATTCCGGTGGAGCGCTACTTCGAGCTCAAGGGAAAAAGGCAGCTCGACTACATCTCCTCCCAGGGCTGCAACTTCCGCTGTGCCTTCTGTTCGGACCCGTTCGTGTACGGCCGCAAATGGGTGGGTCTGGAGCCCGACCGCATGGCTCTGCGCCTGCAGGAGCTGTGGGACCGTTATCGCTTTGACGACGTTAATTTTCAGGACGAGACATTTTTCACCAAGCGGGACCGGGTACAGGCGTTGGCCGAGAAGATCATCGAGTCGGGCATGAAATTTACGTGGGCGGCGACCATGCGCGCGGACCAAGGCGTGCGGTTGCCCGATGAAGTGTGGGCGAAATGCAAACAGTCCGGACTGCGCCGGCTGCTCGTGGGCGTCGAGTCGGGCTCGGATGAAATGCTGCGCCGCATCCGCAAGGACATCAAGATCGAGCAGGTGTTTGCCACCGCCGAGAAGATGGTTCGGCACGGTGTCGCGGGACATTTCCCGTTCATTGTCGGCTTTCCCGACGAGAGTGAGTCGAGCATTCAGGCGAGCCTCGATGTCGCCAAGCGCCTGCGCGCCATGAGTCCTGACTTTCTCACGCCGATCTTCTACTTCAAGCCATATCCCGGCAGTGAGCTGGTCATCGAAGCCGTGGCACGCGGCTTCCGGCTGCCGGACACCCTGGAGGAGTGGGCCCGGTTCGATTACGTGGCGGGCATGCCCGGCCCGTGGGTTACACCCGAGAAATTCGAGTTGATTGAGCGCTTCAAGTTCTTCCACGAGCTGGCCTGGAAGCGCGTCTCGCCCGGCAAGCGGCTGCTCCAGCGCCTCGCGCGCTACCGTTGTACCAAGGACTTCTATCGCTGGCCGGTCGAGATGCTGTTCACGCGCTGGCTGGTTCCGGCCCAGAAGCTGTCATGAGCACGCCTCGGCACATCCTTCTGATCAACCCGACGATCACGAAACGTCGCAGCGCACGGTTTCCGTTCGCGGTGTTGAATCTTTCCGCGGCCTTGGACGGAAGGTACGCGTCCAGCATCATTGACGGCAACGTCGACCGTGACTTCGTTTCGACTACCCTGCGTACTTTGGAGAACGGGCACTGCGACGCTGTTGGTATCAGCGTGATGGGCGGCCCACAGTTGCGATCTGCGATTCTCGTCTCGCAGGCCATACGGGCGCGGTTCCCGTCGATCCCGATCATCTGGGGAGGTCATTTCCCCACCATCTGCGCAGCTCCCAGCCTGAATGTGCCGTACGTTGACTACGCCATCAGAGCCCAGGGAGAGCAGACTCTGATCGAGCTCCTGGATGTGCTCTTCGGCACCGCCAGCGGCACGCTCGACGCGATTGCCGGACTGTCGTGGCGCCGGAATGGACAGATCGTCCACAATTCCAACCGCGCATTCTCGACGGCCGGGCTCGTGCGCAGCCTGCCCTACGAGCGGGTGGGCGACCCGCGCCAATACTTCAGCAGAACTTTTCTGGGGCAGCGCACCGGCGGTTACCAGGCCGCGCTGGGTTGCCGCTTCCGATGTACATTCTGTGGAGTCGCTGCCATGTTCCGCGGCAAGACGGCATTGCCGCCGGCGCAGCGGCTGGACCAGGAGCTGCGACTACTCAACACGCAGTTCGGTATGGACTCCATTCAGTTCTACGACCATAACTTCTTCGACCGCGAGGAGGATACCGCCCCGCTGCTCGAGGTGCTTGCAGGGCTGCAGCTGCCGTGGTGGTGTTTCGCCCGTGCGGATGCCTTGTTGAATCTGTCTGAGGCCTCCTGGTCGCTCGTCAGGAAAAGCAAACTGCGAATGGCGTACATCGGCGCGGAATCACCGAGCGACTGGTTGTTGCACGATGTGCGCAAAGGGACCCGCACCGATCAGACGCTGGAAGCCGTCGAGATTTGCCGCCGCAATGGCGTCACCGCCGAACTGTCGTTCATGCTGGCGCCCCCTCAGGATCCGGAGGGGGAAACGGAGCGGACGTTCGAGTTCATCCGGCACATCAAGCGTCTGCACCCCCAGACGGAAATCATGTTGTACATCTACGCGCCGTTGCCGCCGGCCCCCGGTGCCAAAAACCCGCAGGTCGAGCGGGCAGTCAGCAGCCTGCGCGACAGCGATGGAAGGCCGCTGGTATTTCCGGCTACGGCGGACGAGTGGGCGCAGCCGAAGTGGGTGACGTACTGGTGTCACACGGACACTCCGTGGCTCACAGAGCAACTGCGCGAACGGATTCGGGATTTCACGACCGTGCTGGGCTGCAGGTATCCGACGGTCACGGATGTACGCTCGCCACCCTGGGGGAAAGCGGCGCTCCAGGCACTCGCCTCCTGGCGCTACCGCTATCAGCGGTATGGCCGGCCCTGGGAGCTCGACTTTTCGAAGAAATTCATCAAGCTGTGGGATCCGCGTGTTTCCGGCCTGTAACGATAGGTAGCGACGCCATGGCTGTACTGCGCGTGCTCTGGAGCCTGTTGGATTCGCGCAATCGCCGACGCCTGGTGGGATTGCAACTGCTCTCGGTTGTGATGGCCTCGTCAACGGTAGGCGGGGTCGCGGCCGTGCTGCCGTTCTTCGCCGCCCTGTCCGATCCGCAGTCTGTGCGGCACAGTACAGTCGCTTGGGCCGTGTTGCAGAAGCTGCAGGTGGGCGAGGACTCGATTGTGGTCGCCCTTGGAGCCGCCTTCGCGGTGAGCGTGCTGCTCGCGAATGCGATCAACCTGTTCGGTCTACTTGCAATCAACCGTTTTTCCGTACGTGTCGGCGATGGCTTGTACGCCGAGCTGTTCGCCGAGTATCTGCATCGTGGCTATGAATTCCATGCACGCTGCGGCAGCACGGTGCTTGCAAGCAAAGTTCAGGAGAGCGCGCGCGTGACGGCCGCCATCGTCCAATACGCGCTGCTCCTCGTAGCGAGCCTGGTTACGATCGCGTTCATTCTCATCGCGGTCCTGTGGGTCGATCCCGTTGTCGCGGTCACCGCCATGACAGGATTGGGTGCCAGCTATGCCGTATTTTATGCGGCCGTCCGCAGGCGTCTACGCCGCGATGGAGAATCCGAAAACCAACTTCGCACTGAACGGATGCGGACAGTCGGCGAAGGATTCGGGGCAATCAAGGAAGTCACCCTGCTGGGTGTACAGGACTTTTTTGCCGCGCGGTTCGCGCAGCAGTCACGTGCCATCTCGCGCATCGCCTCCAGCACCTACGGCATTTCGCAAAGCCCCCGATACGTGCTCGAGTGCATTACCGCCATCTGCCTGGTGGCGGCCGCGCTGTACCTGCGCAGCCGCGTTGCCGCGACCGGGCCCTGGGTGGGTCAGCTCACCTTCGTCGGTCTCGCGGCATACCGGCTGCTGCCCGCGCTTCAGCAGGCCTTCACGGCGATCGTGAAGCTGCGTGCGGACCGCGCCGCCTTTGCTGGTATCGAGATGGATCTGGATCGCCCACGCGTCCCGCGCGACAGGCCGTCCCCTGTCGTGTTGGATCACTCATGGCAGGGCCGGCCGCGCAACGAGATCCGATTGTACGAGGTATCCTTCCGCTATTCGCCGGAGCTGCCACCCGTTCTCAACGATGTGTCGCTGGTCATTCCCGCCGGCGCCATCGTCGGCTTCATGGGCGCCAACGGCTCCGGCAAGACCACGCTGCTCGATCTGGTGAGCGGCTTGCTGCTGCCGCAGTCGGGGCACATCGAAGTGGATGGAACACGGTTGTGGGGTGCGAACTACCGCTCCTGGCAATCGAGCATCGCCTATGTTCCGCAGCATGTGTTTCTGCTCGAGGCAACCCTGGCTGAGAATATCGCATTTGGCGCTCCACCCGGGCAGATAGACTCCAACCGGGTACAGGCCGCGGCGGCAGCGGCCTGTCTGACAGACTGCGTCGCTGCTTTCCCCGCGGGTTACAATGAAAGAGTGGGGCAGGGTGGGCGCGGCTTGAGTGGCGGAGAGCGCCAGCGCGTGGCCATCGCGCGTGCGCTCTATCGAGATGCCTCGCTCCTGCTCTTCGACGAGGCCACGAGCTCCTTGGACAGCACCAGTGAGAGTGAGATCGGTGCGATGCTGCACTCATTGCGGGCCAACAGGACCATTCTCATTGTTGCGCACAGGGCCGCCGCCTTGCGCTACTGCGATGTTGTGTACGAGCTCGTTGCGGGCAGGATCGTTGCCCAGCAGGTTCATGAGCCGCCCCTGGCGCGGCAGTCCAAACATGGTTGATCTGCCAGTCGTCAGCCGCGCAGGGCGGGTGCTTCTGTTGGTCGGACTCCTGGCCTTTCTGTTGACGAAAGCCGTATTGCCGGCGTTCACGGAAATATCTTCCGACTTCCCGGCGAATTTCACCGCCGCCAAAATTGTAAGCGATGGGCTGGACCCGGCGAGACTCTACGACGGGGCGTGGTTTCGTGAGCAGATCCGTCGCTACGGTATCGGCAAGCCGGAGGGTTGGGGTGAGTTTACGCCCTATCCACCGCCGACCGCCCTGGTCCTCACGCCGCTGACCGGTTTCGCACCGCAGACGGCATTGCGCATCCTGACTGTCGTGAACCTGGTGTGCCTGCTGTGCTCGATGTTGCTGCTGAGCAGGATCGCTGCGTGGCGGCTCATTGATTCGGCCCTTTTCGTACTCCTGTCGGGTTGGGCCCTGCGTACCGGTCTGCGGTTCGGTCAGCCGTACATTCTAATATCGACCTTCTGCCTGCTCGGATACTACCTTTATCTCAAACGCCGCCTGTGGCTCGCCGGGTTGTGCCTCGGTGTTTTCGTGCCGGTCAAATATTATCCCCTGGTGGTGCTGGCGGGATTGGCCCTGCAGCGGCAGTGGCGGGTGGTGATGGCTGGAGGCATCGCGATTGCGGCCGTGGTGTTGGTGAGCATCGGCGTAATGGGTTGGAGAATTCACGAGATCTTTCTCGTCGATGTGCTCTTCAATCACCTGAGCGGGCACCTCACCCCGATACGCTCCTACACGGCGCAATTCCAGTCCTTTGACACGCTGTTCAGCCGCCTGTTTATTCCGGACCCGGTACGCAACCCGCATGCGTGGATTGATGCGCCGCTGGTGCGAACGATCGCGGTGATTGGCACGAAGATCCTGCTGGTATCCGCCGCAGCGGTGGTGTTGATCAGACTCGTGCGCGGCGTGGGCGCCCGCGCAACCCGGCCAACCATCGGAATCCTGGGAATCCTCACGTTGTTGATTGCGCCGTATGCCGGGACTTACGCGTTCGCATTGCTATGGCTCCCGGTTGCATTGCTCATCGAGTACTTCCTGTCCGAGCGTGCCCGCGTGCCGGCGTACCTGATACTGGGTGCATATGTGCTCATCGGATTCATGCCCTACGGCCATACCTACCCATTTGAAGGCCGCGGCGCTCTCACAGTGCTGGCATACCCGCGGCTGTTCGTGCTGCTGGCGATGTTTGTTGTGAGCCTCTGTGCCGTTGCCTATCCGCGACCCGTACCACAGCGCACTGCACCTTTGGCGGCCTGAATCATGCACAGGAAGTCGGCGCTCGGTTTGGCAGGAATTTTCTTGGTGTGCTGCCTGTTCAGCGCGTCGGGCTGCGGTCGGATAACTCCACCGCCGGCACCGCGAGACCCGGACCTGGTCATCCAGCTACGCTGGATCAAGAGTTACTCCGATGAGTCGCGCTCGAAAGCCAACATGGGGCTGCTGTGGGCGCTGTCCTTCCTGGGCGCCCGACTGCCGGCCGATGCGGCTGCGGTCAGCTGGGATGGACGGCGAGTGACCCTCGATCTGGATGCCGCGGCAGTGGCGGAAAGCTCGAAGCCGGCCTGGAGAAAGCTGCTGCACAGACTGCGGTCCAGTGACGAATATCGGGTGATGGGGGGTATCGATATCGGTCGCTTCATTTATCTGAGCTTGTGCAGCTCCTATCAGTACTATGCGCTGACGGGAGTGAGCCCCACCTACGCGCAGTTTCGCGCCAAGCACGAATTCCAGCCGCGGCAAGTGGCCATTGTCGAGTCCGCCGTCGCGCACGGCAATCGCCTGATCGAGTGTGCAAAGGCCGGGGGTATCGAGTCCGTGGCGTTCGTGGCCTTCGAGGGCGAGGGCTCTTTGCGGGACCACTCGTTTCAAAAGACCGACATTGAGACGCTCGATGTGATGGAGAATGGGCAATTGCGGTTTGCTCTATACGATCTCGAGGGACATCTGAAAGCGACGACGACCCCGGCTCTCACCGCAGCGGGTAAACCGAGCAAGTGCCTCTGGTGTCATGAGATAAACCTGCAACCTCCCTTCAAGAACGTTACCGACGTGGACGGCTACTTCGGCACGAAGCAGTTCAGAGAGCGCATTGCCAGTGATATGCGGGTCATCGGCAAGTACCGCAGGACGCTCGAGTCGCAGGTGAACTTTGCCGGGCTGCAGGACCACTCCCATGCGGAGGCGCTGTATATGTCCTTTGCGGAGCCAACGGCTGCCCGGTTGGCGGACGAATGGAATATGTCCCTAGAGCGGGTGAAGCAACTGTTGGCCGGTCGGAATCTCAAAACGCACCCGCACAGCGCACGCCTCGACGATGCAATCCTCGGCGACGATCTGTACGATCGAAACGATGTGGATTCACTCGCCCCTTACGCGACGATCCGTGGACCTTCGGATATGCGCGAAGCCTCGAGTTACGAGCCGAATCTTCTGCAGTGACGCTCACTTCCGAAACGTGCTCGTCGAAGCCGGTCCGCGTGCTGGTCATCGGTGCGGGCCCGGCGGCCGATGCAGCTCACCTACCGGTCCTCGCGGGGCTGCGCGACCGGGGCGAAATCGTTCTCGTGCAGGTCTGCGACATCCAGTGTGAACGCGCGGCGGCTGCCCGGCGCAAATTCGGATTTCTGCAGGACAGCGGCGAGGGCATCGCGGCCCTCGACCGGACGGATATTGATGCCGTCTATATTTTCGGCAGCGCGCAACTGCACTTTGAGTACGGAATGCGGGCGCTGCGCAGCGGCAAACATCTGTTCGTTGAGAAGCCCGTGGCACCCACCTATGCGCAGGCGCGCGAGCTGGCAGAAGTTGCGAGCACGCACAGGCTCATCGCCGCCGGCGGTCTGAACCGCCGCTTCTCAAAGTCCCTCGCCGAGGTCCGCGCGCGCGCGGGACGAGCCGGTTGGCGCTTCGCCGAAGCGGTATTCCACAAGCCTGAGTTTCGCAATCCGCCCGCGTTCGGGGCGCGCACCTGGCTGAGTGCGAACGGCATTCATGGTCTGGATGCGCTGCTGTTCATGATGGGCGGGCTGCCCGAGCAGTTGATGGCACAGGCCGGAGAATCTGCTGCGACTCAGCCGAGTGTCTTTTCGGTCCTCATGCGTTGGAGCGATGGTGCGCAAGCTGTATTCCTTTGCAACAACGATGCCGGTTCACGGCGTGAGGAGTATGTCTTCCATGCTCACGACGAAACATACAGCGTCACGGGGGCGGGCCTCACGATAGAAAGAAAGGGTCATCCTGCGACGACCTTGGCGCTTCCAATGCAAGGCGACGGGTTTGCGGCCGAGCATGAGGCTTTTCTCCAGGCGATCCGCACCGGTACCGAGCCGCTGCATAGCCTCGCCGCGATTGCTCCATCCGTATTGCTCGCCGAGTTGATTGAAAACGGGTTCAGCGGACGGGTGCACCTGCCATCGATGGAGCTTCGAGCGGCTGCGCAGCCGCGTGCACCTGCGCTGGCAGAAAAATCCATTCTGGTCGCGCAGTCTGTCGAATTGCAGGCAGCGCTTGCGAGTCTGCTGCCGCAGTACCGACTGGTGTCTTTGGAGGATGTCCGCGAATCGACCGCTGAGCGCCCCGATATTGTCGCGGCGGTTTTGGGCCGCGGCTCATCCGCGTTGCCTGCGGACATTCTCGCTAAGCTTCCGGGGTTGGTTGTTGTCGGCATCGTGGCCCTGTCGCTCGCGCGTCATGAGCCGGAAGCACTTCTCGCGCGCGGCGTCAGGTTGGTCAATGGAAGCTCAGCTTATGCACAGAGCGTGGCGGAATTCGCGCTCGGCCTGGCAATCCTCGGTCGCCGTCGGGCGTTTCTGTCCCACGGCGTCATGCGCGAGGGTGGTTGGGGAACCGTACCCCGCACGCGCGGATTCAAAGGCTCGTTGAATCGGGTTGCACGCAGCGTGCGTCCCGTTATCAAGAATGCAGGACTCGAACCATTTTTTTTGAGGATGTGGAAGAAAGCTTCATTGGGCGTAAGAGGGCCGGGTAGTGTGCGACCACGCGATCTGCAAGGAGCCACTGTGGGGCTGATTGGCTGGGGCGAAAATGCGTGCGCTTTCGCCGAGCGCCTTCGCCATGCACAGGCACGTGTCCTCGTCTACTCCGAGCACGCAGCGGAAGGCGACATCCGCAGCAGCGGGGCTGTCCCAGTGTCCCTGGGAGAGGTGTTGGGCGCAGATATCGTGTCGCTCCATCGCGGGCTGACCGAAATGACGCGGCATTGTCTGGGCGCGGCTGAACTCGCAAAACTGCGTCCGGGCACGGTGCTCATCAACATCGCTCGCGGGGCGCTGATCGAGCCAGATGCGCTCCTCGCCCGCTTGAAACGGGGTGACATATTCGCCTGCCTGGATACGTATGAAGAGGAGCCGTTGTCTGCTTCACATCCCCTGCGTAGCCTGCCGAACGTATTCCTCACTTCTCATATCGCGGGCGGGTCGCCCGATAACTATGCTGCTGCGGCGACCGAAGTCGTGCGTAAGGTGGCTGCTCACCTGGCGGGTCGAGTTACCCAGTCCATTTCTGCCGAACGACTGCGGACCATGTCATGAAAACCAGCACAGCCGGGCTCTACCCTGACCCGTTTGAGGAGCGATCCGCCGTCAGACTGTTCAGGGACATTCACGTGTTGGGGACGCGCGTCAGGTTCGAGAGCAACAGCGAGGATCTGCTGCGATTGGTAGACGCCGCTTACGCAAGGCTCCCGCATCTCAAGCTGTCCCGTGTCGAGCCGCAGCTGCGGGTAAGGTTGGTACTGGCATCCCCCGAACGGAAGCGCGCGGGCGCCGAGCCGCCGCCGCTCCAGATGATGTCGGGGGCGGGCCTGCTTGCCGGGGCCACGGGATCTTCCAATTTCGTGGTGGTGTCACCGCATGAGCAGGCAGCGCTCGTGGTCGTATCACCGCGGATGTTGCGATTCCCGTATCTCACGCGTTATGAGCTCATCGAGTTTGCCGTGTTTACCCTGACAGCGCGGGTCCAGGGGCTCGTAGCGATGCACGGGGCATGCGTGGGTTGTGCCGGCCATGGAGTCCTGTTGTTGGGGCCCAGCGGTGCCGGCAAGTCGACGGTGAGCTTGCAGTGCCTGATCGAAGGGCTCGAAATTCTGGCAGAGGATGGCGTCTTCGTAACACCGGACACGCTGCTTGCCACCGGGGTCAGCAATTTTCTGCACGTGCGTGCCGACTCGCTTCGGTGGCTCTCGCAGCCTGGCGCCGGCGCGAAAATCCGCAAATCGCCCGTCATCCGGCGCCGCAGCGGGGTGCGCAAGTATGAGATCGACCTGCGTCGCGGTGGCTATCCGCTGGCGCAGCGCCCATTGAAAATAGGCGCCATCGTCTTCCTGTCTGCCGAGCGCGCCGCGGGTCAGCCGTTGCTCAAACGGCTCCTGCCGACAGAGGCGCTGCCGATGTTGGTCCACGAACAGGCTTACGCTGCAAACCAGCCTTCATGGCCTTTGTTTGAGCGCACTGTCACACGGGTGCCGTTCTTCGAGCTGCGCCGGGGTCAACATCCGAGTGAATCTGTTGCCGCGCTGCGTGAGCTCATTGCCTCACCAGCGCGAGCAACTCGTCGATCGCGGCAGGCCTGACTGGCGCGACATAGCGTTCGCACACGTCGATGGCGCGACGGGCGGCGGCGGAGTCTGTGAAAGGGTCGGTCAGGCGCAGGCGATTGCTCAGCTCCTCTGGCGAAGTGACCGTCTCGCGCCAGTCGGCGATCTCAAAGAGGCAGTCAAACGGCAGCTCGCCGGGCAGCGCGAGATAGTATGGTTTGATGCCGGCGCGAACTGCGTGCATGGCCGCCGAAGAGCCGCGGTAGAGGCAATACCGTGCCTGCGCAAATTCCTGCTCGAGCGATTTGCCTACAGACAGCGCTACGTTCGCCGGCAATTTCTGCAATTGCGGGTGGCGACTCAACAGCAACCGTGCATCGACCATCGGATGGGGACGCAACGCGAAGGTGATTTCCGGGCTGTGATGAGCGCAGGCCAGTGCGAAATCAAACAGTGTGACGCATTCTTGATCGCTGGCATCCGGGAGGACGAGGCAATGGGGGGGGCGCTGCTGCGGCTCGAGCAACTCTGGGATTGTGGCGCGCCGATGCGATCCATACTCGATGAGTTGCGTGGACTGCAGCTCAGGGCTGGCCGCGAGCGCCGCGTGTGGGATTTCTCCGAGAGTGAGGATGGCGTCCGGATCGCAATCCAGGCCGGGGGCTGCGACAGGGCGCCGAATCGCGTGAGCGCGCTCGAACACCATGGCGTGTTGATACCCCACGCAAAGTGGCCGCCGGCCTCCCGTCCGCGCGGCATGCCAGATCAATCTCTCATCAACGGAACCCTCGTAGGTGGTGATGACAATCTTCGGGTTGACGGCCCGGCAGATGTTTGCGACGGCTGCATGCATTCGCAGATTGATGATCGTGCGTGCTGAAAACACTTCACGGCTCGAAAGCAGTGCAAGTCTACTGTCCATGGAGTTGCGCGCGGCGGCGGCCTCCCGGCGCAGGACTGCGGATTCAGTCGTGCACTGCCTCCAGATGTCGAGTTCGGTTGCAGGGGCTACCGTTCTGGGCAGAATCACGCGCGGCGCGGGAAAGTTCCGTATGTCCCCGTTGTTGCCAGCGACCGGCAAGTGATCGATCAACACCAACAGGGAGGTGACCCCCTGATTCTTCAATCGGCTCTGCAGCGCACCGAAAAAGAAATCGTCGCTGCGCTGCAGTTGATTCGGCGCGAGCAGGTGGGAAACGATCAGCACATGGATTGGGCCACGGGGCTGTGGGGTCGGGCGCCGTGCTGCCAGCGAGCGCATGAGGCCGCGCGCCGCTCGAAACACAGCTCTTGGAAGATCAGAAATCCCGCCGTCCGGGCGCTCGCTCAGCAGCGGCGCATACTGTGCGAGACAACCCGGATGTTCGTTCAGGAAGTGAAGCAGTGGGACGGCGAGGCGGGCGAGACTGGTGGAGGGGGCGCGCAACAGCCGGTCGCAGGCCGCCGCGATGTCGGCGAATTGCTGTTCGGTCATCCAGGGTTGCGACTCACGCAGGTGTCGTGATGCGGGCACGGCTCATCTCGTCCCTGGCACGTTTCGCTGTCTCGATGAGGCCAGCGGCGCGCTGCGGATCGGTGTTGGCCACCCTCGAGGCTTCCACCTCGCTGCGCAACCAGACATCCGCCAGGCGATAGTAATCCTTGCCGTTGCGGCCATTGACGCGATAGTCGCGGTCGGTGGCGTTGGCCCAGGCAAGTGGCAACTCCACTTTCCCCTGCACCGCGTCAAAGTAGGGCGTCCCCTTGATCGGATAGGAGACAGTCGTGAAGAAGATGTCAGGATTACTTTCTTTGACATGCTCGACGGTGGCCGCGATGTCCTCCATCTCCTCGCCCTCGTAACCCCACATCAGGAACATGCCGACGTGGATCCCATGCTTCTGGGCGAGTTTCGTGGCACGGCGGACCTGCTCGACACTGACACCGCGCTGCATCGCGTCCAGTATTCTCTGGCTGCCGCTTTCGGAGCCTATCCAGATCCGGTAGCAGCCCAAGGCCCGCAGTGTCTCGACGGCTTCCTCGGATTGAAGGCGGTCGGCGCGAGTGATGGTCTCGAACGGCAGGTGATGTCCCCGTTTATCGAGAGCTGCCTTGTACGCTTTCAGCCACGGGTGGCTGATGGTGAAAACATCGTCCGCGTACCAGAGTTGGTCCGGGTTATAGCGGTCCACTATCCAGGACACTTCCGCTGCAACATTCTCGGGGCTGCGGCGCCGGTGCGAATAGCCATACACAGCGTGCGAGCACCACGTGCAACGATAGGGGCAGCCGCGCGCAGTGATGAGATTGATGCTGCTCGCCCCGTGGTGGGTTTTCCACACGTCGAGATACTTCTGATGATCGATGGCTTCGCGGTCCGGAAAGGGCAGTGTATCGAGGTCGTTGATCTTGGCGCGCTCGGGCGTGTGTACCGCCTCACCGGCCTCATTTTTGAAGACGATACCGCGAACGTTGCCCAGGTCATGGGGACCCATTGACGGCAGCGTGGCGACGACCTCTGTCAGCGTGGATTCACCCTCGCCAACCACTATCACGTCAGCGCCCGCTCTCAGATACTCGGCGCTGTGGTTGGCGCTTTCGGGGCCGCCCAGTATCACGGTCGAGCCGGATTGCTTCGCGGCGCTGATAATCTGGAGGACCGAGCCACGAGTCATCAGGTTCGTATAGATACCGACGAGCCCCCCCGGCGACTGGCGGATTTTCTGCACCAGCTCGGGCCGGGTACCGAAGGTACTGTCGTAGACTTCGACCGAGTGGTCGCGAGTCTTCAGATAGGCGGACAGATACAACAGTCCCAGCGGCGGATAGGGCTTCATGATCTGCCGCTCTTTCTCGTCCTCGCAGAGGAAGTAGCCGTGAGTCAGCAGGATGTCGGTCATGTCACGCGTGCCTCGCAGGTGGCCGGATGAGCCTGGAGGGCCATTCGTACCGCATTCAGCGTGTCGACCCGAAGCGGTCTGGACGTCATCCACCGCAACATGCGCCGTCCATGAGACAACCGGCCCCACTGAGTGTTCGCCGATGCGAAATCGGTCGCCACTCTGTATTCCTGCACGCGGCGCGACTCATCGTCGGGCCAGATGCGACCACCGATATATTCGACGATCTCAGCCCATGACTGGGACCAGCCAATACCGGGAAAAGCCTGGACCCAAGGGTAGGACAGCGATACGTCCGATATGCGGTGATGTCGAACCAGGTGACGCAGGGTCCATGGGCAATCTTTGGAGACTGTCGCGAGCACGTCCGTCGGGATGGCCCGCGGATAGTACCGAGCGGTCAGTTGGAGGGGCGGCAGCGCCCACCACCGTTTGTTCGCGGGCAGGCTTTGCTTCATGAGCTCATCCCAGTCCGAGCCGTCCATTCGCGCGGAAACCAACGCGATGTCGTGCAGGTGCATGATCCGCATCGCGCTGTAAGCCATGCCGCCGGCAGCATGAATCAACAGGTGGGCCAGCAACGCCGCCTTTGACGGATACGCATTCAGCCCCGGATGCGGCGTGCACGGATAAATCGAGTCAGTCACATCGGTGATGCGAAGCGGCAGCTTTTCTGCGATTCGCGTATGGAGCTCGATCTTGATGTAGTTGTCCGCGTGCTCTCCAAAGCCCGAGTGCACGTCGCGAACGGCGGGCACGAAAACACCATGCTTCCAGTTCGCGAACGACTCGCTGAAACCCAGCGACTCCAGAACCTGTCCGGCTCGCGTTGTATCGCCTTCCCGCACGAGCAGGTCCACGTCGGCCATCGGCCGCTCACCGGCGCGGTAGAAGCCCATGGAGTGCAGGGCGGTTCCCTTCAAACCCACTATCGCGACCGCTGCCTCGCGGGCGCATGTATCGATTTGATTCAACAGTGCGTGGATGCGGCGATGACGGGCGGCCACGTGAGCCTTCTGGCCTGTCAGAAAGTCGCGCCATTCAGCCGGTCCCTGCCAGCGCAGGCAATCCGCCAGCGCAGGTGATGCACAGTGAATCGCAGCAACGGCGCGGGCCAGCCGCCATTCAATCGGGGTCCAGTCGGGTGCCACCGCGGTCGGCTCGGCGAGTTCGAAAGCAAGCCTTTCCGTGATCTTGCGCAAGGTCTGCTGAAGCGACTGCGGCAGGGGGAAGTCGACGCGCTCGCTGCTGTGGCCCGTGCGCATGTCAGTCGACCGACCTGCGACCAACCGTGCCCGTACTGGCTCCCAATCTTGCCTCGTAGGCGGTGACCTCTTTCAACGTGACATCCGCCTGGGACCGGTACAGGCTTTCGCGGCCCAGCAGCTTGTGCCAACTGCGGTCCAGGGCCCTGCGGGCTGGGGATTTCTCGTTGGCAGGCACATCCTTTTCGCGAATCTGGAGGCTCACTTGTTCGTGGATCAGATCGCGGATGGCGCGATAAAACTCGGAGGTGTAGGTGCCCCGGAACATCATCGCGAGATCGTCGCTGTCCTGCCAGTGAGTTTTGCCACCCAGTTGCACCTTGACCAGCTCGTAGAACTTCGTGCCGGGAAGGGGATAGGACACACTGACACCCACGTCGTCAGGACGGGCGGTTTCGAGGAGCTGGCGCGTGGCGAGAATGTCCGGCAACTGCTCATCCAGGTAGCCCAGTTGAATGAAGAATCCAACACGGATGCCGGTCGCCTGCAGACGCGCGCGTGCGGTGATTATCTCTGCGACCGTCGTGCCCTTGTTCATGGCGTCCAGTATGTGCTGGCTGCCACTTTCCGCACCCAGCCACGCTTCCTTGCAGCCGGCCGCCGCCAGCGCCGTCGCCATGCGCTCGCTCAGCAGATCGGCCCGGGTCTGGATGGTGAAGGGAATGCCGCCTCCGTTGGCGGACACCGCGGCCGCGAATTCGTTCACCCAATCCACGCGGAAACCGAAGATGTCATCCGCAAACCAGATGTGGCCGGGATTGAAGGTGCGCCGCAGATAGTCCATCTCGGCCGCCACACTCGCTGCGCTTCGCTGCAGATACTGGTTGCCCCAGATCGGCTTGGCGCACCAGGTACAGCGGAAAGAGCAGCCCCGCGACGCGGCCATGTTCAGGCTGAAGTAGCCGTGCGAACGCATCCACACGGCCCGGTAGCGGTCCATGTCCACCAGGTCCCACGCGGCCATCTCGGTTTGCGGGATGCTGGCGCTGTTGCTGCCTCCCGGGGTGGGAGGGTGGGATCCCACGCCATTCACTTTGACGAGTATGTCGCCGCCCCCGGTGGCCGCACCCGACACGCCTTGGATCAGCTCACCTGCCGGCGCATTGAGCTTAGCACTCAGCCGCGACAACAACTCCATCAAGGCCCCCAAACCCTCACCCTTCAAGGTGATGTCGGCGCCCGCGCGCAGATAGGTTTCGGGGGAGTCGCTGACGTCGGGACCCGAGGCGATCACTCGCGCGCCGGCGTGGCGGGCCCGGCCGATCATCCTGCAGGCAGCCTCACGCATTTTCCCGAGGCACATTTTGCTCAGGAAATTGAAATTGTCCTCATAGAGGAGGACCACCTGCGGGCGGGTGGCTTCAAGCTTTGCCTCATACTCTTCCAGGCCGTCCGCCAGCATCGCGTCAAACAGGGCTACCTGATGGCCTGCCTGCCGCAGCATCGCCGCTACTTGCAGCGTGGCCAGCGGGGGATACGGCTTGCCACGCTCGGCCTGCTTCGGATCGAAGCGAAGAAAGTAGGAGTGGCAGACCAAGATGGAAATCATTGTCCCGGGGCGCTCCTGTCGAACTGAAACGGCACAAGACAGGAGTCCCCGGTTTGAGGCCGGGTCCGGTGGGGTTATCCACAGGGCCGGCTCATCGGGCACGCGTCTCGCCTCGTCTGTAGGTGCTGCCAGGGACGCTGCGGGTTCAAGGCGTGACAGGCCCGGATGAGAATCTGTTTAAACGGGCGGAAGGCCGGGGCGATGGTCGCGTGTGTGGACGGCGACGGTGCTGAAAGCGCCGCGAAAGCGTTTGGCGCTACCGGGTTGCCGGGCGCGGAAGGGAGCTCGCCAAAATGAGCCCACTTGCCATGCCCAATAACATGGTGGCCAGCATGACTGCCGGGGATTGCGGGTTGCTGAATGCGCGCGCAACGGCCAGCATGCCGACCTCCATGCCG
>JAXDQF010000029.1:0-4046 GCA_034668025.1 Gammaproteobacteria bacterium | reverse complement strand
ATGGCGTTGCGTCTCGATCAGACACGGCGCGCCGGCCTGGAGATCGCGCTGCGACAGCTTTGCGACCGCTCGACGATCCCCGGGCGCGTCACCTGCACATTCGAGGGTGGCGAGTTCAACACGGGACTCAAGCCGGAGCACGAGCACGAGCTGCTGCGAATCGCCCAGGAGGCGCTGAGCAATGCGATGCGTCACGCTCGGCCGAGTAATGTTCGAATCACGATGACTGACGAGCCGGCTCATTGGGCCCTGTCAGTTGCAGATGACGGCGTTGGCATGGAACAGCACGCTGAGTTCGCCGGTGAAGGATTTGGACTCACGAGCATGCAACAGCGTGCGGGAGCCATAGGAGGAGAGTGGCAGATTGACAGCAAACCCGGAGCGGGCACGCGAGTGAGTGTGCGGCTACCGAAGCGGAGAGTGTGATGGTCGCGGTACTGAAACGGAAAATCCGGGTAATCCTTGCAGATGATCATCCGGTGGTACGAGATGGCCTCGCCACAATGGTCAATCAGCAACCCGACATGGAAGTGGTTGCAGAAGCCGGTGACGGCGACGAGGCAGTCGTTCTGTATGAGCAACATCGCCCCGACGTACTGGTCCTCGATCTACGCATGCCCAAGCGCGATGGTGTTGCTGTCGTGCAGCGTGTGCTGGAAGGCAATCCGAAAGCCTGCATTCTGATCATGACCACGTACGACGGCGACGAAGATATTTTTCAGTGCCTGAGCCAGGGTGCCAAAGGCTATCTGCTCAAGGACGCACCGCGCCAGGAAATTCTGTCCGCCATCCGCGCAGTCAGCGAAGATCGTCCGTATACGTCGTCATCCGTCGCTGCCAAGGCTTTGCAGCGCATGGCGAAGCCCAGCCTGACTCAACGTGAGCTCGACGTGCTGCAGTTGGTTGCGCAAGGTCGCAGCAACAAAGACATCGCCCGCCGCCTGGCCATCACGGAAGGCACAGCCAAGACTCACGTCAAGGCCATACTAACCAAACTCGACGCCATCAGCCGCACAGAGGCGGTGGCCGTGGCACACAAACGGGGCATGATCCGCCTGTAGGTGCCTCTTTGTGGGGAAGTCTTTAGCGACTTCCCCGCCCTGTCCAATTTCTGTAACAAACCAGGTGGAAATTCAACGCCGGCACATCACCGCCCGGCGGCATCTCAACTTCGTATTCGATCTCGTGTGACTGAATGGGCTCGCCGCAGCCATTGCACGTTACACCGGTGCCATGGCCGGCCCAGGTTCGCAACGGCCCGCGTTGTTGCAGGAGCGATGAGTCGGCTGTCTCAGTCGTCTCGCTTTCGGTCCGCACTGACATTTCCATGCGTGATCCTCGTACACTGAGTGCGTCCTTCCCAGGAACGTTCCCGCGTGATTACGGATGACACGCAGGAGCAATTACTGTTTGGGCGGCGGTTGGAAACCGTCCGGGGCCTTGGAGCCCGTACCGAAGAAGAACTTTTCCATTTCACTTTCAAGAAACTTTCGCGCCTTGGGCTCAATGGGCGTGAGGCGGTACTCGTTGATCAGCATTGTCTGATGCTTCAGCCAGCGCGCCCATCCCTCCTTCGAGACATTATCGAAAATGCGTTTGCCCAGCTCACCCGGGTACGTCTGGCGATCGAGGCCCGGCGCTTCCGTTTTGAGAATCACACATTGAACAGTACGGGACATGATGCTTTCCTATCGCCATGAAGGCCTGGCGTTATGAGTGCGCGGCGCTCGAATCGAACAGGGTGGGGCTCGAGAGTGTCTCGAGCAGCGTCTTGATCGGTGCCGGCAGTCCGATGCGCGCCGGATCGCGGGCGTTATACCAGAGGGTCGCAATTGTATCCATGACACCGGCGTGACCGGCGCATGAAGTCAGTAACGGCGTGATGACCAGGTCGAAGTGGGTGAATGTGTGCTCGACGATGGATAAGGGTTTCGGCTGGTTCTGCGCCGCATCGAGCGTCCGGCCGGCGTAGAGGCTTGCTGCTGACACCGTGTCAAACTCCGGCAGGCACCACAGTCCGCCCCAGATGCCCGTTGCCGGCCGCCTCTCGAGCAACACACTGCCGTCGTCGCGCATCGCCACGAGCATGAAGACTTCGCGCGAGCGTCGCTTTTTGCCCTTGGTGCTGCGCGGTGTTGGTAACTCAGCCTGGCGGCCCGTCGCTTTGGCGAAGCAGTTTTCAGACAGGGGACAGTATGCGCACAGTGGCTTGTGGCGCGTGCAGACTGTTGCACCCATGTCCATGATCGCCTGGGTGTAGGTGTCGACGTCCTTGTCCGGCGTACATGCATCGGACAGTTGCCACAACCGGTCGGTGGTGGTCTTTTCGGCTGTGTTGCCCTCCACCCCAAAGTAACGTGCCAACACGCGCTTGACGTTGCCGTCCAGGATCGGAAATCGCTCGCCGCGGCTCAGCGCGAGAATCGCGCCCGCGGTTGAGCGCCCGATTCCCGGCAGGCTCGCCACCTGGTCGAATGTCTTTGGAAATTCGTTGTGGAAGGTGTCTCGGATGAGTTGTGCGGCGCGATGGAGGTTGCGTGCTCGGGCGTAGTAGCCCAGGCCGGTCCATAGGTGCAAGACATCATCGATAGGTGCGTCTGCCAGCGCTGTTACCGTTGGGAAGCGCGTCATGAAGCGTTGGTAGTATGGGATTACCGTGACCACCTGGGTCTGCTGCAGCATGATTTCAGACACCCACACTCGGTATGGGGTCCTGTCGAGCTGCCAGGGCAGATCGTGGCGGCCGCGCTCCGCGTGCCAGGCCAGCAGCGCTGCGGCGAGCTCAGGATGCCGGGTCATGCTTCGCCGACCCCAGTGTGTGCGGTCATGGTTTTCCTTCCGGTGTCTGCAACTTCAGGTGCACATCGGACATGTGCGTGTCGGCCAACACCACCTGGTCGAATATCACGCTGCCATTGGCGTTGATTGCGCGCAAGGCCGCCACTGGCAGCTCGAATGGCTTTTTGTTAGTGCTATCCACGTTGACGTACCGACCGAGATCGATGCGATCGCCATGCAGCTCAAAACCCCACATCGCTCGAGGAGCCGCGGTTCGTTCCAGCCACCCGTTGAAACTGACCCCATCGAGTTTGAGTGCCAGCGGCTTCGCCGCGATCGAGCCGTCGTCGTAGGTCCAGGTGGTCGTCAGTTCGAGCGGCCCCAGCGTGGTGGGGTCGTGCGGCAGGGTTTGATTCAGAGCCAGGTCGTTCGCCAGTTGACGCACTGATGGCGAATGCAATGCGAGCGATCCGCGTGCGTGGATGTGTGCGTCGGCGGTTTGGTCGTAGGTGACGTCGTCGCCGTCGATGCGGGTATTCGCTACCTGCACTGTGAGCTTGGGTGCTTTAAGGTTCAGTGGGTCGGTGCGAAGCGCTAGCTGAGGCGCGTCCACCTGGACCCACAAGCCGGCTGGCGGTAGGGATTGGGTGTGCGCGAGGAATCGCGTGTGCACCGGCAGCGGTTGCCCCGCTCGCCATTCGCCTATGTCTAACTCGAGGCTCGAGAGGTTGGCTTGCAGGCCGCTTGCCTCGTCGACGTAGTCGATGGTGCCGTTGCGGATTTCTATGCCGGCGATTTGCAGGGGTTTGCTTGGCGCGGGCGGCTGGGGCGCTGGTGCCGTGACGGGTTTCCGGGGGCCCAGGTCTTCCCAATTGCCATGCCCCTGTGCGTCGCGGCGTAGGTGGATATGCGGGCTCTGCAGCCGGATGCGGTCGGCGACGATCTCGCCCTTCAGCAGGGGCAAAACCTTCGCTGCCACAGCGATTGATTGCCACTCCACGCTGGGTGGCCCCGGGACGCCGGGGAGGTTATCCAGGTGCGCCGCTCCCGTCCGCACGCCCAGCCAGGGATACCAGGTAATCTCCAGGTTGCCCTCGATCACGAACGGTCTACCGGCCAGATCGGCGACGATGCCTTCAATTTTGCCCCGATATCGATTCGGATCAACGACGGATGTGAGCACAAAAGCCGCCGCAACGAGCAGCAGCAGCACGCCGGCCACAATAATCGATGTCCACTTGGCTATTCGCACCGCTTCTGCCGCGTCC
>JAXDQF010000028.1:0-5543 GCA_034668025.1 Gammaproteobacteria bacterium | reverse complement strand
CGGTAGCGCGCAACGATGGCGTCGCGGTGGCGATGGCGGCCGTTGACAACTACTTTCTCACCCGCACGCCATACACAGTCAACCAATTTTCGCCCACCCGAGAAAATCCAGCTATCGAGGATATCGTCCTGCCGCCGGTGTACGAGCTCAGGCTCCTGGGTCTTCAAGCTCACCACATCCAGGGATGCTCCCTCCACCAACCCCGGTGCCGACTCCAATACCCGCGCGCCACCAGCCAGTGACCGGTCGTACAGCGTCCGCCCGGTCGATTTGCCGGCACCCGATGCCAGGACGTTGCGGCCGCGATGGGCCAGCCGCTGAGAATATTCCAGCATGCGGAATTCTTCGGCGGCATCGATCAGCACGTTAGAGTCCGAACCGACGCCGATGCGACCCGCGTGACTCAGGAACGAACCCGCTGGGAATATCCCGTCCCCCAGATTGGCCTCAGTAATCGGGCATAGCCCCACCACCGCCCCACTCGCGGCGACGGCCTGCATCTCTGCGTCATTCACATGCGTGGCATGCACCAGGCACCAGCGCTCATCGACAGCCGTATGCTCGAGCAGCCACTCCACCGGCCGACGCCCCGACCACGCGACGCAGTCATCGACTTCCTTGGTCTGCTCAGCGATGTGAATGTGGATGACGCTGCCGCGTGATAACTCCACCAACCAGGCCAACTCCTCAGGCGTGACCGCTCGTAAGCTGTGCGGAGCGACGCCGACTACGCCGCCTGGCAACGTCTTCACAATCTTCCGGCTGGCCTCCACGATGGCGGCGAACTGGTCGCGAGTATTAATGAAGCGTCGCTGACGCTTGCCTGGCTCGGTTCCACCAAACCCGCTGTGTGCATACAGGGTTGGAAGCAGCGTGAGACCGATACCGGTGTTGGCCGCTGCTGCGGCTAAACGTCCTGCCAGTTCGCCGGGATCGGAGAACGGAACGCCGCTACGATCGTGATGCAGGTAGTGGAACTCACCGACCTGTGTAAATCCACACTCCAGCATCTCCGCATAGGCCAGCGACGCGATGGCTTCCATCTCATCGGGATTCATGCGCTCGACAAACTGGTACATGAGCTCGCGCCATGTCCAGAAGCTGTCGCCTTCCATGCCGCGTCGCTCGGTGAGCCCGGCGATGCCTCTTTGAAATGCGTGACTGTGAAGATTCGGAACGCCGGGGATACCTACATTGAGCCGTTCGTCCGTATCATTAGGATCAACGTCTGCAGTCACGCGCTCGATCCGACCGTTCACCGCAGTGACTCGAACGTGACTTGCCCAACCGTATGGCAACAAAGCGGACTCAAACCACAAACTCGTCATGTCGCTCGTCACTCCTACCTGGGGCTTAGCTATTCTATCTCGATGACAACTGAATCCCGATTGCCTTGGCTCACCATCGCTCGCGGCGACGCGCCGCTCATCCTTTGCATGCCCCACACGGGCGTGGATATTCCTCGCGACATTGAATACGGCCTGGTCTCACCCTGGCTCGCACGCAAAGACGCGGACTGGTGGGTCAATCTCCTATATGACTTTGCACATAACCTCGGTGCGACCGTAATCCGCACTGGTATCTCGCGCACGGTCATCGATTGCAACCGGGATCCGTCCGGCGCCTCGTTGTATCCCGGGCAGGCAACGACCGAGTTGTGCCCGACGACAACCTTTGACGGGGAGCCGCTGTATCGCGCGGGGTTTGAGCCGCAGGGTGTGGAGATTTCGTTGCGTCGCAGCACGTTTTTTGATCCTTACCACGCCGCTATTGCCGAGGCTGTTGCTCGGCTGCGTGCCAAGCATGCAAACATCGTGTTGTATGACTGCCATTCGATCCGATCGAACATCCCGCGTTTGTTCGAGGGTGTGCTGCCGAACTTCAATATCGGTACGAACAATGGGGCGACGTGCGCGCCTGCTCTGACCAGCGCGGTCGAAGGCGCATGCGACGGATCGGGTTTCACGCGCGTGACGAATGGGCGATTCCGCGGTGGTTACACGACTCGACACTACGGGCGTCCCACTGACGGCGTGCATGCTCTGCAGATGGAGCTGGCGTGCCGCGGGTATATGCGTGAACCGCTCAAACCGGTAGTCCAGGGTGAGTGGCCAACACCGTATGCCGAGGAAGTCGCGGGTCCCATGCGTGCCGTGTTGACACGCGTGCTGGAGGCTTGCATGCGGTTCGCATCCTAGGCAACTCGCTTACGGCGCAATCTGCGCTGGAAAGCCGAGATGATGTCGCGCAGCTCTGAGAGCTTCAGGGCTGACGCGACGACTACGAAGGCGAGGCCTGCGGCCCCGATTGTCGCGAACAGATAGATGAGCTTCGGCCAGAAAGCCTGCGTCGCCCAGTCCGCCAGCAGGTAGTGGCTTCCCAACCAGCACACCCCCGCGAGCACGCCGCCCGCCACTGCCAGCTTTCCGAGTAACGCCAGCATCGAGCGCGTTTCGAGGAACTGCAATTGCCGGCGCATCAGGAAATACAGAAGCAGGAAGTTGGACGTCGCTATGCACGCGGTGGACAGAGCAAGTCCCCGGTGACCCCACTCCAGATGCAGTGTGAAGATCCAGTTGAGCAGCAGATTCAGCGCGACCGCACTGAAGCTCACAAACATCGGCGTCTTGCGACGATCGAGGGCGTAAAAGGCGTTGACCAGTACCTTGAGTGCAGCATAGCCGCTCAATCCGATGGCATAGAAGCGCAGCGCACCGGCAGCCTCGCCTGATTGAAAGGCAGTCGTTTTCCCGTGTTGATAGAGCAACGACATGATGGGCTCGGCCAGCATCATCAGGCCGATGGTGGCCGGTATAGTCATCAGGAACGCAAGCCGCATCCCCTTCGACAGCTCGCTGCGAAACGACACCAGGTTGCCGGTTGCGGCCAACCGCGCCAGCAACGGCAGCGCCACGGTTCCCAGCGCCACCCCGAAAATTCCCAACGGCAACTGCATCACTCGAAAGGCGATGGACAGCCAGAACGTGGGACCGTCGCCGAGCTGGGAGGCGAAGATCGAATTGACGAGCACGTTCACCTGCGTCGTGCTCGCGGCAATGACGGACGGCCCCATCAATCTCAGAATCGCTTTGACGCCCTTATCCCGCCACTGGAAGTCCGGACGAAATACGTAGCCAATGCGCCGCAGCGCTGGCAGCTGCACCCCCAGCTGCATCCCGCCGCCGATGAGTGTTGCGAAGGCAAATCCCATCAGCGCCCGCGGCCCGAAATGCGGATCCAGCCAGTAGCCCAACGTCACGCCACTGACGATCGAGCCCAGATTGAAGAAGCTCGAAGCCATCGCCGGCACGCCGAAGACGTCTTTGGCGTTCAGCATCCCCATGACGAGTGCCGCCAGGGACACGAGCAGGATGAAGGGATACATGATCCGCGTCAGCGTGATGGTCAGCTCCGCCTTGTCGCCCTCGAACCCGGGCGCGAGGACATGAACCAGCCACGGGGCGGTGAGGATTCCGACGATCGTGATGGAACTGAGGACGACTACGGTCATGGTGGCGACCTTGCCGGCTAGCTTCCAGGCGGCGGCGTCTCCTTCTGATGCAATCGTCTTGCTAAAGGTCGTGATAAAGGACGTCGACAGCGCGCCCTCTGCGAATAGGTCGCGCAGAAGGTTCGGGATGCGAAAGGCGACCGTGAAGGCATCCATGAGCCGCCCGCCGCCAAACAGCGCGGCAAAGATCTGATCTCGTACGAGGCCGAGAATGCGGCTACACAGCACCGCCAGGCCGACGATGCCGGCCGCTTTGGTGTTCAGTTTTTCCGCTTTCGCGGGCGGTGGAGTCTCTGCGTTCGCAGGGGGCGGATTTTGCACGGTTGGAGCTGGTGGGCGCGGTTGCGGCCCGGGTATCGAATCGTCGGCTGGTCCCATGGGGACGCGACGGTAGCACGGCGCGGCTGCGGCGTGGCCGAGTCGCTTGGTTGCGTCGGGTGGCAGGCGCTAGGTGCACACCCCTCGCAATGGCTATGCTCACGCCCAGCGATGCTATATTATTGACGCGATAATATTACCCGGGCGCCCACGCCCGCCACCGCACCGCCGCTCGAGGCCCACATGAACCAAGATGTCATCATCACTTGTGCCGTCACCGGCGACGACACCAAGGTGACGAAAAGCCCTCACTGTGCAGTAACGCCTGAGCAGATTGCCGCCACGGCAATCGAGGCGGCCCAAGCGGGTGCTGCGATCGTCCACATTCACGTGCGCAACCCGGAGACGGGTTCATTCAGCATGGAGACGAAGTACTACCGCGAGGTGGTGAAGCGCATTCGCGAGAGCAAGGTCGACGTCATCGTCAACCTCACCTGCGGCATGGGTGGATACATTGTCGTCGGCGACAATGGCCTGGCTGACACACCGGCTCCTGGCAGTGACTTCTGCAGTCAGGAAGACCGCATGCGCCACGTCATTGACCTGTGCAACGAAGGGAAGTATCGCCCTGACATCGCCACGCTCGATTGCGGCAGCCTCAACTTCGGTGACGGCAATCGCGCGTACGTCTCAACCCCCAACTATCTGCGTAAGGGTTGCCAGATTCTGAAGGACTTGGGCGTCAAGGCCGAGCTCGAAGTGTTCGACACGGGCAACCTGTGGTTCGTCCGACAGCTGATCAAAGAGGATCTGATCCCCTCGCCTGCGCTCGTTCAGCTGTGCATGGGCATTCCCTACGGTGTGCCAGGCGACACGGGTCACCTGCTCGCGATGGTCAACACGCTTCCTCCAGACACAATTTGGACTTCATTCGCGATAAGCCGCATGCAGATGCCTTGGGTTGCACAGTCGATCCTTCTCGGCGGAAACGTCCGTGTCGGCCTCGAAGACAACCTGTATTTGAGCCGCGGTGTTTACGCTAGCAACGCGCAGCTGGTGACGAAGGCACGCACCATTATCGAAGCCATGGGCGCGCGCATCATGACGCCGGCGCAGACCCGCGAGAAGTTGAAGATCGCATGAGTGGGGTGGGTGTATTCCGGACGGGGGTTGCGGCTGAGTGGATTGACTACAACGGGCACCTTCGGGATGCCTACTACAGTCTGATCTTCAGTCTGGCCACCGATGCGCTGATGGACCGCCTCGGCCTCGACGAGGCTTACCGAACGAGCACTCGATGCACGCTGTACACGTTGGAGATGCACATTCACTTCCTTCATGAAGTGATGAAGACGGATGTTGTTGACGTGTCCGTGCGCATTCTTGGCACGGACCGCAAGCGTATTCACGCTGCATTCGATATGCGATGCGCGCGGTATCCTGATCCAGTTTCGACTGCGGAGATGATGCTGTTGCATGTGCATCAGGGTGATGAGCCGAAAGCGCAAGCGTTTCCGGCTGAAGTGATTGAGGCGCTCGCCAAGGTCGCCACTGAGGGCGCGGCAAGCACTGGTGCAGACGCCGGGACGGCGGCGATTCCGGGATCGCGGCGCATGGAATTGCGTAGCCGGTCGTGACGGCGGTGTGCGCCTTGCGGCTCGCTGGTACATTCACCCTGTGACAAACCTCCCCGGCATCAAGCGTCTGCTTGCGC
>JAXDQF010000027.1:0-2816 GCA_034668025.1 Gammaproteobacteria bacterium | reverse complement strand
ATGTGGGACTGTTCCGCCTTGGAGAGCTGGTGGTGAAGGAGATGAACGCTCTCGGTATGCTGATCGATCTCTCCCATTGCAGTGAGGCCACCACGCTTCAGGCCATAGCCCTCTCGAGCAAGCCCTGTGCCGTGACACATGCCGGATGTCTGGCTCTGTTCGACGACAAACGCAACAAGTCCGACAAGGTTATCCGCGCCCTGGCCGAGAAGGGGGGCTATCTGGGCATTTACAATATGACACTATGGATGACCGAACGAACGACGTCGTCCGTCGATGACATCGTCGACCACATTGATCACGCGGTCCAGGTCGGCGGCATCGACCTCGTAGGCTTCGGCAGCGATCACGAGCCCCTCGGAGACCCGCGGCCGCAGGCCGAGAAGGTGCCCACGATGCAGAACTTCGCCGCCAGGAATGCCGGTTTACCCGGCGGCGCGCCCATACGCGGCCATGTTACCGCCAGCGACCTCGATGGGCCGGATCGGCTGCATGTCCTGGCGCAGGCGCTGTCGCGAAGGGGTTATGTCTCGGCCCAGATAGAAAAGATTCTGGGTGCGAACTTCGTGAGGACTTTCGGGAGTGCCTGCGGGTGAGCCCAACGTCGCCGAATCAACTCGAGCGCACGGTTGGATTCGTCGACGTCGTGACCCTGGGGCTGGGAAGCGCGATCGGTTCCTCCATTTTCTCCATCGTGGCGCCGGCCGCGGCGTTGTCCGGACCGGGCATGCTCGTGGCGCTGGTCTTGGCGGCACTGCCGCTGAGCGTGTTCGGGGTGTGCTATTCCTTCATGTGCCGTGTCGCGCCCGTGTCCGGTGCGTCGTTCGCATGGCCCACGCGTTTCATTCATCCCTTCGTGGGTTTCATAGTCGGATGGCTGCGTATCATCAGCAGCACCGGCGCCATGATCGTGATGGCTCTCGTGCTGGTGCGCTATTCGTCGAGCGTCGTGCACCTGCCGGAGCGGCCGAGCATGTTGGCATGTTTTGCGCTGCTGCTGGTGCTGAACTATTTTGGGGTGGTGGTCGCGGCGCGGGTCCAGACAGCGTTGGTTGTCGTATTGGTTGCGGTATGCGCCATCTTCGTGGTCGCGGGTCTGCCGCATGTACACCTTGCCGAGTTTCGTCAACTATCCGCTCCGAACTGGCAGGGGATCTTGGTCACCATGCCGCTGCTCATCCGCCTGTTTTTCGGTATCGAAGCCGTCGCGGAGATCGGGGAGGAGGTGGCGAATTCGCGAACGGCGATCCCGGCCGGCATTTTCACGTCGATCGCGCTCGCTGCATTGATTTACGGCCTGATGTCATTTGTGGCGCTCGGGACATTGGGGACGGCGCGCCTCGCCGCAAGCGACGTTCCCATTTTGGACGCCGCGCAAACCTTCATGGGGCCCTGGGCTCGCCCGCTCGTCCTCCTCGGGATCGTCGCCGCAACGGTCACCCACCTGAATGCGCTCTTTCTCATCTTCACACGCTACCTGTTTGCCATGGGGCGTGCGGGGGTTCTACCTCACGCGCTCTCCCGGGTGCATCCGCGTTGGAAGACGCCGCATGTCGCGGTGGTGACGGTCTTTTCGATTACCACCGTTGGTGTGTTTCTCCCGAACAACCTGGTGTTCCTCTTTATCGCGGTCAATGTTCCGGTCCTCGTCAAATATCTGTGTGGTTGCCTGTCAGCCGTTCGCGTCGCCACTGCGCACGCCGCGCTGGCGACCGACCTTCCGTTCGGGGCAGGTCGCAATGCCATGCTGAGTTGGGGTTGGGCGGGCGTCCTGTTCGCCGCGGGCTTGATCGCCGTGGGCTTCGAAGCCAACTGGGCCGCCTATGTGCTGCTGGTCGGCTGGGCGGTGTTGGGCTGCGGGTATTATCTGTGGCAACGCCTCAGGATCAGGGCGTCCCAGGCGACGGTCAAGGTGACTTCCGGTTGAGCTGCCGCAGGACCGCATCGAGAGACTCGCCCAGTAAGGCCAGATCCGCCGCGGTATTCCAGAGGTGAGGCGACAATCGCAACGTCGGGCCGCGAATGCTGACCTCGATGCCCCGCATTTCGAGCTGAGCGGCGACTGCCGCGCCGTTCGCCCGCCCGAGGTCGATGCCGAGAATATGGGTATGTCCGTGACTCGGATCGGGAGTGCAGACCCGCTGTGGTGGAAGACTCGCGGCGAGCGCAGTATTCCAACTCCGCAGGTGTTCGTGGATTCGCGACGGCGTCCATAGCAGAAGTTGACGTAGACCCGCGATGGCCAACCGGGGAAGCAAAGACTTCGTGACACCCGCGGCATCGAATCGCCGGGCACCGTGCGTGTACCCCTCGGGGTAGATCAGCTTGCCTTCCTGCCATAGGGACGCGCCGTCCGCGGGAATGCGATTGTTCCAGCCATTCTCTGCAGGGCGGGCCGAATGGTGGCTGGGGTGGACATACAGGTAACCCAGTCCAGCCGGTCCCAACAGCCATTTATAGCCGGAAGCGATGACGAAATCCGGGGCGACCTCTGCGACATCGAACGGCATGGCTCCAATGGCTTGCGTGCCGTCAATCACGACCCGGGCGCCGACTTTCCGCGCCTGCGCGGCGATCACGGCACTGTTCACGAAGGTTCCGTCACACCAGTGGCAAGGTGCGAAACAGACGACCGCCGTTTCCGGGGACAGTGCGCTGACCAAGGCGGAGGTCCAGTCGCCGTTGGCGGGCTTTGGCACGAAGACCGGCTCGGCGCCGTAAGCGCGACACCCCTCGAGCCAACCCAACACCTGGCTGGGATGCTCGTTGGCCATCAGGACGACCCGCTGACCGGGCGCGAGCCGGGTCAACTGACA
>JAXDQF010000026.1:0-25052 GCA_034668025.1 Gammaproteobacteria bacterium | reverse complement strand
CAGCCGTGGATCGACCTGTCCACGGGGATCAATCCGCGGTCGTATCCGGCGCCGCGGGCGCGCGGGGTTACGCTCAACCGGCTGCCCGACACGGGTGAGCTGAGCCGGCTGGAGGCTGTTGCCGCTGGCGCGTTCGGCGTTGCCGACTCGAATCGGGTCGTCGCCACTGGGGGTACAGAGCCGGCGTTGCGGTTGTTGCCTTATGTGCTTGGGGTGGTCGCGTACGCCGGAGGTGGCGCGGCTCGTGGGGCTGGAGCCAGTGTTGATGTGGGCGCTGGCGGCGGCGCGGTTGGTGGGGCTCGCGCCGGCGTTGATGTGGGTGGCAGCAGTGTCGGTGGTGTTGGCCACGTCACGGGCCGGGGTATGGCCGCGGCGGTTGTTGCCGGGCCTACCTACGGGTCACACGCCGACGGATGGGCGCAGGCGGGGGTGCCGTCGCGAGTCGTTGCTGATGCGGAGTTGGAGGGAGCGATCGGGGACCGGACGGCGGTGATTGTGGTCAATCCCAACAATCCCGATGGACGAGTCATTGGTCGCGAGCGGTTGCGGCGGTTGCATGATTTGGTGGCTTCCCGCGGTGGCGTGTTGGTTGTTGACGAAGCGTTCGCCGAGGTAACTCCGCAGGCGAGTGTTGCTGACATTGCCGGCACCGGCGAGGCTGAGCATCTGGTGGTGCTGCGGTCGTTTGGTAAGTTTTATGGGCTGGCGGGGTTGCGGTTGGGGTTTGTTGTCGGGAGCCCTTCGGTTGCTGCGCGCATCCGCGGTGTGATTGGTGATTGGCCGGTATCTGTTGATGCTCTCGCGGCGGGGCTCGCTGCTTACGCTGATCAACAATGGGCAGACCGGATGCGTGTACAACTCGCGGCTGCCGCCCGCCGCCTCGATGGGTTACTCAGCCGGCACGGCTTTGAGGTTGTTGGGGGGACGTCGCTGTATCGATTGGTGCGGGCAGCGGATGCGCCGGTGCGATTTGAGCGATTGGCGGCGGCTGGGATTTTGACTCGGCCATTTCAGCATGACGCGACTTTGTTGAGGTTCGGGTTGCCGGGGACGCCAGATGGCTGGCGGCGGTTGACAGAGGCATTGGCGGGCTTCTTCCGTGAATCCTGAGGCGTGGATTGTCCTTGTGGCGCTGGCTGTTGAGGCGGCGGTTGGTTATCCAGCCTGGCTGCATGCGCGCGTTCCGCATCCGGTTGTGTGGGCGGGAAATGCCATCAATTCGCTCGAGCGGCGGTGGAATCAGGCGCAGTACTCATTTGCCAGGCGGCGGGTGCTGGGGTGTGTCGCCATGGTGCTCGTGGTCGGCGCAGCGTTTGTTGTGGGGCGGCTGGTCGAGCTGCTGGTTTCGTTCGTCATCTATGTTCTCTGGGGTGGCGCCGCATGGTACGCCGCGGTCGGCGCGTCGATTGGCCATGCTTTGTACGCGTCAATTATCATGGGGGCGGACATTGCGACACACACACTGGGTTTCGCTGAAAACGTCGCAACGGTCGATAACCCATACGGTCTCGGGGCGCCTCCCGCGAGCGCCGGTTGGTCGAATATCGGGGGCGCGATCTTTATAGGCCTCGTGGGGACTGTCGGCCTCGCGCAGCGCAGCTTGTTTCAGCATGTCAGAAACGTGTTGATCTCGTTGCGCGGTGGCGATTTGACGGGCGCGCGGGAGCGCGTAGGTCTCATCGTGGGCCGCGATACGCGGCAATTGGACACTGCTGGCGTGTCCGCTGCGGCGCTGGAAAGCCTCGCCGAGAGCTTCAATGATGGAATCGTCGCGCCGGCGTTGTGGTTCTTTCTGGGCGGCCTCCCGGGACTGTTTGCTTACAAGGCCCTCAATACCGCCGATAGCCTCATCGGACACAAAGAAGAGCGTTGGCGCGCATTCGGTTGGGCGGCCGCTCGTGCTGACGATGTCGCCAATCTCGTCCCGGCGCGAATTGCGGGCACGCTGTTGGTGATTGCCGGTTGGGCGGGTTTGTGGGTGATGGTGAGAGATGCCCATAAACATGCGTCGCCCAATGCCGGGTGGCCGGAAGCGGCCATGGCAGGCGCTCTGGGTGTCAGACTGGGTGGTCCCGCCACCTATGACGGTGTTCTTCATGAACGACCCGTGTTCGGCACGGGTCCGGCACCCGAGGTGGGGGAGTTGGGTCGTGGCCTGAGAATATACCTGGTGGCCTGCGCCTTATTGTGGTTGGCGCTCGGCGTGATCGGTACGACCCAGGCCGTGTTCAGATGGGGACCCACATGGCCGCTTTGATGATCCAGGGGTGCGGCTCTGATGTCGGCAAGTCGGTGCTGGTCGCGGGGTTGTGTCGGCTATTTACCAACCGCGGTCTGATCGTACGTCCCTTCAAGTCGCAGAACATGTCGAACAACGCCGCGGTGACATCGGGTGGCGGCGAGATTGGCCGAGCGCAGGCGCTGCAGGCGCAGGCGTGCCGCTCAAAACCAACTGTCGACATGAACCCTGTGCTGCTGAAACCCCAGAGCGATGTGGGTGCGCAGCTCATTGTGCGCGGCAAAATGTCAGGGACATTTGACGCCAGTGCGCATGGACGTGACAAGCGCGCACTCCTGGATGTCGCTGTTGAGAGTTATCGACGCCTCGCGCAGGAAGCGCAGTTAATGATAGTGGAGGGCGCGGGAAGCCCTGCCGAGACCAACCTGCGCAAGAACGATATTGCCAATATGGGCTTTG
Source organism: Gammaproteobacteria bacterium (assembly GCA_034668025.1). Lineage (GTDB taxonomy): Bacteria > Pseudomonadota > Gammaproteobacteria > Steroidobacterales > Steroidobacteraceae > 13-2-20CM-66-19. The sequence continues at coordinate 22,354 of JAXDQF010000026.1, read as the reverse complement.
CCCAGGCAGTGGGGTTGCCGGTAGTCCTCGTGGGAGATATCAATCGCGGCCATGTCATCGCCTCTTTGGTCGGAGCGCACGCGGTACTGGACGCGGCTGATCGCGCCATGATCCGTGGCTTCATCGTTAACAAGTTTCGCGGGAATCCCCGGCTCTTTGATGACGGTGTCCAGCGGATCGTCGATCACACGGGATGGCCGTCGATGGGCGTTGTTCCGTGGCTCCGGGGCGCTTCGCGACTGCCGTCCGAGGACGGGATGCAGTTGGAGGATATCAATGCAACGCGGGCCGCGGGGTCGCGTGTGAAGATTGCGGTACCCCAGCTTTCGCGGATTGCCAACTTTGACGACTTTGATCCCTTGCGTGCGGAGCCGGAAATCGAGTTGGTGTTTGTGCCACCTGGGCGGACGCTGCCTCGGGATGCCGCGCTGATTGTGATTCCGGGGACGAAATCGACGATTGCTGATATGGAGTTCATGCGGAGTCAGGGGTGGGATGTGGATGTGCTTTCACACGTGCGCCATGGTGGTCGCGTGTTGGGCATCTGTGGGGGATACCAGATGCTGGGGCGGAGCATCAGTGATCCCGATGGGATCGAAGGGACACCGCGCACGGTGGCTGGGCTCGGGTTGCTCGATGTTGAGACGGTGATGACGGGGGACAAGACGTTGCGGGAGGTGGCAGGGGTGCTTATGGACGCGTACGGTGACGCGACGCTAGCCGGGGCGGCGCGCGGTGGCCGTTCAGCGCTGGGGGAGGCACGCTTCGCCGGTTATGAGATGCACGTTGGCTCGACCACTGGCGCTGGCGTGACGCGGCCGTTCTTGAGGTTTAGCGACGGGTCCATCGACGGTGCCATCTCCGCAGATGGGCGTGTTACGGGGTGCTACGTGCACGGGCTCTTTGGCATGACGGAGGCTCGTGCGGCATTGGTGTCGGCGATTGGCGCGGCGCCGAGTCAGGATGATCATGCTGCACGCGTGGACGCGGCGCTGGACGAGATTGCGGGGGAGTTGGAGCGGTGTCTGGATATTCCAGCGCTTGCCGCCATGGCGGGACTGTAGGCACCCGTCGTTCTTACAACAGTTTGTGCGTTTTCAGATACCGCTCGACGTCACCGTAGCTGGCGTCCGCGCCGGCAATGGGGTCAACACCTCTGGCATCTCATTCGACTCCAGCGCAGCCTCCTGCTGCACCCACGCAAGAAACCGCGCCACTCCCGCGGTCGGCCGACGGTGCGTTGGATACACGGCGTAGTATCCATACCGTGCTTTGACAGCCGGGCCAGCCAGTCGCACCAGTCTCCCGTCGCGTATGTACGGTTCAACAATACGCGAACGCGCCAGTATCGCTCCATAGCCGAGAACCGCAGCCTGCATGGCATCAGTTGAATCTGTGAAGCTGTGCATGTCCGGCAAACGCACACCTCGCACTCCGGCCGAACGAAACCACTCGCGCCACCCTTGATGCGCAAGGTCTGTGACCAACGGAAGGTTTGCTACATGCGCAGCTTCGGTGACTGCATACAGTCCTTTCATTGTTGGTGTAGCTGCGGGGAACAGGTATTCGTCCATTATGTGGTCGGCCGTCAAACCGGGCCACGACCCCGCGCCATGTCGAATTGCGAGGTCGGGGCCTGTGTGATCGAAGCGCGTGATGGCGATTCCGGTTTCGAAGCTCAAACGAATATTCGGGTTCGCCGCTACGAAGCGGGAGAGGCGCGGAAGCAACCAGCAATAAGTTAACGAGTGCAACGCTGCGACTCGTACGCGGGTGGCTTTCTGGGTTTCACTGTTCAGAGCCACCGCGACCGCGTCGAGATCGGACAGGGCGACGTTTGCAGCGTCCGCCAGCGAGCGACCTTCGTCCGTCAGGGCCACGCCCCTCGCATGACGCTGGAACAGTTTTACGCCGAGGGACGCTTCCAGCCCCCTGACGTGGTGGCTGACGGCACTGGCGGTCAGTCCGAGCTCCTCAGCGGCATTCGCGAAGTTCTGGTGCCTGGCGGCGACCGCAAATACGCCAAATGCAGGCAGGGCCGTGGGGCGCAGGGTCATTGCAAGGGTATCCGAACGAGACATGAGCCAGATTTGTGGCTGGCCAGAATCGTACACTCTTGCTCGAAGCTTAGGAATACGGACAATTGCGTTCCGGCTTTCTGGACCCACAAACGAGCTTCATCATGTCCACTGCACAAGTAGCGACCGTTCCGCTGGCGGGACCTGCGGGCGACGAGGTGCCCATGACAGCTAAAGCCTGGCTTACGCCAGTGGAGCTGCTGCTGCTGGGAGCCATTTGGGGCGCCTCTTTTCTCTTTCAGCGGGTCGCCGCAAAGGATTTCGGCTCCTTTGCACTCGTTGAGGTACGGCTTTTCCTGGGCGCGTTGGTGCTGATGCCCTTCTTGTGGCGTGCACGTACCCAGTTCAATTTGCGCTTGTGGATCCGACTTGCAGGCATCGGCATCATCAACTCTGCAATCCCGTTTGTGTTGTTCGCGTGGGGTGCCCAACATGCTCCTGCAGGTATTGGCGCGATAGCCAATGCGACTGCAGTCATGTTTACAGCGCTCGTGGCGCTGATTTTCTTCGGGGAAGCGATCACTGCGCGACGTGCGATGGGATTGGTCGCGGGGTTTGTTGGCGTGGCGGTTCTGGCTAGTGGAAAGACCAACGGGGTGAGTGTCTGGCCGGCTGCGCTCGCGGGGACGGCTGCTTCGGTGCTGTATGGGTTTGGCGGGAATTTGATTCGTCGCCAACTGGTTGGCCTGCCGGCCGCGGCTGTCGCGGCGGCGACTTTATTTTGCGCCTCGGTGTTCATCTCGCCGCTGGCGCTGGCTACCTGGCCGTCGACTCCGACACCTGCGGTGTCCTGGGTGTGTGCGGTTCTGCTTGGGGTGATGTGCACTGGTATCGCATTCGCTCTGTACTATCGGTTGATCACCCGGATCGGCGCGCCGCGTGCTTCGACGGTGACTTACCTAGTACCGCTGTTCGGGGTGCTGTGGGCGTGGCTCGCGCTGGGCGAGCCGCTGACGGTCACCATGGCTGTGGCGGGCGTGCTGATTCTCGGCGGGGTGGCGCTGAACCAGCAGTGGGGTAGTCTGCGGAAGTAGCGGTGAGGCCGGCGGGTGGTGTGCCCCGCGGCATGCGGCCCGGCACCGGCGGGCGGCCAAGCACCCCAGGGCCACCGCCCCGAGGGTGCGACGCCCAAGCTACAGCCCATCTTTCGATAATATAAACTTGACCAAATTGGGCTGGTTGATAAACTCTTTGTTATGCCAAAGAGCTCACAGGCCCTGCAGGTACTTCCACCGGCTGCCACCCAGGCACTCAAGGCCCTGGGCGAAAATCTCGCGATCGCGCGGGTTCGCCGCCGCGAATCCCAGCGCGCCTGGGCCAAGCGCTTGGGGGTGTCTGTCCCGACGCTGATTCGTCTCGAGCGTGGCGACCCCGGCGTCGGTGCCGGCATCTATGCCACCGCGTTGTGGCTCATGGGACGGGTGAGTGCGCTGCCGGGGCTGGCGGCGCCGGGTGATGATCGCGGTGCGCTAGAGTCGGACGTCCGGGAGGCCGTCCAGCGTCGCGCGGTCCGGTCGGCAGCATCCGCCGAAGCCCGGCTGGGCCGCAAGAAGGCCGGTCCGTGAGCCGTCGTGGCCAGGCCTGAACATGACCCACCGAAAGGCCAAACCATGAGCCAAGCCGCGCTCGCCAATTACCAACCCGTCGACATTCTCTACCTCTGGTACCTGACGCAACCGTCGCGGCCAATCCAGATCGGAGAGATGCACCTCGTTCGCTCCACGCAGGGCGTGTCGCTGCGCTACGTGGACAGTTGGCTTCAGAATGGCTTTCCACTCAGTGAAGACCTGCCACTCATCGGACAGGAGTTTCTACCAACCGAGCGTGGCACCGCCGCTGGCGCGGTTGATGACGCGAGGCCTGACAGGTGGGGCGAGCGTGTAATCCGATTCATCGACAAGCCCAAGCGCCTGTCGCTGTTGGAATACCTGTTCTTCGCCGGTGACGATCGGTTCGGTGCTCTTGGTGTATCAACTTCTCCAACAGAATACCTGCCGCGGCGACTGGGGCCCCTGCCGGCGCTGGCTGACGCCGACGAGATCCAGGAGCTGATTCGCAAGGTGCAAAACAACGAGGCCGTTCCGCAAGCGCAGGAGCGACTGATTTCCCCGGGCGCAACCATGGGCGGCGCCCGCCCCAAAGCACTAGTCAACATCGCCGGCGATCAGTGGGTGATCAAGTTCGCCGACGGCGATCCGGCCGACACGCCGTTGATTGAGCACGCCTCCATGACATTGGCGCAAAAGGCATCAATCCGCGTCGCAGAGACGCGGCCCGTACGCCTCATCCATGGTCACGCGGTCGCGATCAAACGATTTGATCGCGCCGGTGGGAGGCGGTTGCATAGCTTATCGGCGCGGGTTGCGCTGCAGGCTGCTGCGGAGGGTTTTGGCTATCCGGAGTTGGCCCAACTCCTGCGGCGTAAGGGCGTGGTCGACGGTGATCTCTATGTCGCTCACATGCGTGAATTGTTTCGCCGGATGGTGTTCAACATTCTGATCGACAACACGGACGATCACGAAAAGAACCATGCGCTGCTCGTGACCGACTCACAGCAATACGCGCTTTCCCCAGCCTACGATGTTCTGCCGTCCGGTCAGGCGCTCGGCTTTCAACAGATGCGCGTTGGTGACCAGGAGGCGGATGCAACTATGGTGAACGCGCTGTCGATGTCCCGCATGTTCTCACTGACAAAGGACGAAGCCGTCAACGAAGTGCGGGCCGTGGCCAGCATCGTCGATGGCTGGAAGGAGCATTTCGCTCGATGTGGCGTGACTGCGGGTGATATCGAGCTCTACGCACAACACATCGATCGACCCTTTCTAAAGGAACAACGCGATGAGGCCCAACGCTGAACGAAGGCCTCGTATGAAAGAGCGGATCGTATAAAGTATCCTCCGCCACAATCAAAATCGCGTTGGGGCGGAAAAAATGATGGGGAAGACCTTCGTATCTGTGAGGGGTCCAGTCTGGACGTTGATCGCAGTAGCAGGGGTGGTGATGGGCGTTTCTGGATGCCAGGGCCGGAAAGAAGATGCGAATACCCGCTTCCAGGCGCTCTACACGTCTGAATGGAAGTGGCGCCAGGAGCAGTTTGCGGACGACGAGGACTCCCGGAAGCCCATCGTTAACCACCTGCCGAAAGTCGACCCGACCTCGCAGGACGCACGTCTGAAGTATTGGGAAGATGTGCTCACAAAACTCGATGCCATTGCGCGCACGGAGCTTTCACCCGAGCAACAGGTCAACTACGACATCTACCGGCCGCAGATTCAGGTCCTGATTGCGAACCAGCGCTTCCGGGACTTCGAGATGCCGGCCAACTCTGACACCACGTTTTGGACGGACCTGGGCTACACCGCACGCCGGCCCTTCCGCACGCTGCAGGATTACAAAAACTGGCTGGCTCAGTTGCATGACGTGCCGCGCTACTTCCACGAACAAATGGATGAAATGCGCGCCGGCCTGAAGCGCGGCTTCACACCGCCCAAGGTGACGATGGAAGGCCGCGACTCATCGATCACGGCCGTTACAGAGGCAACCCCTGAAGCCAGCCTGTTCTACACACCCTTCAAGGACATGCCCGGTATCACTGCCACCGACCAGGCGGAGCTCAGAGCGCAGGCGGTCACGACCATTCGTGATGTCGTGCAGCCCGTGTATGTCGAGTTGTTGAAATTCATGCGGACGGAATACGTCCCCGGTTGTCGCACGACGGTGTCGGCAAAAGACCTGCCGGACGGCGCCAACTTCTATCGCGCCAAGATCCGCGAGTTCACCACGCTCGATTTGGATCCAGCCGCCATCCACTCGCTGGGCGAAGCGGAAGTGGCCAGGCTGCACGGTGAGATGTTGGCGGTGATGAAGGAGACCGGGTTCAAAGGCGACTTCCCCGCCTTTGTGCAATTCCTGCGGACGGATCCCCAATTCTATGCAAAGAGCGCCGATGAGCTGCTGATGCGGGCTGCCTGGATTGCCAAGAAGTTTGATGCCAAGGCTTCATTGTTCTTCGGCTACCTGCCCCGCGCGCGCTTCGCGATCAAGCCGGTGCCTGACGATCTCGCGCCATTTTATACGGCGGGTCGCGGCGGGCCGGGGGTGTACCTGCTCAACACATACAACCTGCCCGCCCGGCCGTTATACAACCTGACGGCGCTCACGTTGCACGAGTCGGCGCCGGGGCATGCGTTTCAAATGCCGATTGCGATGGAACACTCAAAGCAGCCGGAGTTTCGCCAGCACGCCTATATTTCGGCGTTTGGAGAAGGATGGGCGCTCTACTGCGAGCGGCTGGGGCTCGAGATGAACATGTACGAGACCCCGTACGATCGATTCGGCATGTTGGGGTACCAGATCTGGCGGGCGGCGCGACTCGTCATCGACACCGGTGTGCATTCGCAGGGGTGGTCGCGCGAGCAGGCAATTGCGTATCTGCACGACTACACCGCATTGCCGGAGCACGAAATCGAAACCGAGGTGGATCGGTACATTGCGTGGCCGGGCCAGGCGTTGTCGTATTACCTGGGCGAGCGGGAGATTCTCGCGGCCCGCGACAAGGCTGAAAAGGCGCTGGGGGCGAATTTTAACATCCGCGCATTCCACGACACCGTGTTGGAATTGGGGTCGGTGCCGATGCCGGTGCTGGGCGCGCGCGTCGATCGGTTCATTGCTGACGGGGGCAAGGGACCGTATCCCGACATGGAGTAGGCCCGGGCCGCACCCGACTCGCGCCACGTGCGGTGCGCGGCTGGGGCGGCGCTCCGGGGTCGGCGGTGCGCGCGACCACCGTCGCAGGCGGCCGGCGTGGCGTGCGGCCGGCGCGGTCTAACGCGACTCCTCGGCAGCTAGAGTGACAGCTCGCCCCGCCGGATGGCCTCTGCAACAGCCTCCGCGCGGGTTGCCGCATTCAACTTGTCGAACACCGCCGCGAGATGAAACTTCACGGTGTTCGCCGACACCGACAGGGCACGAGCGATTCCCTTGTTTGAAGTACCACTCGCTACGAGACCGAGAATCTCGCGCTCACGAGACGTAAGCGGCCGGCCTTTGCGGGGCGGTGGTGTAACTTCGGCGGCGGGGGTGGCTTCGGGGCCGCGGGCGGATGTTTCACCGGACCGACCCGAGGGGGAAGAAAATCGATCCCGGTTCGCTGACAGCAGCAGCGCGCGAGCGCTGGGCTCCAACACGATCAGCCCCGCGTCTACTGCAGCCAATGCTGCTGCAAGCGACGCCGCCGGGATGTCTGACTGAAGCGCCGCCCGTGCACCCATGGCAAGCGCTTCGCCTTCTGCCTCTAGGGCGCTCGACTCCAGAAGGACCAGGGGTAGCGCACCGGCATTTACCGCAATGCGAAGGAACGCTTGCGGGTCTGGCCAAGTGCCCCCAACGACCACTAGGGTCTGCTTCGTCTCCTCGCGCAGGAGGTCCGCGAGCGCGGCTGGCAACTCAGCGACTTCCAGATCGTCATAGCCGGCTGCCAGCAGTCGTTCTAAGACACGATTGCGGAAGGGCTCGTCGGAAGTAGCAAGGATTGCGCTCACGGCACGACCGTGGGGGCGATCAGGCGGTTCCGCAAGGCCCCGCAAGGTCATTGCCGAGGGCGTTCGCCGATTTGGACGTTGATCGTCAGCGGTTTGCCACCCCGCAGCACCTCCAGCGCGATCGTTTGTCCCGGGGTCGTGCTGGCGATTCGCCGCGCCATGCCGTTGACGCTCTCGGCGGGCTCGCCGTCCAGCGTCAGCAAAAGATCACCCAGTTCGATGTGCGCTTGGTCTGCTGGAGATCCGGCGTCGACTCCGCCGACGGCCGCGATTCCGCGCGACTTGCGACCCAGTTTGGTGCGGGTGTCGTCGTCCAGCCAGAGCGGCTGCAGACGGATACCGATATAGGGTTTCGGCAAGTGACCGAACTGGTCGACCTTCGCGACCACAGTTTCGATCGTCGTCGCGGGGATACCGAGGACGCGGTGGTAGGGGCCGGGTACGGCCATGGCGACGACGTTGCCGCTGGTGTCGATGACTGCGGCGCCTTCAAAGGTTGGGTCGAAGCCGACATCCAACTCGAGTCGCTGGTCAATTTTGCCGCCGCGGCGGGAGCTCCAGGCCGGTCCCGCGAGTTGCACGGTGCCCCAGATGGCAGCAGGTCCACGCAGGGTGCGACCAACAACCGCGATGGTTTCGCCGACCCGCAGCAGCTTCGCTGATGCGGACGCTGTTGGCGCCAGCGTGCTTGCGGCGGTCGATGAACCGCCGCCAGCCGCGCCAACACGCAATATCGCAATGTCCGTCGTCAGGTCAGTGGCAACAACCTGAGCCTCCAGCTCATCGCCCTCCAACCGGACATCGACCTGCTCGGCGCCGCCGATCGCCTCGGCCGCGGTCACGATCAAGTCATCGCGCCAGCGAATCCCCGAGAGAACGCGTCGGCGTCCGAGAATGATCGCGGCAGCCTTCGGCACCGCGTTCTGCACGAGCGCCGCGCGCTCGTCCGAGTACTGCTTTAACAATGAATTCGCCGCCATGTGCCGATTCCGCCGTAGTTCCGTGTTGCGGCCAGATTGGCCCCCGGCTACCGGCAACGGCACCCCCCGAATGGGTAAACCGGCGGGGCGGGGTGAACGGGTGGGGCGGGCTGCATGGGCGGCCCCCCCCAAAAAAGAGGGCCCTCACTTTCATGAGGGCCCTCCCACTCTCAACCCCGAAGGCTCCGCGCCCTCGAGTCCTGTGCGCCTTTAGAAGTTGCGCTTGATCGTCACCAGCCACTCACGCGGAGCGCCGGGCTGGCCTTCCGTCACGTTGCCGGGGGCAGCGCCGAACACTTTGTTGATGTAGTAGAAGTGATCGGTCAGGTTGGTCACAGCAGCCGATGTTTCCCAGTCCTGTGACATCGACTTCCACGTGATGCGGGCATTGGCCAGAGTTCGGCCGCCGACCAACCCCAGCGGGCTGTTCCCGATATCGGTGTAGAAGTGCGACTGGTAGTTGGCATCGACACGCGGGATCAGGCTGCCGGCGGTCCCCATCGTGAATACGTACTGGATGCCAACGGTGGCCTGGCGATCCGGAGCGTACGGCTCGTTCGTATTCAACGTCACGCCGCTGATCGTTGCCGCGGCGGAGTTGATGGACGTCAGCTTGAAGTTCAGATAGCTGGCAGAAGCATCGATCTGCAAGCCGCCGAACGGCCGAGCCTCAATTTCCAGCTCGGCACCCTTGATGTGCGCGGTACCGACGTTGACCGGTGTGGCGTTCGGAATGCCCGGGAATCCGGGTGTGGCTTGTGAGTTCGTGAACAGAATGTCCTGGTACTCGTTGTAGAACACCGAGGCGTTGACGCGAGCATGGTGATCGAAGAAGTCGCTCTTGAGGCCCACTTCACTCGCGTGCACGGTCTCCGGCCTGAAGCTGACTTCCTGCGCCGGAATGAACGGCCGCGGGTTTACGCCACCGCCCCGGAATCCGGTTGACCACTGTGCGTAGGTCATCAAGCTGTCGGTCCACTGATACTCGACACCGGCACGATAGTCGGTGTGGCTGCCGGAGTAGCTGGCCTTTGTGCCATTCAGGGGGCCTACGGAGTTGTAGCTGGGCTGCGTCGGGTTATACGGATCGAGCCGCTGGAAGGTGTAATCCTTGTTTTCCTTCGTGTACCGGATACCGGTAATCAGGCTCAACTGGTCCGTGAAGTGATAGACGCCGTGCGCGAATCCCGATTTGTTCTTCGAGGGGATCGGGTCGCTGCCGGTGAAGAGTGTTTCGTTGGAGTTGTTGGCGGTGGGTCCGGTACCGCCTACGACAACACCCGGATTGAGCATCTTCAGACCGCCGAAATAGGCGAGCTGGTCGTAGTAATAGCCACCGACGGTCCAGTCGAAATGCTCGAACGAGGTACCGTTCAGGCGCACCTCCTCCGTGAACTGGCGTTGTGACCAGGTGTCATTCAGCAGCTGAATGGGATCCGGAGAGCCGCCGACTTCAATCGAATACTGGCCGCTGTAGCGGCGCAGGCCGGTGATGGAAGTCAACGTGTACTGGTCCGCGAGCTTCCAGCTGATGTTGTTCGAAATGCCGTATGCATCGATTGGATCGGTCGTCGGGAGGGACACGGCACCGTGAGTTCCCGCGCCCGGCTTGCCGGCCAGGGAAGCCGGATCGCTGAAACCGAGCTGCGTGAACGTCGCGTAGGTTGTGTAGGAGTGAGCGCCGGTGATGTACTGCGCGCCGCCGTTTTGCACGAGCAAGGGCCCGGTGGCCGTTCCAGTGTGCTGCGTGTTGGACGAGGAAATCAATTTCAGCGCCGGCACTTCCGAGCGGTCGCGCGTGGCATCGGCAATGAAGTTGTCCTCGATGGTGTCGCTCGCGATCCAGCGCAGGGCCACGCGGACGGCGCTCACATCTTCGCCGCCTTCCGTACCGAGCTTGCAGCCCGGCTGAACCGGTATCTGTGTGTCGGCCTGTGACCCACCCGGGTGGGAGCAAGCGAAGTCGATGCGCTTCATGTAGCCGTCGACCTGCTTCGAAGCTCCGGAGACACGGGCATACAAAGTGTCAGGAACCAGGGTGAAGTTGCCGCCCGCCCGCAGCTCGACGCGGTTGAATTTACCGTAGGTGGCCTCGACGTAACCGTCGGTCTGATCGCTGGGCTTCTTCGAGAAGATCTTCAGCGAGCCGCCCAGGGAGTTCTTGCCTGCCAGTGTACCTTGCGGTCCGCGTAGCACTTCGATTCGATCCACGTCCGTCAGATCGAGGTCGGTACCGAGCAACAGTCCGCGATAAATGTCGTCCACGTAGACGCCGACACCAGGCTCCAGGCCGGGATGTCCGTCACTCTGACCAACGCCGCGGATGTAAATCTGCGCGGACGGACCGTTGGTATTGGTGCCCTTGGAAACCGTCATGTTAGGGGCAAGGGCGTTGAGGTCCGTGACGCTCGACAGCGTGCGCTGCTCGAGCTGCGAACCTGTGACTGCGGTGATCGCGACAGGTGTCGATTGCAGACCCTGCTCGCGGAACTGTGCGGTTACGACGATCTCCTCCAGGAGCTGTACGTCGTCAGCCTTGGCGGGTTCCTCGCTCCATGCGGCCGTTGAGCCGACACTCAGTGCGAGTCCAACCGTGACCGCGCTTGTGCGGAGGCCTACCCGCATACGTGCGGACCGCAGCGATCGTTTTACGAACGCATCCACCGCGACGGATGTGTCATCCGGCCGAATGAGCTTCTTCATGAATCAGTCCTTGTCCTTTCCGAGTTGAGGGGCACGGACGGGAGCGACCAAGCAACCGTTACCGGACCCGTGACTAACGCGCGTTGTCACACTGCGCGGGACGCAGCGCGCCGAAGACTACGCCGCAATCAAACCTCTGTGTTTGGTGAGAGCGCCACGCGACTTTGGTGAGAGCGCCAATCCGGCGCGTACGAGACGCCTTCGACAATTCGGCCGGCTTTTGTTGCGCGATCCCTACAGCACATCGTCGGTGTTGTATGGGATCCGATACGAATCGCGCGACCTTCGTCGCTGGACGTTAGTCGTTCAAACTGAGAACGGCGCGGCGTGCCTCGCGAGCTGACACGCCGAAGCGCTCGCGAAAGGCCTGGCTGAAATGCGTGAAGTTTTTGAAGCCCCAGGAGTGGGCAATCTCGGCGATGGTCTGGCGTGACTGGGAGGGATCGAGGAGGTCGCGGCGGCAGCGATCGAGGCGCTGATGCCAGATGAGATCGTGAATGGAGCTGCTGGAGGCACTGACCGCACGATGGAGACTGCGCTTCGAGGAATTGAGGTGTTTGGCAATGCTGTCCAGCGACAGGTGGGGATCCCGCAGATGGTCGGCGACATATGCGCGGATGCGGTCACCGAGCGTACCCCTTGCGGGCTCCAGGCTCCGCCGCCCGATCTTCTCGTGAATCGCTAAATTGATGATCTGGGTGATCGTTTTCGCCAGGACGTCAGCGCGGTCGGAGTGAATGGACGCCAGCTCCTCGACGAGCCAACCGGCGATTCCAAACACGAGCCGGCCGACACCGGCGGTGCCCGAAAATGACCGCGAGGTGAACTCCTCGAGGTCAATGTCGTCGCGCAGACAGTCGTGCGGAATCAGCAACAACAACCGCTGGGAAGGGCCAGGACTGGTGAGTGTGTAAGGTAGCGTTGAATCACACATGCTCCAGTGACCGGGCGCGAGCCGTACAGTGCGTCCCTGTTGTTCGATCACGCTCTTGCCCGTGATCTGCAGAACAATAGCGGCCGCAGGCGCAAGCGAAGCCGGCGGCTCATGCACCACTCTGTGGCGGCCCGCCGTTATCCGTGCCACCTGCAGCCACGCAATGTCGGCGATCTCAACGGTCCCATCAACGGAAGGGTCGTCGTAAACGTCGTGTCTGACGCTGCTGGAAGGACCGTGAGGCGTGCGGCCGGTCGAGGCTCGACTGTTCCGCGGCACATCCAATGTCGCTACCGTCTCGATCCTGACGATACGTCCTTCAATACCCAAAGCTCGGAGCCCTCCAGTGGCTGCCGCTACTTTAGTACAGTCTTCCCCGAGTTGACCCGAGACTTAAGCCTAGGTCAGTGATTCAACAACTCGATCTCGCGTGCGCTCTTGCCGCCGGGGATGCTCTGCAGATACGCGTAGATGTCGGCAATCTCCGAATCCTTCAGGACTGCTTCCGAAAAGACGGGCATCCGGCCCGAGAGTGTCCGTAGCTTGGCTTTGACGGCCGCGAACGGCAGGGGGTTGGGTGCCAGCTTCGGACCCGCGAAACCGCCGCTCGCGCCTGTCGTTCCGTGGCACTCATAACAGCCCACCGTCATGTAGAGGCGTTTGCCGTTGGTAGCGTCACCTGATTGCTCGGCCGCGACTGCCACAAACGACACCGCGAGAACCGCTGCTGCCAAACAGGATGTCAGTGTTCTCATTTTTAGCGTCCCTGTGAAACGACATCGACCAGCGCGGGTTCACCCCGTTTGACAATCGCGACTGCCCGCTTCAACGCCGGACCCAGGTCCTTAGGATCGGTAACAGGTCCTTCCGCGTACACGCCCATCCCATTCGCCAACTTGGAGAAGTCGACATTCGGGTCGGTGATCGCGTTACCCATGTACGCGCGGTCAATCCCGCGATTTCGCTTGTTAGCCATCATCTGTACGTACATGACTTCCTGGTGGTACGCACGGTTGTTGTGCACGACGTAAAGGAGCGGGATCTTGTGATGAGCAGCGGTCCAGAGCGCGCCCGGTGTAAACATCAGGTCGCCGTCGCCACCGATGGCGACCGCCAGACGGCCGTGTTTGCGGTGAGCCAGCGCGGCGCCAACAGTGGCACCGGGCAGATATCCCAGCCCATACGCCCCCGAATCGCCGATGTATTGATGGTGTTGAGTGGCCGTCCAAAGTTGCTGCGGCCAGTAGTTCTGGAAGACAGTGCCGTTGCACAGTGCCCAATCTTCATTGCGAATCTGCTCGTAGACTTCCGCACACATCCGGGCAGTCGTAATCGGTTGTGCGTCCCAGCCCACGGCCGCGGCTTCCCTGGACTGCTCCAGGGTTGCCTGGTGATCCCGGGCCAACTGGGCTCCCCGGGCTTTGAACACCGAGCGCCGCGCTGCCGTCGTCAACTTGCGGATGGCTTCGATCAGGTACGGCAGCGTCGCTTCGGCGTCCGCCGCTATTGCAATGTCCACCGGAGTGAAGCGCTCGAAGTCCTGGTAGTTGGCCTTCAAGTACAGATCACCGGAAGTGATGCTGATCCGCTTGGCATCCGCGGCGAGCTTGCCGTTGGTGACACCCCAGAAATCCGTCAGCTCGAGGCCCAGAATGACATCGGCATCGGCGACCTTTTCCGCCTGTTGGCGCGTCTGGTTCAGTGGGTGTCGCCATGGGAAGTTCATGCGCCCATACATGTCGACGACGGGAGCCTGCAGCGCTTCTGCGAGCTCAACCATCAGCGCCAGGCCGTGGGGTGTACGCGCTGCGCGGTCAGCAACAATCAAAGGGCTTCGCGCTGCGACCAACAGGCGCGCGACTTCCAGAACAGCCGCGTCATCGCCTCGGGGCGGTGAGGGTTGCACCTGCTTGAGAACCGTGGCCAGCACGCCTTTTTCGATCGGGTCCTCCTGGAGGTTCTGATCGATGGCCAACAAAACCGGCCCGTACGGTGGGGTCATGGAAAACTTATGGGCGCGATTGGCGGACTCGGCGAAGTGCGACAGGGAAATGGGCGTGTCATCAAACTTCGTGAAATCACGCACGAGCGCCGGGCCGTCGAATACGGAATGCTGCCAGTCGACGTAGCTGCGACGTTTGGCGGCGTCCATTTGTGCGCCCACAATTGCGAACACGGGGACGCGATCGGCCCAGGCGTTATAGATCGCCATTGAGCCGTGTTGCAGGCCCACCGTTGAATGCATCATGCAGGCCATCGGTTTGCCGCTGATCTTGGCGTAACCATGTGAGATGGCGACGGAGATCTCCTCGTGCATGCACGAGATGTGCTCGAGAGCAGGCGACGTCATCATTCCGTAGTTGATGATCGACTCGTGCAGGCCTTTGAACGTGTTACCCGGGATGGCCGCGACATACTCGATGCCCAGGTTGCGCATCACATCGACCATGAAGTCGCTGCCGCAGGTTGTATGCGTGGGGCCTTCCAGATGTGGCGGCGCACCCTGTTCGGATTCGCGCGACGTGATTTGAACGCCGTGGCTCGGCGGCGATTTCGCCGCAGCGTCCGCAGCAGGCGCGCCCTTCTTGGAGGCGTCGTCCGGGCTGGCTACGGCCTGGACGATCGCACCGGCACTGGCAATCGCACCAGTACCTGCGAGTGTCGCTGCTTTGAGGAATCCGCGGCGGCCAAGGGCCGACGGCTCAGTGTCCTTACTTTTCGTTCGGCGGGGCATCGTGTCTCTCTACATGTCGGGCCGGAAGGCGCGGGAGACTACCGTGTTTGCCCGCCACGGGGCGATACCTGGTGCGCTGTCCGAACACGTCGAGACCTTGGTCCAATAAATGTTGAAGACCGACTCGCCGTGATGACTTAGACTTCGCGACATCGACGGACCCGTGGGATTACGAATGCAGAATTCCGAAGGACTCACTCGCAGCCTCAAGAGCCGGCACATTCAGCTCATTGCGCTTGGAGGCACCATTGGCGTCGGACTCTTCCTGGGTTCGGCCGGCGCCATTCACAAAGCGGGTCCGGGACTCCTGCTCAGCTACGCGATTGGTGGGATTGCGATCTTTTTCATCATGCGCGCCCTCGGCGAGCTGCTCACGTACCGGCCCGTGGCGGGCTCGTTTGCCAGTTACGCGGAGGAGTTCGTTGGTCCGTTCGCGGGCTTTGTGACGGGTTGGTCCTACTGGTTCATGTGGGTCGTCACGGCAATGGCGGAGTTGACCGCCATTGGCATCTACGTGCATTTCTGGTTGCCGGATGTCCCCCAGTGGCTACCCGGGCTGATTGCCCTCGCAATTCTGTATGGCACCAACACTCTGGCCGTGCGCGTCTACGGGGAGTTGGAGTTCTGGTTCGCGCTGTTGAAGATCATCACCATCCTGGGCCTGATCGTGTCCGGACTCGTCGTGATCTTCTTCAAGGTGGGTGCACTGGGGGCGACGGCGAGCTTTTCGAACCTGTGGACTCACAACGGCTTCATGCCATTCGGGCTGCTCGGTGTGTTGCTGACGCTGCAGATCGTCATGTTTGCCTACTCGGGAGTCGAGCTCATTGGCGTGACCGCCGGCGAGGCTGAGAATCCCGAGGTGGTGCTGCCCCGCGCCACCAACAGCATCATCTTCCGTATCCTGCTGTTTTATGTCGGCGCACTCATTGTCATCATGTCGCTGGTACCGTGGGATCAGCTGAACCCGGACATGAGCCCGTTTGTCATGATGTTTGACAAGATGGGCATTCCCGGCGCCGCCAGCATCATCAACATCGTGGTCATAACGGCCGCGGCGTCTTCGTGCAACGGCGGAATCTTCAGTACGGGCCGCATGCTGTATGCATTGGCACTGCGAGGGCAGGCGCCGAAAGCCTTAGGACAGCTCAGCAAGCGACACGTGCCGGTTGCGGGTGTGCACCTGTCCGTGGCCGTGATGTTGATTGGGGTCATTCTCAATTACGTAGTGCCGAAGGAAGTGTTTACCTGGGTCACCAGCATCGCGCTGATCGGTACACTCTGGACCTGGATCATCATCATGTACGCGCACAAGAACTATCGCCGTGCCGTGACGCAGGGTCGTGCGCGGGCGGTTGGCTACCAGATGCCGGGCTGGCCGTTCGCCAATTGGGCAGTGATCATTTTCCTGTTGGTGGTCGCGGCCATGTTCGCCCTGGACCCGGATACCCGGGTGGCGCTGTATGTCGCGCCGTTCTGGTTCGGGCTGTTGGGGGTTGCTTACTCGAGGCTCGAGCGGCGATAGCCGGTAGCAAGCGCAAAACGACCCGCAAGCGCAGCCGTTTCCGGTTATCGCGTTTCTGGCCCAGTCGCGCTCTGCGCAGACGCTGGTGGCGGGCATTCGATCGCGCGCCGCGCACCGCGCAGATCATCGTCTGCCTGTTGTTGGCGGCAACGTTGTCGCTGACCATCAACTGGATCTACCAGGTGGTTCGCAAACCGTCCGAGCTGTTCTTTCCGGTCAGCAACACGTTGAACAAGACGCCGGCGGAAACGTGGCGCCAGTATCAACCCGCCTTCGAAAAGTACTCAACGAGTGTGATGACGCCGGAGTTGCTTGCGGCGCTGGCACAGGTTGAGGGGTCCGGCAATCCGGTTGCCCGCACCTATTGGCGTTGGTCGTGGACAGTCCACCCGTTTGGCGTCTATCGGCCGGCTTCCAGTGCGGTGGGGATGTACCAGATAACCGATGGCACGTTTGCCGAAGCAAAGCGCTACTGCATCCGGGATCACGTCGTCGTCGAAGATGGCCCCTGGAAGGACTGGGGCTCGTGTTGGTTCAACAACCTGTACGTGCGGGTGATACCCAGTCACTCCATTGAGCTCACCTCGGCGTATCTCGACCGGGCCGTCGTGCGCACGCTGGAGCACCATCACGTAACCAACGCAACACCGCGCCAGAAAAGGGAGCTCGCCGCCGTCATCCACCTGTGCGGAGCGGGCGCCGGCGACATCTTTGCCCGCCATCGATTCAGGTTGAATGACGGGCAGCGATGCGGCGACCACGAAGTGCGCGTGTACGTAGCCAGGGTCAACGTGATGGAGAACGTCTTCAGTCGGCTGGCGGCAGCGAGCGAGGCGGATTCGGATTATTGAGCGCGGCGTACCCCCGGCCCTGACACCGCCGCCGCAATCTGATCGCTCAGGACACCGAGCGCCTGGCTCATGGCCGCCGGAATAGGACCGGCGCCCGTGCACGCACCTTGCGGGGAGGCGGTTGCTTCCTCGTTGCCATGTAAGCTCTGTGAGTCAGATTGCTTCAGTGTCCAGGCCGCTCGCAGCGTGACTTTACAAGCAGAGTCGCCGTAAAACTCCGCGATATCAACGGCCAGCGATTGGCGCTTTTCGCCGATCGACGGCTCGTTGGGATTTGCAACGGCGCCGGGAGGCAGCCGCGCCGCGAGATCATTGGAGAGGATGCGCCGAATCGTCTCGTCCAGTGGCGCTGCCCAGCGGTCAGCTTCCACGATCTGCAGCTGTGTTGAATCGAGCCGCCGGACAATCTGTGAGCGGTCGAGCTCAGTAGGGATCGTGACCCGGTCGAGGCGAATGGGAGTCATGTTGTCAGGCGCAGTGAGCCGGCTGGGAGCAGGCGTCTCCGTGAGCGTGTAGTAGTGCATGAGTGGGCTCGACGCGCACCCCGCCGCTAGCGCAGCTCCTGTAGCAGCAACCGCAAGTAGCCTCACTTGTCGTCTCCCTTGCGTCCACGGATGAGTGCCTCTGGGTGTCGGTCGAGGTAGTCGGCCAGGCCCCGGACCGAGCGCGCGGCTTCAGTCAGCTCGCGCATCATGCGGGGCAGATCGGTACCTGACGGCGCCGTGTTGCCGGCGAGGCCCTGAATCGTGTTCAGGGTGTTCTGGGCGGAGTCAGCTGTGTCGCGCAGACTCTTGATGAGGGATTTGATGTCGGGCTCGATGTCATGGGTCACCTTGTCGAGCCGTGTGAGCGTGTCATCCAATGATTGCAGGGCATGCCCCAGCTGCGGGCCCGCTGTGGCGCGATCAATGTTCTTGAGCACGTTCTGCAGATTTTGCAGGACCGCCGTGAAGTCGCCGGACGCGCTGCTCGGCATCTTTACGAAATCACCCTCGTGCTCCAGGTGCGCCTTGGGCGCGTCGGGAACCATTTCGAGCCCAACGAGCTTTATGCCGGTGAGGAAGCTTGCTGAGGACACCTGCGCCCGCATTCCGTCGCCGACGAGCTTCTCGATCCACTGTTGCACGGCATCATGTTGGTTGGAGTCGGGCGCCCGCAGCATGTTCTTGATCTGCACTCGCTCCGGGTCGACGTAAAACGTCGTTCGAGTGACCAGTGTGTGTGCGTGCTCGTCGTAGAACAGGTGCGCTTCAGTGACCTCACCGACTTCAATACCCTGCAGCTCGACGGCGGTCCCGCTGTCCAGGCCCCGCTGATTGCCGGTGAAATCGGCCACATAGACGAGTGTTGGGCCCAGCGGCGCACGGTCAGCCGCACGCCGGTTGTCATACAACCCGAAAACGCTGCCGGCGGTGCTCGGCGGCTGGTTCAGCACCTCGGTGGGTGTCTCAAAGGCGATGCCCCCCGAGAGCAGCTGCTCCCACGAGTTGGCCCTGATGCGCAGGCCCTGGGACCCCAGTGTCAGGTCGACACCGCCTGCGTTCCAGAAGCGGGTTTGCGGATGCACCAGATCCTCGTGGGGAGAGCGAATGAAGGCGGTCACCGTCACGCCTTTGTTGTTCGGCCGCAGCGTGTAGTCTTCGACCTCACCGATAGTGATGCCCTTATACGAGATAGGCGAACCACGCGTGAGGGAACCGAGGTCGTTGGCCAACAACGTGAACGAGCGCCCCTTTGAGTCGGGTGGCAGCACGGGCGGCTCGTCCAGGCCCACGAACTCGCGCTTGGATTCGCCACCGGGGTTACCCGGATACATCTCGATGTAGGAACCGGAGACTATGGTCGAGAGACCGGAGATTCCGCCCACGCCCACGTGGGGAGCAATGATCGCGAAGCGGGCATTGGCCGTCAGGTGATCCGTCGCCTGGCGTGTCATGCGGGCATGCACGATCACGTGCGACATGTCAGGTGTCAGCTCCAGTGATTCGACTGTCCCCAGGTCGACGTTGCGATGCTGAATCTTGGTCTGCCCGGCCTGCAGGCCGTCCACAGTGCGGAACGAGATGGTGATGGCAGGTCCCCGGTCGGAGAGGTTGCGCCACGCCAGCCAGATAACAATCGCGGCCGCCCCGATGGGAATCAGCCATACCCAGCTGAACGGCTGGGCCCGGACTCGGGCGCGCGGCTCCTCGTCTCGCTCTTCGTTACGGGGCGCGGCGGGGCGCTCGTTTTCGGGGGTCTCAGTCATTCAGTCTCCGTAGTCACGTCCCACATGAGCCGCGAGTCGAACACCATGGTGGCCAACATGGTGATGATCACCACGGCGGCGAAGGCGACCAGGCCCGCGCCCGCGTGCACCGCCGTCAATGAGCCAAACTGGAGCACGGCTACCAGCATCGCAACCGAGAAGATATCGATGTTGGACCAGCGGCCGATTGTGTCGATGGTCCGGTACAACTGGGTCCGGCTCACGAGAAAGCGGCTCGACTTTACGCGCGTGGCCACCAGCATCCAGGTGAGCCCGAACAGCTTGACCAGCGGCAGGATGATACTGGCCGTGAAGACGATGACGGCGAGCGGCCACAGATCGTTGCGAATCAGTTCCAGCACACCACTGAGAATCGTGTTGTGCTCCTGGCGCCCAAACTGCACGGTCGTCAGGACGGGCAGGGTGTTTGCCGGGATATACAGCAGGTACCCGGCGATGACGAAGGCCAGTGTGCGTTGGATCGATCCGGGCTTGCGCGCGTGGATCCGGGCGCGACAACGCGGGCAGCGCTGGCCGTCATTCTCCAGGCCAACGATCAGGTCGCAGATGATGCAGCCGATTGTCTGACCGGGTGGCGGCCTGCGACCCAGGTCCCGCCGCTGCGGGCGCAGCATTTCCCAAACCGTCCGCTCATCGAGCTGAATCAGGGCAACCAACAACACGAGCCCGGCCGCCACCAACGCCCAGCCGCCGACCTCGACTGTTACGGTCGACACCGCCTTGATGCGACTGTACGAGACGAAGCTGCCGACCAGGAAGACCTCGGTCATGACCCAGGGTCGCAGGTGCTTGGTCCAGCGGAAGGCCGAGCCAACCCCAACCCGGCTCCCCGTGCCGAAGTGCAGGCTGGCCAGGACCCAGATGAGCAGACCGAGAAATACAAAGGGCAGGGCGATGCTGAACACCGCAATGAGTACGCCCAACGAGGCGAAGCCGTCATGCCACATCGCGGCCGCGGTCGAGGGCAGCCAGGCCTCGCGGTCTGCCCCGTAAGTGGTGACGATCATCAGGGGAGCGATGGTGGCAGGTATCAGGAGAAGCGCAGCCGCGGCGGACAACGCCAGGGGAGCCCCGATCCGGCCGGTCGCGGAGCCCGCCAATACCTTGCGGCAGCGTGCGCATTCGGATTTTTGACCGCGTGCCGGCGGTGGAAGGAGCTGTACCAGCCCGCAGTCCGGGCACGCGATCCGTTCGGCTGCCGAGGGCGGAGTCGAATGGTTCAAAGAACTGCCGGGACGGTTTCTGAGAACATCATGGTGAGTATAAACGCCTGTATACTCAGCTGTATCCCCTCAGAAAGATTCAACGTGCCCACGTCAGACGTTTCCGTGTCTCAGAAGATCGCGCGTTACGCCCTGATCTGCTCGTTGATGCTGCTGGGCGGCTGGATGCTGCAGCACTTTCTGCCGGCGCTGTGCTGGGCCATCGTGCTCGCGATCGGCACCTCCAAGTTATACGACCGCTGGCTCCGCAACTTCCGCGGCAAGCATCGGGACATCTGGGCCGCACTGACCTTTACGACGATCGTTGGATTGGTCCTGATTGTTCCCCTCGTTTACGGCGGCATCATCGCGGTACGGGAGGCGATCTCGCTGGCCCGCACGCTCCTGGACAGCTCGAAGGGGCCGCCGGGGTTGCCCGATTGGGTGCAACAGCTGCCCTGGCTGGGCGACTGGCTGAATGGAATCTGGCTCGACCAGGTCTCCGCGGTTGCCGCGCATGGCGTGGGTGGGGGCGGAGCTGACAAAGCCGCTGAGCACGCGGGCGCGGCCTCGGCCACTGTCCAGGCCAGGCCTGCCATCTACCAGTGGACCCGGATGGTGGGGGTACAGTTGCTCAGGCGTCTGAGCACCCTGGTCTTCACGCTGCTCACGCTTTATTTCGTGTATCTCAACCGGGCCTCGCTCGAAAGAGACGTACCCCGTGTTGGCCGTCGCCTGTTTGGACCAACAGTCGAAGGCCTGATGACGCGGGCCACGGAGGCCATTCGTGCGACTGTCGACGGGATCGTACTGGTTGCGGTCGCCGAGGGCGCGATCATGGCCGGCGTCTATGCCATCACCGGTGCCCCGCATCCCATTCTGTTCGGCGCGGTCACCGGAATCTTTGCAATGATTCCCTTTGCCGCGCCGGTCGTGTTCGGTGCAGTGGCCCTGGTGTTGGCCAGCCAGAACGCCGTCGGTGCGGCGATCGGCGTGCTGGTTTCCGGCGGCGTCGTGTTATTTGTTGCCGATCACTTCGTGCGGCCGGTCATCATCGGTGAAGGTGCGAAACTCCCCTTCCTGTGGGTGCTGTTGGGAATCCTGGGCGGTGTCGAGTCATTCGGCCTCGTGGGAATTTTCCTGGGGCCCGCGTTGATGGCTTCGCTGGTGGCTGTGTGGCGCAGTTGGGTGAGCGAGGCACCGGCGTCCTAGCGGACCTCTGCCGGCAGCCGAGCGCGGCGTTTCGCGGGCGCGCTAGGTGACCTTTGGCGCCCCGGTCGCTGCCGCCAGCCGACGCTCTTCTTCATGCAGGACACGCCACAAGATCTTCCCGCTGGCGGATTTCGGCAAGGTCTCCACGAAATCCCAAAAGCGCGGGATCTTGTACGCGGCCATGTTGGCCCGGGCCCACTCGGTCAGCTCGTCCGGGGTCACCTTGCCGCGTGCCTCCCGGCGCAGCACCACTACCGCCTTCACGGTCTCGCCGCGCCGCTCATCCGGCTTGGCAATGATGGCGACCTCCTGGATGGCAGGGTGCG
>JAXDQF010000025.1:0-46968 GCA_034668025.1 Gammaproteobacteria bacterium | reverse complement strand
CCTGCACTGCGTCCGGCTATCACGGCGCTGAGCACATGGGACAGGTCGATGCCAACCGCTACAACGCCGCAGGGATACTGCTGCTCAACGAGCGTCGCCTGTCATCCTGGCAAGTTGTGTTGACTCGTAAGGCTGCCTGACATGCTAGAGGTGAGAAGAAACCGGGATCGCGGTTACGACGACCACGGCTGGCTGAAGTCCTGGTACACGTTCGTGTACGCCGACTACTACGATCCCGAGCACGTGGACTTTGGTCCCTTGAAGGTCATGAACGAGGAGCGCGTCAAGGCAGGCAAGGCCTATCCCAACGAATATCGCCACGACACCGAGGTGCTGACATATCTCATTGACGGTGAGTTGCGACACCAGGACTCACTCGGCAACGAGATGGTGCTGCGGGCCGGAGGCCTGCAATGCATGAGCACAGGCACGGGGATCCGGCATACGGAGTCCAATCCGTCGCCGTCGCGCGAAGCCCATCTGTTGCACATCTGCTTCGAGTCCACCAGGGCGGGACTCGCACCGAGCTATGCGCAGAAGGTTTTTTCCAGTGACGAGAAGCGCGGAATTCTGCGGCTCCTCGCCTCACCCGAAGGCGACAACGGGTCTTTGACCATCCACCAGGATGCCCGGATCTACGGTGGCCTGTTTCACGAAGCCGAGCGAACGGCGCTCGATTTGCCCAAGAATCGCCGCGCGTTCCTGCACGTGGTCCGCGGCTCGATCGCTGTCAACGAAACACGGCTGAATGTGGGCGACGGTGTCAAGATCAACCCGCCGGGTGACGTGGTGATACAGCACGGCCGGGACGCGGACATCATCGTGTTTGAGGTCGCTGCCGGACCCCAGCCCCTCAAGCGCAAATCAACTCGCAAGACCTAAGTCTGATTCCGCGACCTGATTCAGAACGCATGCTGTTCCCGCAGCGTCCAAACACCCCTTCGCGTACACTTCCGCCCCTGCCCGCATCGGTGGAGTCAGTGTTGCAGGGGCTATATGCGCATCCTGGTTGTCGAGGATGATTTCCTGGTTGCAGATGCAATCCGCCGCGGGTTGTGTATGTCAGGTTTTGCGGTTGATTGCGCGTCCGACGCCGAGCAGGCGGCGGCGGCGTTGGCGGCTGAGCATTTCGACCTCGCGCTGCTCGACATTGCGTTGCCCGGCGCCGATGGGCTGACATTCCTGCGACGGCTGAGAAATTCCGGTACCCACCTTCCGGTCATGATTCTCACCGCCCGCGAGACGCTGGCGACGAAGGTGCAGGCCCTGGATCTGGGCGCCGATGATTTCCTGGTGAAGCCGTTCGAGCAGACCGAGCTCGCCGCCCGCTGCCGCGCGTTGATCCGCCGCTCAAACCTGAAGTCCAGCGGGCAGTTGACGCTGGGCCGGCTTCGAATCGACATCACCGGCCGCCAGCTGTACGTCGACGACGAGCCGGTCGAGCTCACCGGCCGCGAATGGCTGATTGTTGAATGTCTCGCCCTGAATGCAGGGCGCATCGTGACCAAAGAAAGACTGCAGCAGGCCGTGGCCAGCTGGGATCAGGCAATAACGCCCAACGCCGTCGAGGTGCACGTTTCCAGAGTGCGTGCGAAGCTGGGAGAATCCGTAGTGCTGCGCGCGGTGCGCGGCCTGGGGTACCGTCTAGACGAGCCGCGATGAGCGAGAGCATAGCGTCGGCCAAATCGATCCGTCGACGCCTGCTGCTCTTCCTGCTGCCACCACTGACACTGCTCATGTTGGTGGGCGTGTTTATCAACTATCGGACGGCGACCATTTTCGTCCGTGCCGCCTATGATCAGAAGCTCGCGGACATCGCGCGAGCGCTCGAAACCCAGATACAACATTCCAGCGATCCTGCGCACCCGGAACCTGAGTCCCTGAATGCGCCGGCGGGAATTCTGTTCTCCATAACCGGCGGCAATGGAAAGCTCGTCGCCGGCGTGCCGCGACTGCCTCCGGCGCCAGCTGGAAGCACGCCCCTCACCTACGGCGATGCCAGCTATGAGGGCCGCGATCTTCGCCTCGTCACCTATCGGGCCCCGACCACCCCCGGCGCAGTCACTGTCATAACGGTAGCCGAATACGACGATTCTCGCTCCAATCCCGGTCGATTCATCCTCGCCAGCACCTGGCTCGTCGACTTCATCCAGGTGGACATCACACTGTTGATCGTGTGGATTGGCGTCCATCTGGGATTGAAGCCTTTGCTCACAGTGCGCCGTCAGATCGAGGCGCGGTCGGCGCGCGAGTTGCGTCCCCTCGATGCTGCCTCCGTCCCGACAGAAGTGCGGCCGCTGGTTGATGCACTGAACCTCCTCTTTGAGATGCTCAGTGGTGCGGCTCGCGCCCAGAGCCAGTTCGTCGCTGATACGGCCCATCAACTGCGGACACCCATTGCGGGCCTCCTCGGGTCGCTGCAAGTTCTGATGCGCGAGCCCGCGGCGGCTCCTCTGCAGAGCCGGCTGGCGTCACTGTATGACGGCGTCTCCACGCTCTCACATTCGGCTAACCAGCTGCTCGCGCTGGCTCAAGCAGATCGCTCAACGAGCCTCGCAGACGGATTCCGCAAGACGGACCTGAAAGCAGTTGTTGAGCGCGCCGTGGAGCGCAATGTTGATCGCGCAGTCGAATGCGGTCTCGACCTCGGCGCTGAATGCAGTCCCGCGACCGTCGAAGCGAACGCGAGACTTTTGGATGACCTCCTGGGCAACCTCATGGACAACGCGCTCAAATACACACCGTCGGGTGGTCGCGTGACCGTACGCTGCGGTTATGAAACGGGCCGGCCCTTCCTGGAAGTGGAAGATGACGGACCTGGAATTCCGGAAGTCGAGCGTCCCCGGGTGCTCGAGCGCTTCTATCGAATACCCGGCTCCGCAGCCGGAGGTTGTGGTCTCGGGCTGGCCATCGTGGACGAAATCGCAAGACAACACGACGCGCGTCTGTCAATTGAGTCAGGAGCCGAAGGTCGCGGTACCCGCATCAGAGTGTTGTTTCCCGGCAGTTGATGCTGGAGTGAGACTCGCGTCCCAGACTGATCCGAATTAGAACGCGTTCCTCACGGCGCCGCCCCTTACGTCAGCTTCGCGCAAGCTTCACACCCTACCTTCGCACCGCCGACACGCAGACCGAAGACGATCGAATCACGCAGCGCGAGTGAGCTTCAGGCATGAAAGTCAATTCCGGGTTCACTCTCGTCGAGCTCATGGTCGTCATCACGATCTTCGCGGTGCTCATGGGATTCGGTGCGCCTTCGTACCGCTATGTCACCAACTCCAACCGCATTTCCGCTGAAGTCAACGGTCTGCTGGGCGACCTGCAGTTCGCACGCTCGGAGGCGATCAAGGAAGGCGGGACTGTGACGGTCTGCCCGGCCATCGCTCCGTACACTGCGTGTGCGAACAATTCGAGCACCTGGAACAATGGCTGGATCGTGGTTTCCCCGCCGCCTGCCTCGACGGTGCTGCGTGTCCAGGCGGCCTTCGCCAACACGAAGGACAGCTTCGTGTCCGCTGGCGGCCAGACCGCGATCACCTTCGACCGCAACGGCTTCGGCAGCGCCCAGCCAGTCCTTCTCAACGGCAGCGTCGTGGTCAGATTGACGACGATACCCAACAGTCGGAACTGGCAGCGCTGTGTGGAGGTTGTCATGGGCGGTTCGATCGCCACCGAGAAACCCGGCCAGGGAAATTGTACGTGGACCCCATAATGAAGTTGCGACATCACAGCGTCGCTCAGCGACGGCTGCGCGGTTCCGGATTCAGCCTGATTGAAGTCATGGTGGCGCTCATCGTGATGTCGGTGGGTCTGCTGGGCATCGCAAAGATGCAGGCCCTGGCGCTCTCGAGCACCACCACGTCCAGGATGCGCTCGCTCATGTCATTGGAGGCAGCCAGCTTTGCCTCCACGATGCGTGCTGATCGCTTGTACTGGTCGGCGGAGACAGTCAATCCGTTGGTTGTGCAGATCGGCGCCGGTGCGGTTACTTCGACGAACGACACGACCCTGCAAGCGAACAAGACGTGCCCCTGCACTTCGCCGCAAATAGCCAGGAACGACCTGGATGAATGGGCGAAGGAACTCAGCGATCTGGCTCCGGCCGCCACCAGCGTCGTGACCTGTACGCCGCCGCCTGCTACCGCACCGTCGTCGACGCCGGTGAGCTGCCAGATTTCCGTCAGTTGGACCGAGAGCCTGGTGGCCTCCAACGCTCAGCAGGCATTGCAGGAACAAGCATCCGCGCCGCCTGCACCCACCAGCTTCACGATCTACGTGGACCCATGAGATACCGAAACACTTGCCTGCCCGCGCCGCGGCGCGCCGCACAGCGCGGCTTCAGCCTCGTCGAGCTGTCCGTGGCGATGTTGGTCGCTTTGTTCCTGCTCGTCGGTTTCGGGACCGTTCTGCAGGGCACGCGCAAGACATCCCTCAACCAGGCCTCCCTCGCTCAGCTTCAGGACGACGAGCGCATCGCCATGACGATGCTCACCAGCGTCGTCGAATCGGCCGGGTACTACCCCAACCCCGAACTGAACGACATTTCCCTGCAACTGCCCGCGACCGGGTTTTTCGACACGGCCGGCCAGATAGTCTTCGGGATGGCGAATACCGGAATTCCTGACACAACTCCCGCTCTCGGGGATGTGTTGATAGTGCGCTACAACGCTGACGCCAACGAGGACATCAGCAATTGCCAGGGGACGAACAACAGTACCAACGGCTCCGCGGTTGCTTTCACCAACGAATATGCCGTGCTGCAACCCGATCCGAATGCTCCTCCCTATCTGGCGTGCAGTGCCGACGGTGGTAACACCTTTGTGCCGCTGGTGAAGAACGTCGCAAGTCTCAAAATCTCGTATGGAATCAACAGCACTGCCACGCTCGCCAACACCATCGGTGTACCCGTCGATAATTATGTGCCGACAGAAGGCATGCCCACGGCGCTCGCGGCAAACCCGCTGCAGTGGACCAACGTGTACAGCGTAAAGGTTCAGGTGACCTTCGTGAATCCCTTGTATCAACCCTTCAAGAATCAGCCGCCGACCCCCGGTCAAAAATCAACGGTTACTTTCACCAGAGTCATCGGAGTGATGTCGCGCGTGGGCGTGGACGTCTCGACCTTCACATGAACGACCAGTCGATCAAAAACTCGCTCGACGCCGCTGGATCCGGCAGCTTGCGCGTGGGGCAGCGCCAACACGGAATGGCCCTGATATCAGGAATCCTGCTGCTGCTGGTGATGACGATTCTCGGAATCAGCATGTTCCGCAGCTTCGGCATTCAGGCCCGGATTGCCGGCAACACGCGGGAAAAACAACGGGCCCTGCACGCAGCGGAGGGCGCTCAGGCATACGGCGAGTGGTGGGTCTCCCAGCCTGGAGGTGGCAACGCTACGATGGGAACCCCTTGTTCCAAGATCGTCACCGTCAGCACACCCGATACTGTTCAGGTGTGCTCCAACCCGATTACGGCGAGCACTTTAACCGCAGTTCCCTGGATGTCCCAAGGTAACCCGGTCGGCTTCGCCTATGGGCCTGTCGGCATGTCCACGACCGGACCCGATGCATACGCCCAGTTCCCCATGTTCTACGTCGCCTATATCAACGGTCGTTACGACACGTCGTCAGGAACTCAGACCAGCAACTACCGTGTCGACGCCACGGGCTACGGCGGCGCGACGAACACCGTGGCTGTGGTTGAAAGCACCTACCAGGTATCTGTGACACACACGACACAGAACTCGAAGACCAAGTTCTACAACCTGACCGGTCCTTGAAAGATGCGCGCACGAATTGGGAGAGTGGTGATGGATCTGCGAATGAACGGGCCCGTGCGCCTCGTAACGCTGTTGGCCGCAACCTTCCTGTTTTGGGCGGGCGGCGCGCAATCACAGCAGACCTATAAGGAGGACTTCACCAACGCGGCCACCCAGCTCAGCTGGTTCGCCACCGGAGGCACGTGTCTGACCGCCGGCACGCTGGCGGCGGCCCCGGTCAATCCGCCCGGAAACATCATTGGCTGCACCGCCAACCTGAGCGCTTATTACAAGTTGCAGCCGGACCAGGACAAAGCCCTCGTGGGCGGCAGCAACGGAACGTTTCCGGACCCGGTGGGCAAGGGCGCCTTGCGATTCACAAATGGCTATCCATACGGCCATTTCGAGAGAGGCTCCCTCGTCTCAGGGTTCACGTTCCCCACCGCCCAGGGAATCTCGATCAGCTTCAATACGGTCACCTACCTCGGCGACTCGGGCGGCAACGGCAAAGACGGGGCCGATGGGATCAGCTTCTTCCTCATGGACGCCTGCGTTCCGATTCCCGGCGCTACGCCGCCGGCGGGCTGTGACAGCAACGTTTACGGATCCACTGGATACAACCCTGTAGGCGCCACCGGCGGCAGCCTCGGCTACTCCTGCAGCGACCGCAATGCTGTATTCAATGGCCTGCCAGGGGCTTTCCTGGGTCTCGGCATCGATGAGTTCGGCAACTTTCTGAATGGCACCGCCAATACACTGGGCGATACGAATGGCGTGCGCAACAGCAGTTTCCCGGCTGACAACACGGCGGACGGTGGCTACTACGATCCGGGCCGCATTGGCCTGCGTGGCGCCGGCAATGTCAACTGGCAGTACCTCAACTACAAGTACAACTCCGATCCGGGCAGCGGTACCAGCAACACGCCGTACTATCCTGCCTGCGCGTCCAGCAAGGACGTCTACGATCCGTCCAAAGACCTGTGTGAGAGCTGCACGAATGGCGGCAAATACAGCGTCACCACCCATTCATGTTCCAGCGGCTCCATCCAGGACAAGGCCTCCCTGACCGCGCAGGAAATCTACAACACCTGCAGCACCGGCTACCTGTACAACTTCAACAACAGCAGCTCGCCCCATAAGACCACGCAACAGATTGCCGATTATGCGGCCATCGATAAGGGCTGGACAAACACGGCAACCATTGGCGGGCCGATCGCCGCCGAAGGCGCGACGACCCGCGGCAAGGCGACCCCTATCGTCTACAACCTGCAGATCACCCCGGACAACAAGCTGTCGTTCCAGCTCAGTTACAACGGCGGTGCGTACCAGAACATATTGACCAATACGGACTTCAGCGCGGCGAGCAGCACGATCCCGCAGAACCTGCGCTTCGGCTTCACCGGCGCCACGGGCGGCGACACGAACGTCCACGAGCTGCTGTGCTTCCAGGCGGCCCCCAACAATCTGTCCGCGAGCGGGGCGGGAAACAACAATTTCCAGAATCCACAGCTGATTCCCGGCTCGCAGCTGTTCCTGGGCTCGTACTTTCCAACCCAGGCCTGGGCCGGCTCGGTCACTGCCCAGACCATTGGATTCGATCCGACCTCCGGGAGCGTGAAGGTTGCCCCGCTTCCGAATTGGGATGCCAGCTGCGTACTGACGCAGGCGG
This sequence comes from Gammaproteobacteria bacterium, assembly GCA_034668025.1. GTDB lineage: Bacteria > Pseudomonadota > Gammaproteobacteria > Steroidobacterales > Steroidobacteraceae > 13-2-20CM-66-19. The sequence goes on along the minus strand of JAXDQF010000025.1, from coordinate 39,541 downwards.
CAACCTGCGCGAGCGGTGCGCCGAATACTGTCTTTGAGACCGCCGCCAACCGTCAGATCCTGACCTACAACAGCGGCAACGCCTATGCGTTCAAGTACAACTCGCTGCCCACTGCACTGAAGAATGCGCTCGATGGCGACGATTCCCCCGCCGGCTCCGGGGTTCGGGTGAGCTATCTACGCGGCGATCGCACCAACGAGATTCCCAAAGGCCTGAAACTGTTTCGCACCCGCACCAGCGTGCTCGGTGACGTGATCGATTCGACGCCGACGCTGGTCGGCCCTCCAAACACGTATCCGAGTGACGTCACGTGGGTGGACCTGCTTTCACCTACGACCGTCCAGAAAGAGCAGGCATCGGGTGCTCAGACTTACGCGGCATTTCAGAGCGCGTGGCAAACTCGCGCGAATGTCGTGTACGTGGGCGCCAACGACGGCATGCTCCACGGCTTCCGGGCCGGCGCCTTTGACAGCAACAACGACTTCACCACCACCACCACACCCAATGACGGCTACGAGGTCCTGGCATATGTGCCGGGAGTGGTAGCACAAGCGATCCATAACACCGCCAGCCCCAATCTCGATCCTTCGAGCACCCACTACACCCACGCCTATTTCGTGGATGCGACCGTGGCAACAGGCGATGTGTTTTACGGAAACAGCTGGCACACGTGGCTCGTCGGCGGCCTGGGCGCCGGTGCCGCGCCCGGAATCTATGCACTCGAGGTCACTGACCCCGGCAAATTCAAGGATACGAACACGACGACCGTGCTCGGCGAGTGGACGCCGGGCTCGATTTCCGGCGGCTGCAGGAATTCCAGCAACTGCGGCGACAGCATGGGGAGCATCTCCGGCGTGCCGCAGATCCGGCGCCTGCATGATGGCAAATGGGGGGTCATCTTCGGCAACGGCGTGGGCAGCGCCAGTGGTGATGCCGGCATCTTCATCATGCTGATTGATCAAAACAACGGCAGCTCGTCGTTCCTGTATCTGTCCTCCGGGATGAGCGGCACTAAAAACGCAAAGCCGGACGGCATCGTTGCTGCCTCCCCAGCTGACCTCGATGGTGACCACATCGTCGATTACGTCTACGCCGGCGACATCCAGGGAAACGTATGGCGCTTCGACCTGACGAGCAGCGACGAATCCAAGTGGAGCAAGTCGCAGTATTCGCCTCTTTTCCGTGAGCCGAACAGCCTTCCCATCACCACGAAGGTGACGGTGAGCACGTTACGCCAGATAGATACGCGCCTCGGTCTCAACATACCGGCCGTCACTCGTCGCGCGGAGCGGGTCGTCATCAACTTCGCCACCGGGCGCATGATTCCGCAGACCCCCACTGCACCAACCCAGTACGCGGCCGGGCCGCACACCATCTACGGCATCTGGGACGCGGACATGAGCGGCTGGAACGCGAATAAAAACACAAATCAGCCGGTCGTATCCTTCGCTGCAAACACCCCCGTGCCGACCATCACCAGTACGGCAAATCTGCAGGGGCAGACCATCAAGACGACGGCCGCCAACGGCACTACACCCGCCTTTCGCACCGTCAGCACGAATACCGTGTGTTGGCCTCCCGATCCGCCTGGCACACCTAACGACAACCCACTCGACACTCCGGCCAACTGCACACCGGTCAACCAGATGGGTTGGTTTCTGACATTGCCCGGGGCCGGCGGAACGGACCCCACCCTGGATGAGCAGGTGATCTTCGACCCGATCATCTCGCCGGACGGTGAGTTCCTGGTGAACACCTTCATTGCGGCCAACACATCGCCGTTGCTGTGCCAGATCCAGACACCCACAGGCTTCACGATGGCCCTGAACCCGGGTACCGGCGCCGGCTCGCCGCTGCCGTTTTTCGTCATCGTCAATGGCCAGATCAATGCCGACGGAGTTCAACTCAACGGCACGGGTGTACCCCTGCTGGTGCAGTCCGGACAAAGCGCCGACATGAATGCCGAGTATCTCGTCACCCAGACTTCGAGCGGGCAGGCCGCACCGCCGGTCAGGACAAACACCCACACCGTAGTAACCGGTGAACGACTCAACTGGATCGAGCGGCGCTGAGGAAGCAGAACCATGACCACATCGATGTACTCGCGAGCAGCGTCGTCCAGGGGATTCACACTCGTGGAGTTGATGGTGACCATCATGGTGGTTGCCATACTGGCCGCGATCGCGATCCCCAGTTACACGAGCCAGATCCGCAAGTCGCGGCGCACCGAGGCCCGCAACGCGCTGCTGGATGCAGCGGCACGCGAGGAGCGATTCTTCGCGACGCACAACCTGTACACGCAGACCGCGACCGATCTGGGGTATGCCGGTTTTCCAGCAACGGTGGGCGGCTCGTACTACACCCTGACCGTGACGTGCACCCCCGATAACACATGTACTACCGGATTTACGGCGACGGCCTCGCCGACCGGCACGCAGCAGAAAGACACAGAGTGCCAGGCATTTAAAGTGACCCAGACGGGACTGCAGACGGCCACCGGCAGCTCCAACGCGTCCACTACCTGCTGGAATTGAACCAGGCTCGCAACGGCCCGCCCGGGCGGCGTGCGGAAGAGGCGAAAGTTTCGATCGAGCGGCCAGGGCCGCGAAGAACCCCCGCGGAAGGGCTGATATTCGCGTCGCTCAATTGAGACACATACCAACGCACACTTTGTAGGATTCACCATCCGGATTCTGCGACGCAGCTGACCTTCCAACCGCGGAATTCTGCGACGCACCTCTCATAATCCACTGTCAAATGCCACCCTGCGGACGATTCGCCCGCTTCGTCAGCTTCGCGCAAGCTTCGCTCCCCAGTCTGCTCCCCACGCGCCAAACGTCCCTGCCGTGCGCGATGGGTCCAACATGAAAGCTGCCGCCGGATTCACGATGATTGAGCTGCTCGTGGTAATCACGATCGTCGCCATCCTGATGGGTATCGGCGCGCCCTCGTATAAGTACGTCACCAACTCCAACCGCATGTCCGCCGAAGTGAACGGACTGTTGGGCGACATGCAGCTGGCCCGCGCGGAAGCAGTCAAGGACGGCATGTCCGTCACGGTCTGCAGCTCGAACGATCAGCTCAAATGCAGCGGTTCGAGCGACTGGTCGAGCGGTTGGATCGTTTTCACAGATCCCAATGGCGTGGGTGTCGTCGATCCGAGCGAGACCATATTGCGGGCGCAAAAGGCCCTACATGCGGGCGACACGCTCGTGGATCAGACCGGCACGCTGTCCAAAGCGACGTTCAACCGGGCAGGCCTGCTGTCCTTCACGGGCATGCCGGTGGACGGTATCACTCTGACGCTCCACGATCCTTCCGGCGCCAGGGATCACACGCGCTGTTTGTGGATCGCATCGCAGGGCCTGATCACGACCCAGACTCCGGCCACCGGTCCAGGCTGCAAATGAGCTCTCGCACCGTGAGCCCCCAGGCAGGCGGCTTCAGTCTCGTCGAAGTGATGGTTGCGCTCATTGTCATGTCGGTCGGCCTGCTGGGCATCGCCAAGATGCAGGCGGTCGCCCTTTCCAACACTGCGATTGCGAGCACGCGCTCGTTGGCGGCGATTGAGGCGTCGAGTCTCGCTGCTTCAATGCATGCGAATCGTGGCTACTGGAGCTCTCCGGCGGTGGCTGCGTTGATTACGCTGCAGGGGGCGACCGTAACTCCGACGATTGCACCGGTGACTGATACCCTTTGTCTTGCTGCGTCGTGTACGCCTGCAAGCCTGGCTGCCTACGACCTGCAGCAATGGACTACGGCGGCACTGCAGGTTCTGCCGCCCGACTACGTGGCCACTATCACCTGTACTCCCGGCGTCACGCCGCCGAATTGCACGATCCAGATCCGGTGGGCTGAGAAGTCGGTCGCACTGAATAAGGACGGGCAAAAGGAGGCTGTGGACGAGTCGATCTCTCTCAACTCCCCGATATACGAGCTGTACGTCGAACCGTGAGTCACCCTCCCATGTATCCCAACGCACGCAAGGCCAGCCTCCAGCGAGGCTACTCGCTCATCGAGGTGATGGTCGCCATCACTATTGCCCTGTTCCTGATGGCGGGCGCCGGGATAATGATGCAACACACGCGCAATGCCTTCAAAGCGCAGGACCAACTTGCGCAACTGCAGGACAGCGAGCGGATGGCGATGTCATTGATCACCGACGTCGTGCAATCTGCGGGCTACTACCCGAACCCTCACACGTTTACCGACGTGCAAACGCTGGTGGTGTCGCCGGCGTTTTTGACTGCCGGAGCGCCCAACATAGCCACGATTGCAGTCCCTGGAGCGGTCGGCGACACGATTTCAGTCAGATACGCCGCCGGACCCCTGGACAACGTCTACGACTGCAGGGGCGATCGGAACACGGGAGCCGGCGCATTTGAGACTTGGGAGAACACGTTCAGTGTAGTTCCAGCTCCCCCGGCGCCGGATGGCACACCACAGTTTCAGCTGCAATGCGCGCTCTGGAGTCTGTCGACCAATGCGGTGGTCCCCACTCCATTGGTGAACGGCGTACAGAGCATGACCATTCAGTATGGCGTCAACACGATCGGTGCTAACGCTAACAGTTGTGCAGACCGCTACAAGGCGACGAAAGATATGCAGACGGCGGATTGGAGCAACATCTGCGCGGTGAAAGTGACGCTGACGTTCGCAAATCCATTCAACCCAAAGGGCAAAGCTATCAACTTCACGCGCGTCATCGCGGTCATGAATCAGGTATGAACCCATGAATTGCTCTCGCACAACAGCTCGTCGGTCGCCCGCTGCACAAGGTGGCATGGCGCTGATTTCGGGACTGCTGATACTGGTGGTGCTCACGATTCTCGCAATGAGCATGTTCCGCGGCTACGGCACACAGCAGAAAATTGCCGGTAACGTCCGTGAGAAGAACCGCGCAGTGAGCGCAGCCGTCGCCGCGCAGCAGTTCGCGGAGTATTGGCTGGGCAGTGGCTCAGCGCCCCCGGCCGGCGATTGCACCGGCACGAAAGTAAACCCGGTGGCCCAGGTTTGCCTCAACTCTCCCGACTTCACCAGTGTGCCGTGGATGCTCGGCACCGATGCGGTGGGAGTGACGTTCACCAATTTCAACTCCGGCACCACCGCCCCCACCATCGCAATCGACCACCCGAAACAGGGAACGTACTTCTCCGCGCCGATGTTCTACATCACGGATCTCGGCCAATCAGCCGCCGGCCCCGGTGAGGTCTACCAGATAGATGCCGCCGGCTGGGGCGGCACCCCCGACACCGTCGCGGTCGTCGAAAGCACCTTTCTACTCGCACCCTCCGGCCGAAATTACGACAAATGAAGCACAGCAAGTCCCCGTTAGCAGTGGCCGTTGTGGCCGCGTTGGCAGTTGCCTCCAGCGCGCATGCGCAAGTGCAGCTGACTGTCAGTGACGACTTCACGCAGACCCGGGCGCAAAACCAATGGGCTACTTTCGACGGCGCCTGTCTGACCGCAGGCGACGGCACCGGCAGCATTCCGGCCTGCATAGGGCTGCCCTATTACCAGGGCCAGACGCAGGTGGGCGGCACCAGCGGAACTCTGCCGGACCAGGGTGGCTTCGGCGCTCTGCGCCTGACGAACGGTTTTACCAAAGGCCAGACCTCAGGTTTCAATTTTGGCTTCAACCAGGCCGGCGGCATCATCTCGAATTTCACGTTCGCGGCCGGCACGGGCGTGCAGATTCTCTTCAAGACGCTGACCTACCGCGGTAACTCCGGCGGCAACGGCGGCGGTGCCGGCGTGGATCAAGGCGACGGCGCCGACGGCATGAGCTTCTTCCTGATCGATGCCACCAACAATGCGGCCCCGTATGACATGGGCGCCTTCGGCGGCAGTCTGGGTTACACCTGCTCCAACCGAAACAACGACCAGACACTGCGTGCCGACGGTACGCGGCGTCAGTTCGACGGTCTGCTGGCGGGCTACATGGGCCTCGGCATCGATGAGTTCGGCAACTTCCTGAACCCGGGTGACAACACCGCGACCGGCCCGGGATTGCAGGCCGGCCGCATCGGCCTGCGAGGCGCCGGCAACATCTCCTGGAAAGGTCTCAACACCGGCCATCCGGCTCAGTACCCTTCGTCGCTGACACTCGCGCAGCAGGCGGAAGCGGTCAGTAACACGTGTAAGACGGGCACACTCTGGGACTACTCCCAGTCGACTTCGGGCTCGACGGTCAAGAAACAGACGAACACGCCGGTCGCGGATTACGCGGATCTCGGCGTCTCGTCCAACGTTCCGGCGACCACACCGATTGCCAACGAAGCCGCAGTGACCCGCGGCGACGCGGTACCCATCGCGTATCAGCTGAAGATAACGCAGGACGGGTTGCTGAGCTTTTCCTACAGCTACAACGGCGGCGCTTATCAGAACGTCATTTCCGACCGCGACATCACGAAAGACAACGGCAACCTGCCCGGCCTGTTGCGTTTCGGCTTCGCCGGCTCGACCGGCGGCAGCACCAACGTGCATGAAATCCTCTGTTTCCAGGCCAATCCCGCGCAACTGGCGGACACCTCGGTGGGTGTCAACCAGAAACAGGCGACCCAGATCGGCAGCGGCACCCAGGCATTCCTGGCGATGTACTTTCCAAACGACTGGTGGGGCACCGTGACGGGCAGCAATCTGCTGTACGACGCGGCGTCCCAACAGGTGCTCATCAGCTCAACGGCCAACTGGGATGCATCCTGCGTGCTGACCGGCGCCGGTCCTCCGAATGGCTGCGCGAGTACCGGAGGGAAGAGCGTGACTGCTCAGGGACCTGCCAACCGGACCATACTCACCTGGAACGGAGTGCAGGGTGTGCCGTTTCAATGGTTACAACTGTCGGATGCGCAACGTGCAGCGCTCGACCCGGGTGTCTCCAGCTCGGGTACACCGAATCGGCTGAACTATCTGCGTGGTGACCGGACGAACGAGATCACCGCCGCGAAGACCGGTATGTACAGAGCACGCATCAGCGTGTTGGGGGACATAGTCGACTCGAGCCCAACCTGGGTAGGTCCTCCCGGCAACCCCTACACGCTCATCTGGAAGGATTTTCTCTATCCCAACAACCCGGCACCTGAAAATGGCGTGGCGACCTATTCCCAGTTCGTCACCAGCAAACAGACCCGGCAGAACGTCGTGTATTCCGGCTCGAATGATGGCCTGCTGCACGGATTCCGTGCCGGCGGCTACGACGCCGGCGGCAATTTCGTTACGAGCCCGACTCCCAATGACGGGCTCGAGGTCCTTGCCTACATGCCGGCCGCCGTCGTCAGCACGATTCACAACAATGACACGGCTGCGCTGGATTATTCCAACACGCATTACGGGCACGCGTTTTACGTGGACGCGCCACCGGCAGCCGATGACCTGTTCTACAGCGGCGCCTGGCATACCTGGCTCGTGGGCGGCCTTGGAGCCGGCGGCAGCGCCATCTATATGCTCGATGTCACCGATCCAACTCCAGCCCAGTTCAATGAAGCGAATGCCGCCGCGCTCGTCATCGGCGAATGGAACCCGAACAACCTCAGTTGCTCCGGCAATAGCACTTGCGGCCGGAACCTGGGTAACACCTACGGTGTTCCGGTAATTCGTCGCCTGCACAACGGTGATTGGGGCGTGATCTTCGGCAACGGCTACGGCAGCACCACCGGCGATGCAGGGATTTACGTGATGACGGTGAATCCGACCAGCGGCGCCAGGACGTTCTACTATCTCAGCACCGGGAAGCCGGGTAGAAATGGCATCGCATCGCCCTCACCTGCGGACTACGACGGTGATCACGTCACCGACTATGTTTACGCAGGCGATCTGCTCGGCAATGTCTGGCGGTTCGACCTCACGAGCAGTGATCCTACACAATGGGCGGTCACGCCGACGCCGGTATTCACGGACCCCGCCGGCCAGCCCATCACGACAAAGCTCACCGTGGGCTCCGGTCCCGTGCAGGGACTGCCGCGGGCGATGATCGACTTCGGAACTGGAATGAAGACGCCGTTGACCACTACCTCACCGGCGGTGTTCTCCACCGGGGTGCATACCCTGTATGGCATCTGGGACTGGAACATGAGTGCCTGGAATGCCAAATCCACTGCACGCTTTGCCAATCTCATCACCCCGCCGGGAGCGATTACCCAGGGCGGCCTGCAGCAGCAGACGCTCACTCCCGTCGCGAATGGAGACCTCGACGGTTCCAGCAACACTATCTGCTGGGCGGATCAGTCAAATTGCCTGACTACGCCAAAATACGGTTGGTACATCAACCTGGGGCATCCTCTCGAGCAGGTCATCTTCAACCCGGTGATCTATCAGAACGCCCTGCTCGTCAACACCACGGTGCCGGCCAACAACCCGCCCTTCAGCTGCAGGAACGATGGCGATACGGGTTACACGATCGCGGTCGCCCTCGATACCGGAGCCGCGATTCCCGGGCTGTTTCCTTTGAACAACGATACGTTGGTCTCCGGCTCGTTGACCAACAACTCCGGCAGCCCCTTCATTGTGATGGCGGGCGGACAGGCCTACATGGTGACCCAGACCGTGGGTAACGGAAAAGTGGACGGCCCCATCGCCTGTCCGAAGGGATCGGCGCTGTGCGATGCGCGCATCAAACCCCAGGGGCCCGTGGGCAAGCGCCTGACCTGGATCCAGAGACGCTAGTGGTGAGGGAGATTTCAATGTCGGTGCGTTTCAAACAGCGGCGGACCGGGGGCTTCACGCTGGTCGAGCTCATGGTGACCATCGTAGTGGCCTCCATCCTGCTCTCGATTGCCGTGCCCGCTTACCAGGCTCAGGTTCGCAAGTCCCGCAGGACCGAAGCACGCATGGCCCTGATGGATCTGGCAACCCGCGAGGAACGCTACTACAGCGTGAACAATGACTATTCCAACTCGGCCTTGCAGCTGGGGTATGGGACTGACGATGCGCAGATCAAAGATCGGACGGTCGGCAACGGCTATTACCAGGTGACGGTTGACAGTACGCTCGCTAAACCGCCCCAGCGGGCCGGTTTCACGATTACTGCCAAGGCCTTCGGCACGCAGTCGAAAGATGCGCCGTGCCAGACCTTCGCTGTCGATCAGAGCGGGACGCAGTCGTCCACGCCTTCGACGACCGACTGTTGGAACTAGCCGACCTGCGTCATCAGATAGTGATCGGCGAGCAGCGCCGCGAACAGCCACATCAGGTAACTGACGGAGAATTTGAAGACCCGCATCGGCAGCTCCTGCCGGGCGGTGATCTTCAACGCGAATGCGTAGTAGAGAAAGCCAGCGTTCAGACCCAAGGCGACGACCAGGTACAGAAGGCCACTCATTCGGGTGAGAAAAGGCATCAGCGTGACGATCACCAACAGGACCGTGTACAGCAGTACATGCAGCCGCGTGTGTTCGACGCCATGCGTGACCGGTAGCATCGGGATCCCGGCGCGCGCATATTCATCCCGGCGCGCGATGGCGAGTGCCCAGAAATGCGGTGGCGTCCACACGAATATGATCAGGAAGAGCAGCAGCGCGTTCGGGTCGATGGTGTTGGTTACGGCGGCCCAGCCCAACACGGGAGGCGCGGCCCCTGCCGCACCGCCAATCACGATGTTCTGGGATGTCGCGCGCTTCAGCCAGACCGTGTAAACAACCGCGTAGCCGATCAGCGAGAGAAAAGTCAGCACTGCCGTGAGCAGGTTGACCAGGAAAGACAGGATTGCCATCGCCGTCATGCCCAACACGGCGGCAAACACCAGGGCCTGCCGCTCGTTCAGCTGTCCGGTGGGCAAAGGCCGTGCTCGTGTACGACTCATCTGCTCGTCGATCCGCCGATCGAGCACGTGATTGATGGTCGCGGCACAACCCGAGGCGAGCGCAATTCCCAGGTTTCCCCAGATCAGCGCATCCAGCGGCGGCAGTCCGGGGCTCGACAGCAGGGTGCCGACGACGGCCGTGAAGGTGATCAGTGCGACCACCTTCGGCTTGGTCAGCTCGAGATAGCGGCGCCAGATCGCCGTTGCGCCGGGCGCGCCGGCCCCGCCAGGACTAGCGATTTCGGAGGTCGTCGCCACGGATTGCCTACTTCAGGGGGCTCAGTCGAGCCAATTTGGGACGCGCAGCGTATCAGATCGCGACGGACGGCTCATGGTGCGCGCCGGCTCGTCGGGCCCTCGTGCAGCCGCCCTCATGTCGCGCTGTCGGGCCCACCCTCGCGCTGCAGCTTGGCGACCGCGGTGGCCAAATCCTGCGGACTGATGGGCTTGGCGAGATGCCCCTGATAGCCGCTCGCACGCGCGCGAACAGCGTCCTCCAGCCTGGCGAACGCGGTAAGCGCCAGGGCCGCAACGCGCCCACCCCGCTCCGGCGGCCGCGAGCGCAACAATCGCATAAACTCATACCCATCGACGTCAGGCATCCCGATATCCGAAACGATCACGTCGGGCACCCACTCGTCCAGCAAAGAAAGCGCCTCCTGGGCGGTCCCTACCGCTCGAAGCTCGAAGCCCGCCTTCTCCAGCCCGGTTACGGTGACTTCCCTAGCGTCTGCATCGTCTTCCACGAGCAGGACGCGCCAATGCCTGGACTGGGTAGCCGGCGTTGCGAGGAGAGCTGCGTCCGGCACTGCCCGCTGTGTGATTGCCTCGTCCTTCTTCGGCAGGGGCAGGCTCACAATAAAGCTCGAACCGGTGTCCGGCCCGGCGCTGTGCGCGTGTGCCGTACCGCCGTGAAGCTCGACGACGTGACGTACGATTGCGAGGCCGAGACCCATGCCTGTGTGCTGGCGAGTGCTCGTGCTGTCCGCCTGCCTGAATCGATCAAACACGTGCGGGAGAAAGTCACTCGAGATACCAACACCCGTATCGGTAACCGTCACTACTACGTGCGTGTCCGTCCTGTACATCCGAACGTCGACGCAACCATTCGCAGGCGTGAATTTCACCGCGTTGGAGAGGAGATTCCAGAACACCTGCTGCAGCCGGTCCGGATCTCCCTTGATCATGGCATCAGCGGCTTCCTGGGTGAGTGTCACGATGATCTGCTTGGCGCCGGCCACCATCCGCAGGCTGTCCACGGCAGATTTCAACACCAGGCCGATCTTGACGTCCTGCATCTCCAGGCGGAACTTGCCCGTGACGATGCGGGACACATCCAACAAGTCCTCGATCAACTGGGCCTGTGAGCGGGCCGCCCGCTCGATGGCCTCGGCGGCCCTGACTTTCTGTTCGTCCGTGAGCGCACCGTTGCGCAGCAGGTGTGCCCAGCCGATGATGATGTTCATCGGGGTGCGCAGCTCGTGCGACAGGTTTGCGAGGAATTCATCCTTGAGCCGGGTGGCTTCCTCGGCCTGGGCGCGCGCCGCCTGCTCGCGTTTCACTGTCTCCCGCAGTCCCGCCTCGGTGCGATGCAACTGCAGCAGGGTGCTGACCACTGTTTCCAGCACCTTGGGCTCGAGGGGCTCGGTCAGATAAATGTCGGCACCGCCCAGCAAGCCGCTTTTCTGGTCCTTTTCAGTGACGAACGTCGCCGATATCTGGATGACGGGAATCGTCCGCGTAGCCGGATCGCTTTTGATCTGGCGGCAGGCATCGATCCCGCTCATATCCGGCAATCTCACATCCATCAACACCAGGTCCGGCGCCAGTTCCCGGACCAGTTGCAACGACTTCGCACCCGTGTCGGCTTCTACAACCTCGTAGCCGGCGGCGCGCAGGACACGCGTCTTGTGGTAACGCATGGCCTCGGTATCATCAACGTTGAGTATGGTTATGCGGACCTGCATCATCGTCTCTGCATCATCATCCGAGGCCGTTGAGAGTCAGAATCGACCGCGCCCGAGCGCTGTCGAGCTCGCTCTTCTGCATGACAGACTGTGCGTGTCGGCCGAGCCGCTCCCGCTGGTCCCGTGACACCAGCGCCGAGGTGACGATCGCGACCGGGACCTGCTGCAGATCGATATCCGCCTTGAGTGCTTCGAGCACATCCTCGCCGCCCAGGTCGGGAAGGTTCAGATCGAGAAATATCAGCGCCGGCTTCGAGCGCCGCGCCGCGGCCAGGCCGCTGCGACCGTCACGGGCCTCGATCACACAGACATTCGTGTCCTCGAGCAGCTTCTGCATGAGATAGCGGGCCGCAGGATCGTCATCGATGACCAGCACGCGGCGTGCCGTGAGACTGTCGAGCTCGCCCAGCAGCCATTCTGGCGAGATCGGTTTGATGCAATACGCATCCGCGCCCAGCGCCAGGGCTTTGCGCTCATCATCCACGGTCGTCACGATGATGATCGGAATGTTGGCAGTTGCAGGGGTGCTTTTGAGCTCGCTCAACCAGCGCCAGCTGTCCTCACCCTTCAGCACGATGTCGAGTACGATCGCCTGCGGCCGTACCCGCTGCATCAATTCGCGCGCTTCGCGCAGGTTGCGTGCGACGAGGGGTTGATAGCGCGACTCGCGCAGATACTTTGCCATGATGTGGCGCAACTCGGCTTCGTCATCGACGATGATGACGGGCATGAGTCCCGCTTCGATGGGCAGCTCGAGCGGTGCGGCCGCCGCAACCCCCGCCTCCTCGAAATGCAACGGCAGAGTGGCCGCAAACACCGATCCAACTCCCACTTCGCTGCTGACATGCACCTCGCCGCCCAACAGGCGCGCGAGCCGGCGACACAGGGGCAGACCCAGTCCGGTGCCCTTCACCTTCGCCTGCAGCGGGCTGGGGATCTGCGTGAACTCCTCGAAAATGCTTTCCTGGTACTGCGGGCTGATGCCGATTCCGGTATCGGTGACCGCGAAGCGCACGCAGCGGCGGTCCTCGGTGAGGGCCGCGGTGACCCGCACCTCACCCCGCTCGGTGAACTTGATGGCATTGGAAATGAAGTTGCGCAGGATCTGCGACACTTTGCCTTCGTCATTGAACAGATCCAGCGGCACCTCGGGCGCTTCGAACACGAGCCGGACACTGTCGCCGGCCAACAGGGGACGCAACATCCCGCGCAGTGCACTGAACAGGTTCCCGACATTGAATTCGATCGGCCGTACCTCAATCTTGCCGGCTTCGATCTTCGCAAGATCGAGCAGGTCGTCTACCAGGGCCATGAGGTCGTTGGCCGCCTTGCTGATGAAGTTGATCTGCTTGGCCTGCTCCGACGTCAGCTCGCCGTCGGAGTGCTGCAGCAACAGCCGCGACAGCGCCTGGATCGAGTTCAGCGGTGTGCGGAACTCGTGGCTCATGTTGGACAGGAAGCGGGACTTCATCTCGTCGGCGCGCCGCAGGTGGTCGGCCTTCTCATCGAGCTCCGCATACAGCGCGACGACGCCGCGGTTGGTATCTTCGAGCTCCCGATTGAGGTGCAGCAGCTCCGACTGCCGCTCCCGCAACTCGCCCAATGTCCGTACCAGCTCGCGGTTCTGCTCCTGGATTTCCTCGAGCGCGCCCACCGGCGGCTTGCTCGTCAAGTCCTTCACAATCTGGTTGAACGCCGCCGCCGTCACGAGCGGCGCGCGTGGCGGCAGGATCATTTTCAACAGCACGTCCGTGCCGCCGGTGGGCGATGACTTGATTTCAACCTGGTCCATCAGGCGATGCGCGCCCAGGATGCCCATGCCCATCCCGGTGGATGATCGATAGTCGCCGCTCATGATGTGTGTCAGGTTCGGGATGCCGGGGCCCTGGTCCTGGACCCGGATCAGCAGCAGCTGCGGAGTGCTCAGTCCTTCCAGCGCAAACTCGACACGGCCACTCTTCGCGTAGCGGAAGGCGTTACGGACGATTTCGGATACGGCGGTTGCGATTCGAGTTTGATCCTGGCCTTCGAAACCGAGCAATGCGGCAATCTGACGCGCGCGCTGCCGTGCGATGACGACGTCCTGCTCGTAGCGGATGGCGACCGTGAGAAGCGACCTGTTCATGTGCGATCGATCAACCTGCAGCCGCGCTGCGGACCACCAAAACGGTTACGTCGTCCCGGCCCCTCTCGTGGTCGCGGTACAACACACCGGCGATGACCCCCGGATGGCGGCCCGCGAGCCCCGGATAATCCGCCAGATTCCAATGCGTTGCCAGTCCGTCACTGTAGAAGATGAGCAACGCACCCGCGGGCATAGGAAAGTCGAATTGCTGCACCCGGCGCATCATGTGGCCCAGGGTCCCGTTATGCGACACGAGCTGCCGCCGCACGTCGCCCGACTCGAGCCGGCAGGCGATGTTTCCAACCCCCGCAAAGCTTCCCTTGTCCGCCGCAATCTTCGCTATCGCTACCGCGGCCCCGCGTGTCGGCGCAAGCGCTCGATGGCAGGCCTGAATCGTCTCGGCGGGCTCGTCGTCAGGCCTTCCCTCGAGCACGCGTGTAGCCGCCAGAGAAGCCCTCGCGGCGTCGGGCCCGTGACCCAATCCGTCGGCGACCAGGAAACCGTGTCGCCCTTTCGACGTAACGGTTGTCCAGGAATCGCCCGACACGGTTTCTCCGGACTTGGGCAGGCAAATGACCCCGATCTCAGTGGGTACGGCCGGGACGGGCTTCGCCCAGATTTCCAGGCGCACGACAGTTCCCTTGTCCGCCGGCGCGTAAGCCTCAAAACTGTCCGCCAGCCGCGTCATGGCGCCCAGGCCGTTTCCCGGACTTCCGGCCGTCGACACGCCGTCGCGCAGGCTGGCCTGCAGATTCGCAATGCCGGGGCCACGGTCAATGGCCAGCACTTCGAGCCCGGCGACGGTCCCCCGTTCGAGTGCCCGAAGCACGATTCGCCCGCTGCCCGCGTGCTTCTCGATGTTCGTGGCCGCCTCGGTGACGCAGAGCCCGACTTTTCCGGCCTGGGTGGCATCGAAGCCGCGGGACTCCGCCATTTCAACTGCCGCCCGCCGCGCAGCGCCGACTTCGCTGCGTTCGCCGATCTGAAACTGGACCTGAGGTAGCACCGCCGATTCTCCAGGTATGTCAGCGCCAGCGCGCGATCATGATACGCGTACCCTTCCCTGGTGCTGAATCAATGGTGAATTCGCTGGAGAGACGGCGGGCTCCACTGAGTCCCAGTCCCAATCCGCCGCCTGTTGAATAGCCGTCTGTCAGTGCCTTCTCGAGATCCGCAATACCGGGTCCCTGATCACTGAAGGTCAACCGCACGCCCTTGCGTGGGCCGTCGAGCACTCGCGTGATCTCGACTTCACCGCCGTTTCCATAGTCCAGTGTGTTGCGTGCGATCTCACTGGCCGCGGTGACCAGCTTTGTCTGGTCCACAAGTGAGAAACCCTGCGCGATCGCATTTTCCCGGGTTGCCTTGCGGACACGGACAATGTCTTCCTGCGAGCGTATCGGCAGAACAGCGCGATTGGCGACGCTCATGCTGGCAGAGGCGAGCACCTACTGCTCGGACTCTGCGTCGAGGCTCCTTTGCAGAAGCAACATGCCCTTGTCCACGTTGAGTGCAGTGCGCACACCCTCCAACGACAAGCCGAGCTCGACGAGTGTAATAGCCACCGCAGGCTGCATGCCCACGACAACGGTCTCCGCATCCAACACGCGGGCCATCGCCGCGATGTTGCTGATCATCCGGCCGATGAATGAATCCACGATCTCCAACGAGGAAATGTCGATGAGCACGCCGTGCGCCCTGACCGCCACGATCCGGGCCGTCAGGTCGTCCTGCAGCTGCAGGGCCAACTGGTCATGCATGTCCACCTGGATGGTGACCAGGAGAAACGCGCCCATTTTCAGAATAGGAATTCTATCCATGGTGCCTGCGGCTCAACCGGCCACGGTCCTGGGCAGCGCTGACCCGGTGCGCTTGAGCGCAACCAGAAAGGCATCGGCCAGAGTCGCCTTGGTGGTCACTGCGCTCAGATCGACACCCAGATGGACGATGGTCTGCGCGATCTGCGGACGAATTCCACTGATGATGCAGTCAGCACCCATCAGGCGTGCTGCGGCCACGGTCTTCAACAGGTGTTGGGCAACCAATGTATCAACTGTTGGTACGCCCGTTATGTCGATGATGGCGATGGCGGCGCCCGTTTCCACGATCTTCTGCAGCAGGCTCTCCATCACAACCTGCGTGCGCGCGCTGTCGAGTGTGCCAATCAGCGGCAGCGCCAGGATGTCCTTCCACAGGTTGACAACCGGAGTTGACAGCTCGAGCAGCTCCTGCTGCTGCCGCGCAATGACTTCCTCACGGCTCTTCTGATATATCTCGGTGGTATACAGCCCGATCTTGTCGATCAGCACCGAGGCGGCCCAGAACTCTTCCGCCAGTGCCTGCGTGTCGTTGGTGATCTCGCGGCGCAGCCGCGTGAACAGGGGCTGTTTCAGGGAAAAGACGAATGTCGCAGTCTCCGCGGGGGAAAACCCCTGGATGGCACGCGACCGGGAGATGGCGGCCAGGAACTCCTTTACGGGCGTCCAGGCGGTGCTTTCCACCTGCAGATCGCCGTTGCGGACCGCATCCTGCAGCAGAGCCAGGAACTCGCGGCACTGCTCGCGCAACTCGCTTTCCTTCATCAGGTCGGAGCGGTTGGTGTCGGCAGTCACCTGAACCTGCAACCACTCGGCCAGCAGCTCTTTCTGTGACTTCGCGATGATCTGCTGCAATACCTGGCCGGCTGCCATCGTGAGATCCCCTTTAATTTACTTCGGATGGGTTGGTTGGCGCCGGAGACTATCAGAAGGAACGAGTGTGTGCTGTAGCCCCTACGCCACGTAACAACGTCAGTACTGACAGCAACAACAGCGCAGCCCCGGCTGTATGTGCGGTGGCAAGCGCGAGGGGGAACCCCTGCAAAACCATGGACATTCCCAACGCCAGCTGCAATGCGAGGGCGGCCAGTACGACATAAGCCGGCAACACGAACTTTGCCAACACCTTCCGGGTTATAACCGTCAGCGCAGCCAGGCTGAGCGTCAGCGCAGCAATAACCGCGCCCATCCTGTGTGTGAGGTGAATGGCCACCCGGGCGGGGTTCGAGAGCACTCCGCCCTCATAGTTGACACCCAATCCGCGCCACAGGACGAAGGCGTTCTTGAAGTCGGTTTCCGGCCACCAGGCGTTCTGGCACTTGGGAAAATCGGGGCAGGCGATGTCTGCGTAATTGGTGCTCGTCCAACCGCCCAGGGCGATCTGTATGCCGAGGGCAATGAGGCCGATGAGTGCGAGCCGCCACGCGAAGCGGGCCGCTTCAACCGTAGTGGCGGTTGCAGCCGTTCCTCTCGAGCCGGCGGTTGCTCCACGGTTCCAGTCGTTTCGCGGGAGCGAAAGCCACAACCACCACAGCAAGCCCAGCGTCGTCAGTCCGAACATCAGGTGGCCGGTGACAATCAATGGCGTCACCTGCCAGGTGACGGTCAGCATTCCCAGCAAACCTTGAAAGACAACTGTTCCTAACAACGCCCACGCGAGCGGCAGGCTCACGAGACGCGCACGGCGTGTTGTGAAGGCCAGAACGGCGAGCGCGACAATGATCAGTCCCAGGGTGGAGGCGGCGTAGCGATGGATCATCTCCCGCCACGCCTTGCCCGCATCAATCGGCTTCAGCGGATTGACCTGATTGTTCTCCGCAATCTCCAGCCTGCCGGGCGGCGTGAAGTGTCCGTAGCATCCCGGCCAGTCAGGACAGCCGAGCCCCGCCGTGGTGAGGCGCACATAGGCACCGAGCACGACGACCGTAAAACACAACAACAGGCCCGCGAGCGCGAGTGAGCGGATCCAACGGGCGGCATCACCATTCATGATTCAACCGATGTGCGAAAGCGACAGCAACTTCTTCAAGTCCTGCAGGAGCCCTTTCGGGTCTTGCCGGACATCGTATCTCATCATCAGATTGCCCAACGGATCCACAATGAAAAGCGACTGCGCGCGCGCCTCGACCGGGAACACATTCAACACGGAGTCCCCCTCGGCCAGGAGCACACGCAGTCCGGGATGCTCGTGCGCGAGAAAATCGCGTGCGCAGCAGTTTGAGGTAACCAGGAATACGCGCTCCACCCGTGCCATTTCATTATTGAGCGACAACCGCGTCTGGCGCATTACGAGTAAGGCATTCCGGCAGGCGTCGTCACACTGCCCGTCGCCGATGTAGACCAGTGACCATTTGTGGTGAAACAACTCGCCGGCAGCGGCGCCGGTTTCGACCGCGGGTTGCAGGTGAGTCGCAGGCACTGGACGCACCGGTGAAATCAACTCTCCGTGATTGACCGTGCGCACCGGCCGCCAGTCGGTGCCGTAATACACCCAGAATGCAACGGCGAGCGGCAACAGGAACAGCGCCGCCAGCAGTGCCAGCAGCCGCAGATTGCGCGCGCGCAACTCTTTTTCCACCGCATTCATGGCTTTCCGTTCAATCCTTCCGCAGGCTCAAACCCACCCACAGTACGAACAACACGACAGCAAATGACCACCACTGCACTGCATAGGACCAGTGCCGGATCGGCTCCATTCCGGGCGGATGCCAGTCCCGCACGTAACCATCGCTTTCCTTCGGATCGAGAAGGATGATCCCGGGTTCCAGAGGCACGTCCAGCGCCATGCTCAACTGGGCCATGCTCGGGAATGCGGTGATCTTCGGCCACGGCGCCTGTGGACTGGGTGCGGCGCGGCCGCTCGCAAGACCCGGTGTCGGCAGGTTGTCCACTCGACCCACCACAGTCAGTGTGTCACGCGGCTCGAGCGCAACACCCGGCAACCGCTCCCGCAGGCCCGAGAAGGGTACCCAACCGCGATCAACCAACACCACGCGGCCGTTCGGGCGCTGCAATGGGGTCAATACCTCAAAGCCCGCGCGTCCCTGGTAGCTGCGATTATCGAGCAGAAACTGATGGTTCGGGTCCATGTGCCCCACCACGCTGACTCTTTGAAAGCGGGGCACCTGGTCCACACCCTGCGATCCGAGCGGAATCACCCGTTCCGCGCCCGCCGCGAACCGGTCGTATTCAGCCTGGCGCAGCTCGCCCCGTCCCCACTGCCAACGACCGAGGAAGAAAAATGCCAAGCACAGGGCAATCGTCAGGAACGTGAAAATCCACGACGGAGCAAAGACACGGGAGCCGATCGGAATCCGGATGGACACGCCATTAGCCTGGGGTCTATAAACAGGCCGCGTACATGGAAACAGTCATCCGCCTACTCATTATCGGGGTGCTCCTAGGCATCATCGTCAGCCTGGGCTCAGCCCTATTCAATCTTTCGCGGAAGGCGAGCGACTCACGCAAAGTCGCGCGCGATCTGACCATCCGTATCGGCCTGTCCGTGGCTCTTTTTGTGCTGTTGATGATCGCGTGGCACCTTGGAATGATCTCACCGCATGGTTTATCGGCGCGGCACTAGCCGCGCGGAGCCCGGGTTCTTTTCCGCCGGCAAAAAGCGTCGTTTTTGCCGGCTGCGCCCGCGGCACCCGCGTCAGATCCAATAAACGAAAATAAACAGGCCGAGCCAGACCACGTCCACGAAGTGCCAGTACCAGGCAACCGCTTCGAAGGCGAAATGATGTTCTGGTGTGAAGTGGCCTTTGAGCACACGCAGCCAGATCACGAGCAGCATGATCGCGCCGATCGTCACATGCAGGCCGTGGAAGCCGGTCAACATGAAGAACGTCGAGCCGTAGATACCCGTCGAGAGGCGCAGACCCAGCTCCTTGTAGGCTTCACCGTACTCATGAGCCTGCAGGCCGACGAAGAGGAAGCCCAGGAGGAAGGTGAAAGCCAGGAACAGCGTGAGAATGCCGCGCTTCTGCGCGCGCAACGCGTGGTGAGCAATAGTAACGGTGACGCCGCTGGTCAGCAGGATCGCGGTGTTGATCGCGGGCAGGCTGAACGCAGGAATTACGCTGAATGTCGAGTCGGCCTTACCGCCAACGTGCGCCGGGCCGTTGGTCGGCCAGGTGCCTTCGTAGTGCGGCCAGAGTATGAAGTTGGTGAATATTTTCACGCCCTGCCCGGAGAGCCAGGGCACTGACAGCGTGCGGGCGTAGAACAGCGCGCCGAAGAAGGCTGCGAAGAACATCACTTCAGAGAAGATGAACCACATCATTCCCATGCGGAAGGAGTGGTCGACCTGGCTGTTGTACATGCCTCGCTGGCTTTCGCCGATGACGGTGCTGAACCAGCCGAAGAACATGAACGCCAGCAGGATGGCACCGGGGATGAAGCTCCATCCGCCGACCCAGTCATTGAGGTAGCAAATGGCACCCAGCATCAGGGTGAACAGCGCGAACGAGCCCGTGATGGGCCACGTGCTGTCGTGAGGGATGTAGTAGGCGTTGCTATCTGGTGAGTGTGCTGCGTTTGCCATTTCTCAGTTTCCCAAAGCGATAAGTTCGCGTCTCGCGCTAGCGCGAGGAGACCCGCGACGATTCATCGTAAAAAGTGTAGGCCAGCGTGATCCGGTCAACGTATTTCGGTATGGCCGGGTCAATGATGAAACGAACCGGCATGTCGCGCTGCTCATTCACAGTGAAGTGCTGCGGCGAGAAGCAGAAACATTCCGTCTTGTGAAAATACGGCGCCACCTTGGAAGGGGCGATGTTGGGCACGGCCTGGGCGGTCGTGTCCCGGCCGGTCAGGTTGTGCGCGAAAAACGCGGCTGAGTAGAGCTTGCCGGGATGGACGTCGATGGTGCGCGCCACCGGGCGGAAATCCCACTCACCCGCGCTCGCGACGTTACCGAGAAACTCGATGGTAATGGTCCGGGTCGGATCAACATTCTCGATCGCCTTCACTTTCCTCAGCAAGGCGCTCTGGTCGCCCACGCCGGTGACACCGCAGATCACGTTGTAAAGCGGGACGAGCGCAAAGCCGAACCCAAAGCTGCCCAGCGCAATGGCGAGCAGCTTCCAGGTGAGGGTCCGATGGGCTTTCTGTAGTTCGTTCACGATTTTGCGCGGATCACGGACATGACAATGAAGCCGAAATAGAACGCGGCTGCAATCAGCCCGAACAGGATCGCTGTGCGTCGAACTTTCCTGCGTCGGGCTGTTTCATCCGATTCAATCACGGCGCTCAGTGAAACGCTCCCTTGGCGATAACAGCATCAGAAGGAGGCGTCTGCCATGAGTGATACGGCGCCGGCGAAGGCAGCTCCCACTCGAGGCCATGCGCACCTTCCCACGGCTTGTTGACCCTGACGGGCGTACCAGACCTTACGCACTTGATGATGAGGTAAGGGAACAGCAACTGCGCCAGACCAAAGCCGAAGCCACCGATCGAGGACACCATGTTCCAGTCGGTGAACTGCACGGCATAGTCCGGGACACGGCGCGGCATGCCGGCCAATCCGAGGAAGTGCTGCGGGAAGAACAGCACGTTTACGAAGATCGCCGATAACCAGAAGTGCCATTTCGCCAGCGTCATGTCGTACATGTTGCCGACCCACTTCGGGAGCCAGTAATAGACGCCGCCCATGATCCCGAAGATCGCTCCGGGCACCAGAACGTAGTGGAAGTGAGCCACCACGAAGTACGTGTCCTGGTACTGGTAGTCGGCAGGAACGATAGCGAGCATCAGGCCCGAGAAACCGCCGATGGTGAACAGGAAGAGGAACGCGAGGGCGAACAGCATGGGCGGCTCAAAGCTGAGTGAGCCCTTCCACATCGTTGCCGTCCAGTTGAACACCTTCACACCCGTCGGGATGGCGATGAGCATCGTGGACAACATGAAAAAGAGCTGTGCAGCTAGCGGCATGCCGACCACGAACATGTGGTGAGCCCAGACGATGAATGAAAGGAACGCGATGGACGCTGTTGCGTACACCATCGCTTCATAGCCGAACAGCGGCTTTCGCGAGAACGTCGGGATGATCTCGGAAACGATGCCGAACGCCGGCAGAATCAGGATGTACACCTCGGGATGTCCGAAGAACCAGAAGATGTGCTGGAACATCACCGGGTCGCCGCCACCCGCGGCAGTAAAGAACGTCGTGCCGAAGAAGTGATCGGTCAGCAACATCGTCACCGCGCCGGCAAGCACAGGCATCACAGCGATCAGGAGGTACGCCGTGATCAACCACGTCCAAACGAACAGCGGCATACGCAGCAGCGACATTCCAGGGGCGCGCATGTTCAGGATGGTCACGACGACGTTGATGGCGCCGAGGATCGACGACGCACCCATCATGTGAACGGCGAAAATCAGCATCGGAAACGAGGCGCCGTTCTGCAGTACGAGCGGCGGATACATCGTCCAGCCACCCGCGGGCGCGCCACCGGGCACGAACAGTGTCGACAGCAGCAAGGTAAAGGCGAACGGCAGAATCCAGAAGCTGAAGTTATTCAGGCGTGGGAGGGCCATGTCGGGTGCGCCCACCTGCATGGGGATCATCCAGTTCGCAAGACCCGTCCAGGCCGGCATGACCGCGCCGAAAATCATGATCAGCGCATGCATGGTGGTCATGGAGTTGAACAGCTGCGGATCCACGAACTGCATGCCCGGCTTGAACAGCTCGAGGCGGATGACCATCGCCATGGAGCCGCCGATGAAGAACATCAGGCATGCGAACACCAGGTACATCGTGCCGATGTCTTTGTGGTTCGTTGCGTAAACCCACCGCCGCCAGCCGTGCGGCTTGTGGTCGTGGTCGTCGTGTGCGGCGGCTACTGAATGCTCGGCCATGGGCGTTCTCTCAACTTGGTATGGCTACTGTTCGGGTCTGACTGGGCGCTTGGGGGTGTGATCAGCGAGCGGCGGCGGCCAGCGTCACCTTTGAGGCGGCCTGGGGCGTGGCACCGGTTGTGCTTGCCGGGCCGTCGATGGCACGGGGTCCCGTCGCGCCCGTTGCTGCCGCGGTGGGCGGCGTTGCCGCTGGTGCGCTGGCCGTTGGCGCTGATTCGGCGCCCGCGGGCGCGGCTGCCTGCTTCTGCTGCGCGGCCTTCGCCGTCAGCCACGACTGGAAATCGTCCTTCGAGCGCGCATCGACAACGATCGGCATGAAGCCGTGGTCGCGTCCGCAAAGCTCCGCACACTGCCCGCGGTAGAGCCCGGGCTTGTCAGCGTCGATGTTGAACCACGCTTCATTCACGAAGCCTGGGATGCCGTCCTTCTTCACGCCGAAGGCGGGCACCCACCAGGAGTGAATGACGTCCGCACCGGTGACGAGCAGGCGTACCTTGGTGCCCACTGGTACCACGAGCGCGTTATCAACATTGAGCAGGTAGTGGTCGACGGAGTTGGGGTCGATGCCCGAGCCCAGCTCGCGGGCGGCGTCGCTCTTGCGATCCAGGCGTGAGAAGAACGTGACGCCCTTGTCGAGGTATTCGTAGTTCCAGCCCCACTGGAAGCCAGTCACCTTGATGGTGAGCTCCGTCTTCGTTGTATCTTCGATCTCGACGAGCGTGCGTGCGGCGGGCACGGCCATCGCAATCAGGATGATGACGGGAACGGCCGTCCAGACGATTTCCACGCGCGTGTTGTGCACGATGGTGGTATCGGCGACCGCGCCCTGGGATTTGCGATAGTTGATGATCGACCAGAACATCGCTCCGAACACGAAAACGCCGATGATCACGCAAATCCAGAAAATGAGCATGTGCAGGTCATAGATCCGCCGGCTCATCTCGGTCACGCCCTGCGTCATGTTCAGCAGGCTCCATCCCGATTCGGCCTGGGCGGGAGCCGCCTGCAACAGCAGGCCCAGGGCGGCGGCGGTAAGAGAGGAGAGCGTGGCGCGGCGAACGCAGTTTGAGCGAATCATCATTTCGACCTTGACCTTGCCTTGTTAGACCTTACGGCCTTGTGGCGCGCGCTCATCCAGGCACAAGCGCAACGCATGACCTAAAAACCGATCCCCATTTAAACCAGGGAAGGCGACTCGTTGACGCGGCCAATCAACCCTTGCAACCGAAGGGCAAGTCCGCGTCGCTCTGCCTCCGTGAGAAAACTGCCCAGCTCGCACTGGCGGCCGTGCGACTCAATCGTGAGCCGGCTCGGGTGCAAGCGCGACGCGGGGCGGCGGAGTTTAACCTGCGCCCAATGCCGCGGGAACACGTGTTGAACGGAATGCTGGCGATCGCTGAGCTCTACGCTGACGTTCGTATCGGTAACGGTGATCGTTTGGCGGTGATGCCGTCGGGCCATGCTCACTTTGAGCGCCCAGCCCAGGAACACCATTTCGAGACCGGAAAAGGGCAGGACCGGCCAGAAACCCCGCAGGGTCATAACGCCGGCGATCATGAACGAGACGGCGCACATGCCGCCAAATATCAGCAACGCGGCGCGCACGCTGAGGGAGCAGTGAGGACAGATTTCGATGCGTTGCGGCTCGGGTTGCACTGAGGAGTGACCAGGTTCTCTCAGCGGATTTCGGGTGATGGTACTGCAGGACATTTTTTATTCAAGTCAAAAACTTATGAGAGAAAGCCGGCGCCCGATGTGTTCGCCGCAGCGAACGTCCGGCTGCCCGTCCGGCGCAAATGGGAACACCGCCAGCGGCTCGCTCCCCAGCATTCTCTCCAGGCTCGACAGATTCTCCGCGGCTCGCTCGAGCGTCGGATCAATCGCGTTCGCCACCCATCCAGCCCATTCCACGCCAGCGGCCTCGATTGCCTGTTTGCTCAACAGCGCATGATTCAGGCATCCCAGCCGGACGGCCACGACCAAAAGGGCTGGAATACCTAGTGCTTTTGGCAGGTCTGCCATCCATTGAGTCCTGCTGATAGGCGCGTACCACCCACCCGCGCCCTCCACGACGACGAAATCGGCACCGCCTGCCAGGGTTTCGAATCGGCTTTTGATCAGGCCGACATTGACGTCAATCTTGGCCTCTTCGGCCGCGATATGTGGCGAAATGGCGGGTTCGAAGCAATAAGGATTTGTGGTGGCATAAGGAACGGCGACATTCGACGCCTCGGCGAGGGCCAAGGCGTCGGCGTTGCGCAGGCCCTCCGGGGTGTATTCGGAACCTGATGCAATGGGCTTCATCACTGAGACACGAAGGCCGTGCTTCACCAGTGCCTTCACCAGCGAGACAGACACCAGCGTCTTGCCGACGCCAGTGTCTGTGCCGGTTATGAAGAGGGCGTTTGGGTTGCAGGGGGACACGGGGGCGACGCGGGTCTTCAGCGCGGGGCGGAGCGCCTGATCGCATTGGGCGAAATGCGGACCTCGCCGCCGATTGCAGGCGAGCCGGCGCGGCCCGACGCTCCCCACGTCGCACCGTAGATCACCTCATAGGTTGCCGGCAGCCGACCATCTCGTCTGTATGGTTCGTATGCGGCTTGGACGCGCGCCAATCGCGCGCGTCCCATCAACCCGCGCGAACGCCCCTCGGTGACGTTGTGGGCGCCGATCGTCTTCAAATCTCTCATCAGACTCAACGTGTCTGTATACGTGAGCTGAATCCGGTCGACGTCCAACACTGGCTCAACCAGTCCGGCGCGGACTAACGCTTCTCCCACATCATGCATATCGACAAACTGATTGACGTGGTTGTAACCGTCAGCCTCTGCCCACGCCGCTCGAAGTTCCTTGAGCGTGTCCGGTCCAAACGAGCTGAACGCGAAAAAGCCGGCTGGCTTCAACACCCGCCGGACTTCTGCGAACGTCACGTCCAGTGGATCGCACCATTGCAGCATGAGGCTGCTGAATACAACGTCGACACTCGAGTCTGCGAATGGCAGACGCATCGCATCTGCGCACACACGCTCGAAGCGACGAAATAGATGCTGACGCCGCCGCGCTTCTCGGAGCATCCCAGGAGCCATGTCGAGTGCGACCACGAGCGCGCGGCGGTAACGACGCTTCAATTCCTCCGCCCCACGGCCGGTGCCGGTGCCTAGATCGAGAATGACTTGAGGTTGGAATTTGAACAATTCCAACCTACCCATCAGCTCTTCGTTTACGCGCGCCTGCAAAACCGCAGCTGCATCGTAGTGTGCGCTCGCCCGATCGAATGACGTGCGGATGCTCGGCCGGTCCAGGCGGAAGGCGTCGGGGTTGTGAATGTGGCCCGCGGCGCCGGCTGCCGGCTCGTTGTCGGCGTTCATCGCGATGACGCCTGCAGCTTCTTTCGTGCGCGCGCCTTCATGCGCTTCTTCTTTTTTGCAGCACGCGCACCGCCTTTGCCCGGCACAACTGCATTCGATGCTTTTGCCGCGGATGCCCCTGTGGCGCCCCGGTCCTTGCGAATATCGCCCTTGAAGCGAGGAGCCTCTGCTTCGTTGGGCAGGCTTTTGCCGACGCGCCCGGCTTGATTCGCCGCCGCCGCGACGCTCGCCGTCTTCGTCGATGCAGTCGCCGGGCCGACATCCACTTCACCAGCGCGCAGAAATTGCGCGAGGGCCGCCGTGAATTCTTTTCGATGCGAAAGAAATGGCGCATGCGCGGCGCGACGCATTTCAACGTATCGCGCATCCGGCAGCGCCGCAGCCAAGACGCGCGACGCACCGGGCGCCGTGATTCGATCGTTTTGACCCGCGATGACTAACGTCGGTGTTCGCACGTGCGGAAGCGTTGGTCTGAGATCGCTCGTGGCCAGCGTGTTGAGTCCTGACTCGAGCGCTTCCGGCTTTGCTTCGCCGTGAACAGACAACGCTTTGCGAAGGTGCTCGACCACGGCGCTGCTGTCGACGCTGCCTCTCACCTGCAGGTCGAGAAAATCCCTCACCGTCTGCTGATAGTCCGTGCGCAATTGCGTTGCCATCTTCGTGATGGCATTCAACTTCATTCCATACGGCCAGTCCGGTGCCGCCGTGAATCGGGGTGTCGTGGCCACGAGCACCAACTTATCGATCTGTGCAGGCATCGCCGCCGCGAGATCCAACGCGATCTGCCCACCCAACGACCAGCCCAACAGCGAATAACGAGCCGAAATCGGCGCCAACGTCGAATGGAGCAGCCACGCTTGTTCAGCAGGCGTATTTCGACCTGGGGTCCAAGCGCTCCGCCCGTGGCCCGGCAGATCAACAGCGATCAGGCGGAATCGGTCCCGCAACTCCTCCACCAGGCCGTCCCACACGCGCACGTTGAGACCCCATCCGTGCAGCAGGACCAGGTCGGGGCCGTTGCCATTAACTTCTACGTATAACTGCGCCATTAGGAGACCATATCCGGGGCCGCGCAAACACGGCTCAACATTTCAACTAGCTCATCCACCTGCGCTTCGGTGTGGGCGGCGGACAGTGTTACCCGTAGTCTGGCGCTACCTTGTGGCACCGTAGGTGGTCGGATAGCCACAACGCAAAACCCAGCGGCAAACAACGCCTGCTGCGCACGCAGCGCTGCCTCGGAGCTGCCGAGTACCACCGGTTGAATTGGAGTCAACGGCTGCACCTCGACGCGCGTCGCAATGGTGGCGCTCAGCGGGCCCCCACCCAGTGCACCGCCGGCCAACGCACCGCCAACCGATGCGCCGCCAGCCAACGCATCGCCGACCGACGCGTTGGCCGCAGTGTAAGCGTGCGACGAGATTGCCGCCGCGGCATTGCCGTGCGTCCCCATCAGCGGCACACCCATCTGTTCCGCCCCCCTACGAAACCGCGCAGCAAGCGCAAGCACTCGCTCGCGACGCCACGTTTCCCGCTGCGCGATCTCCAGTGCCTTTCGCGACGCGGCTGCTACCGGCTGTGGGAGCGCCGTGGTGTAAATATATGACCGCGCTTTCTGCATCAAAAGCTCGATCAACTCAGCCGAGCCGGCGACAAAGGCACCAAATGATCCGAACGCCTTGCCCAACGTACCCACCAGCACGGGCACAGCTTCTGCGTCCAAACCGAAATGTTCCACGGTGCCGCGCCCTGTCGCACCGATCACGCCCAGACCATGTGCATCATCGACGACCAACCATGCATCGTGCGATCGACTGACGCTAGCAAGCGCTGAAAGTGGTCCGACGTCACCATCCATGCTAAAAACACCATCTGTGGCGACTACCACAGCGCTCTCGGCGTGCGCCGCAAGCGCCGATTCCGCGGCGCGAACATCCGCGTGTGCGAATCGTTTGAAACGAGCGCCTGACAAAAGCCCGCCATCAATCAGCGATGCGTGACTCAGTCGGTCCAGTAACACTGTTTCGCCGCGGCTTGCGAGCGTCGTCATCACTGCAAGGTTAGCCATGTAACCAGTGGAGAACAGCAGTGCCCGCTCGCGTCCCGTGAAGGCGGCGAGCTCTTCTTCGAGTCGAGTGTGTTCAACACCATGGCCCGTCACTAGATGCGAAGCGCCGCTGCCGGAGCCGCAACGTTCAGCGCATTCGCTCATCGCCGCAGCAACAGCAGGGTGACGCGCGAGGCCCAGGTAGTCGTTGCTGGAAAAGTCGACCAGCTGTCGCCCGTCAACGACCGTCGTTACGCGACTGCCGGTTTCAACGAATCCATCGATCGTTCGCCGCTCGCGGCGCAGATGCGCGCGATCCAACTGTTCGAGCGCGGCCCCTAGGACAGACGGCGCACGCTTCATGAGCGTATTCGAACCGCATGTGCCGCATTCACATCCTCGTCCTCAGGCCGGTAGCGCCACACCGGGCGCAACGCCAGTCGCAGCCGCGGTTGTGGTGTGCGTGTGGTTGCGGACTACCGCCGCCTCAGCCCTCAATCCCAACCGTGCAAACAACTCCTGATCCCGCACCACGTCAGGATTCCCCGTGGTCAACAACTTCTCGCCGTAGAAAATCGAATTGGCGCCAGCCAAAAAACACAGCGCCTGCACCTCATCGCTCATCCCTTCGCGACCGGCGGAAAGGCGAACGTGTGCAGCAGGCATAAGAAGCCGCGCGACGGCGATCGTGCGAACGAAATCGAACGGGTCGACACCTGCCTTGCCGTGGAGCGGCGTGCCGGGCACTTGAACGAGCTGATTGATGGGCACGCTCTCCGGATGCTCCGGTAGATTCGCGAGCGTGCGCAACAGCTGCGCGCGGTCTGTCACCGTTTCGCCCATGCCAACAATGCCGCCACAACACACCTTCAAACCAGCCTCGCGAACAGCACCCAAAGTGTCGAGGCGGTCCTGGTACGTACGTGTCGTGATGATCTCGCCGTAGTACTCAGGCGATGTATCCAGGTTGTGGTTGTAGTAGTCCAACCCCGCATCCTTCAGTTGTTGCGCCTGGTCGGGCTTGAGCATCCCCAGGGTTGCGCACGTCTCGAGGCCTGCCGCGCGCACCTCCCGAATCATCTCGGAGATGATGGCAATGTCCTTCGCCTTGGGTGCGCGATACGCGGCGCCCATGCAGAACCGAGTGGCGCCAGCCGCCTTCGCACGCTCTGCAGCCTCGCGGACGGCGGCAACTTCGAGCAGAGTTTCGCGATCGAGTCCGGTGTCGTAGTGAACGCTCTGAGGGCAGTACTTGCAGTCCTCCGGGCAAGCCCCGGTCTTGATGGACAACAGTGTGCTCATCTGCACCGTGTTCGGGACCTGATGTTCGCGGTGGACGCGCTGCGCGTGAAACATGAGGTCCATGAACGGCAGGGCGAACAGCGCCTCCACCTCGGGAAGTGACCAATCGTGGCGAACGGAGCCAAGCGAGGCTGGATTCAGCGGAACTGGGTTCATTCAGTGTCTCGAGGTGAGCCAATACAGGAGAGGACCAAAATTCAGGTCGCGAGTATTCGGGGGACGCCCAATGAGTGTCAACCGGGGGGCCGGCGGGTAGTCGACAATTGGTCAATTATTGATCAAGTCGCCTGTGGCGACCGCGAAGGAGGGGGCGTCACTGCGCGTAAATGTACTGCAGCAATATCCCCACAAAAATCACCATCCCCACATACTGATTATTCAAGAACGCTCGCAGGCATCCGGCAGGGTTGCGATCCCGAATCAGCCACTGCTGGTACAGAAACAGCAGGCCCGCCGCTGTCAGGCCCCCGTAGTACCACTGCCCGAAATGCATGTTCTGGCCCGCGAGCACCAGCGCCCAGATCATCATCGCCTGCATGACGAAGATGAGTGCCTTGTCCATGTCGGCGAAGAGGATTGCGCTCGATTTCACACCGATCCTCAGGTCGTCTTCGCGGTCGATCATCGCGTAAATGGTGTCGTAGATAGCGGCCCAGATGACTGCGGCGATGTACAGAACCCAGGCGACGCGCGGCAGCTTGGCCGTCTCGGCCGCGAAGGCCATGGGCACGCTCCAACCGCCAAACGAAATCCCCAGATACAGCTGCGGCATGGGGAAAATACGTTTGACGAACGGATACGACACCGTCAGGGCCGCGCCAATAAACGCCAGCTTGATGGTCAGCAGATCGAGAAACGTAACGAGAAATAGGGCGATTGCGAGAAGCACGACAAACAGCACCAGTGCTTCAACGGGTGACACGCGTCGTGCCGCGATCGGGCGATCACGCGTCCTTCGCACATGGGGATCGATATCGCGGTCCGCGAAGTCATTGATGACGCAGCCGGCTGCCCGCATCACCACCACGCCCAGAACAAACACGATGAGCACCTTCTGATTCGGTGTTCCTTCTCCAGCGATCCAAAGCGCCCATAGGGCCGGCCACAGCAGCAGCCACGTGCCGACGGGCCTGTTGAACCGCGCAAGCTGCGAATACTCTTCGATCCGCCGCGACAGGCGATGGAAGAAGGGGGCCTCCCCCGATTTGGCAGGCCTCAGCGAAAAATCAGGCGAAACTGCAGCCATCAGATATCCAGTTCGACCATTGTCATCAGCCCCAGCCGCGCCAATCTGGCCATTTGCCCGCTACGGCGACCCCGCTGGCGACGGACACGGGGCCGCCAGCCATCCGGCCACCCAATGGATCAGCCGACTCGGCCATACCGCTCAGCCGTCCCCACCCAGCGCATCGCAAGCGCAGCAATATTATCCGGGTAGGAGGCTAACAACAGCTCCGCCGTCTCCTGGACACACGGCAATAAGTCCGCGTCGCGAACGAGATCGGCCACGCGCAACTGTGCCAGCCCCGTCTGACGAGTTCCGAGCAATTCGCCCGGTCCACGCAATTCGAGGTCCTTACGGGCGATCTCAAACCCATCGTTCGTCTCGCGGATAGCCTTTAGTCGCTCCCGGGCAAGCTGCGACAGGGGAGCCCTATATAAAAGCACACACGTACTCGCGCTCGTCCCGCGGCCGACGCGCCCGCGGAGCTGGTGAAGCTGAGCAAGGCCCATACGCTCCGCATTCTCAATAACCATGAGCGTTGAGTTGGGCACGTCCACACCCACCTCGATTACGGTCGTTGCGACCAGCAGCTGGATCTTCCCGTCCTTAAACGCCAGCATTGCCTCGTCTTTCTTTGCGCTCGGCATTCGTCCGTGGACCATCCCCACACGCACCCCGGGCAGGGCTTCGGCCAACGACGCAGCCGTCTCCTCGGCGGCCTGCGAACGCAGCTCTTCTGACTCCTCGATGAGCGGGCAAACCCAATAAGCCTGACGACCCTCGCGGCACGCCTCGACGATCCGCGCGACAACGGCGGCCCGCTTCTCTTCGGGAATGACGACCGTCTTGATGGGGGTACGGCCCGGCGGTAGCTCGTCAATGACAGAGATATCGAGGTCCGCGTAGGCGGTCATTGCCAGTGTTCTGGGAATGGGCGTTGCCGTCATGATGAGCTGGTGAGGAAATCGGCCATCCTTGCGGCCCTTCTCCTGGAGCTGCATGCGCTGCTGAACGCCAAAGCGGTGTTGCTCATCGACAATCACCAGCGCCAGATTCTTGAAATCCATCCCCTCCTGAAACAGGGCATGGGTCCCGACAGCAATTCGCACAGTCCCCGCCGCGATGCACTCCAGCGCCGAGCGGCGAGTGCGCGCCGGAACCGATCCCGAAACCAACGCAACATCCAGGCCCAGCGGCCGGAACCAGGCGTCGAAATTCCGGAAGTGCTGCTCTGCCAGCAGCTCGGTGGGCGCCATCAAAGCCACCTGCATTCCGCTGCCGGCCGCTCGGGCCGCAGCCGCAGCCGCGACCACAGTCTTGCCACAGCCCACATCACCCTGTATCAGCCGAACCATGGGCCGGCTCAAAACCAGGTCTGTATTCACATCCTGCAGCGCCCGCGACTGTGCGTTTGTCAGCGGAAATGGCAACGAGCTGATGAAGCGCCCGGCGAGATTCTCACGATCGTCCAACACGGCGGCCGGCTCGGTCTGCGCTTCCTGTTTGATGAGCCGCAAGCTCAACTGATGTGCGAGCAACTCCTCGAATGCCAGTCGGCGCTGGGCCGGGTGAAAGCCGCCCGCCAAAACATCGATCTCAGCTTCGCGCGGCGGGCGATGCACATAGGCGAGGGCTTCCCGTAGCGATGGTAACCCTAGCGATTCAATAACCTGCGGCGGAATCCAATCACGCACGGCGGACGCGTCGAGATCATCCAACACCTGCGCTATCAATGCCCGCAGTCGGCCCTGCGGTAAGCCCTCGGTGGTCGAGTAGATGGGAGTCAGGGTCTCCTCGAGCGGCGCTGGCTCCTCGGCTGAGGCCACACGACGGTATTCAGGATGAACGATTTCCAGCCCGAATGGCCCCCGCCGGATCTCTCCGAAACAGCGGATGCGTGTGCCGCGCGCCAGGCCGTTCTGTTGAGCTGCCGAAAAGTAAAAGAACCTCAGGGTAAGAAAGCCCGACCCGTCTGAAATCCGGCACAACATCTGGCGCCGGCGCCGGAAGGTGATCTCTGTGAGTTGGACCTCACCTTCAACCACCGCACGCGTACCCGGAATCAGTGCGCCGATCAATTCAACCCGGGTCCGGTCTTCGTAACGCAGGGGTAGAACAAACAAAAGGTCCTGAACCTGTGCAACTCCGATCCGCAACAACTTCTCAGCAAGAGCCGCGCCAACGCCGCGCATAGCCGTCACCGGCCGCTGCTCACCTCGCGCGGAATTCGCCAGTTCCATACGGTTGATAGCCGCCACGTCAGCCGACCGGTTTCGACCTGAAGCCAACCCGCCGCGACTCGAGCCCTACCCGTCTGGTCAGCCCAGGTGAAGAACGCACTCGATCTCGACGCGCGCGCCGCGCGGCAGTTGCGCAACTCCGATCGCAGCACGGGCCGGATAGGGCTCGGTGCAATAGGTCGCCATGATGTCGTTGACCTTCACAAAATGTGACAGGTCGGTCAGGAACACGTTCACCTTCACGGCGTTCGCCAGCGACCCACCGGCGGCCTCGGCGACAGCCTTCAGGTTTTCAAACACGCGGCGGATCTCGGCTTCGATGTCGCCGGTGACCAGCTGCATCGTTTCCGGATCCAGGGGAATCTGACCCGACAGATAGACGGTGTCACCCGCCCGCACTGCCTGTGAATACGGACCTATCGCCTGGGGCGCGCGGTTGGTTTGAATGATCTGCCGGCCCATTGTCTTCTCCTGCAGGCACTGCCTGCTAAGTATCGGTGCGGGCAATGCCCACCACCCTATTTGTCAGTATCTTCCTGGTCGTCGATTTCGTCCGTCTCTTCCCGCTCGTCGCTTGGATCACGCGCGTGCGCGGCAAGTGAACGAGCAACGCGTACCACGTCGGGCATGCGTCTGATGACACGGATGATTCGGGCGAGATGCTCTCGATCTTGTACACGCAATTCAAATATCAGCACGACCGCGTCGCTGCCGTGCTCATCGATGGCAACGCGGTCGATGTTGGTCTCGAGATTGGCGATCGCGGCTGCCACGCCCGCCAGTATTCCGGTACGGTTGACCGCATACACCCGGATCTCCGAGCTGAACAGACGATCGGATGAGGCCTGCCAGGTCACCGGCAGCCACTTCTCCGGATGCTTGCGATAGTCCTCGACGTTGACGCAGTTCTCGCGATGGATCACGACGCCGCGCCCGGCCGACAGGAACGCAAAAATCGGGTCCCCCGGAATCGGAAAGCAACACCGCGCGTACGTAACGAGCAAACCCTCGGTTCCCGCAATCGACAGCGGCGCCAGCGCGCCTGATCCATCCTCTGCGTGGGTCCCGGGCAACAGTCGCCTGGCAACCAGGGGCGCCAGCCGCTCGCCGAGCCCGATGTTTTCGTACAACTCGTCCAGGTCCTTCATGCCCAACTCGCCGAGGACGGCGGCTTGCGCTTCCGGTGTTACATCGTCGAGCGATACCCGGAACTCACCGAGAGCCTGGTTGAGAAGCCGTTGGCCAAGGGCAATCGCCTCAGTACGTCGCAGACTCTTCAGATAGTGGCGGATTGCGCTGCGCGCCTTCGCCGTGACGACGAAGTTGACCCACGACGGATTGGGCATCGCGCCCTTGGCGGTGATAATTTCGACAGTCTGACCGTTGCGCAGCACCGTACGCAACGGAGTCAACCGCCGATCCACCTTGGCAGCGACGCACCGATTGCCAATGTCGGTATGCACGGAATACGCGAAATCAACCACGGTCGCACCGCTCGGCAGCCGTAAAATCTCGCCCTTGGGCGTGAAGACGTACACCTTGTCGGGAAACAGGTCGACCTTCACGCTCTCGAGGAACTCCTCGGAGGAGCCGTCTTCCTGCAACTCGACGAGGTTGGAGATCCACTCGCGCGTGCGCTCCTGCTGCATCGAGCCGGCGCCCTCGCCGGCCTTGTATTTCCAGTGTGCGGCGATACCTGACTCGGCGACCCGATGCATGTCTTCCGTGCGGATCTGCGCTTCAATCGGCACGCCATTGGGTCCAAACAACGTCGTGTGGAGTGACTGATAGCCATTCACGCGCGGGATGGCGATGTAGTCCTTGAATCGGCCGGGCATGGGTTTGAATACCGCATGCACGATGCCGAGTGTCCGATAACACGTGTCTGACCGGTCAACGACGATTCGCAGTCCGTAGACGTCCACGATCTCGTTGAGGATGGCGCGCTTGCGCCGCATCTTTTTGTAGATGCTGTAAAGATGCTTCTCGCGCGTCTCGACCTGCGCGGCAATCTCGTTCTTGACCAACGCAGCGTTCAACTGCTGCTCGATCTTCTTGAGAAATTCCTTCTGGTTGCCGCGCGCCTTCTTCAGCGCGCGCTCGAGTACGAGATAACGGCGGGGATACAGCGCCTTGAAGCCGAGATCTTCCAACTCGAGCTTCATGTTGTAGAGGCCGAGGCGTTCCGCGATCGGTGCGTAGATCTCCAACGTCTCACGGGCAATTGCCCTGCGTCTCGGAGTCGACATTGCCTCGATCGTCCGCATGTTGTGCATGCGGTCAGCGAGCTTCACCAGGATGACGCGCAGATCGCGAACCATCGCGAGCAGCATTTTGCGGAACGATTCCGCCTGCGCTTCCTCGCGGCTCTTGAACTTGATCTGATCGAGCTTTGTGACTGCGTCGACGAGCTCCGCAACCGCGGCCCCAAATCGCGCCGCTAGCTGATCCTTCGGCGTCGGGGTGTCTTCGATGACGTCGTGGAGTATTGCGGCGACGATGGTGTCCCCATCGAGCCGCAGATCCGCGAGGATGGCCGCTGCGGCCACCGGATGAGCGATATAGGGTTCGCCGGAGAGGCGCTTCTGGCCTTTATGTGCCGAAGCGCCGAACTCTGCGGCTTCGCGAATGCGAGCCACCTGCTCCGCGGGAAGGTACGTCCCCACCGAGGCAAGCAACTCTTTCAGCCCCGGGGTGCGCCTTCCGCCGGGGAGAAGTCCCAGGAGCGAAGACGCGTAGTCCATGGGTCAGTAGCCCGGTAGGTCAGTCTCCCAGGCCGAACTGCGGAGCGCGGAAAGTGGACTGGACATCCATTTCCGGGACCGGAGATTCGACCGGAGGCTCCGGCTCGCGCAGCATTTCGACGGTCACGTTGCCCGCCGCGATCTCTCGCAGGGCGACCACGGTCGGTTTGTCGTTCTCCCAAGCCACGGTGGGCTCGGAGCCGTTCGCGAGGCGACGGGCCCGCTGCGCTGCAAGGAGCACGAGCTGGAACAGATTTTCGACGTTGCCCAGGCAGTCTTCGACAGTAATTCTGGCCATGTTTACGACTTTGCCACGCTAGAAAATTTTGAAGGAGGCGCCGCTAGGGTTCCAGACTTTGGTTCCATAGGACGCAGAAGGTCATTCAGTATACGCGAAAGGCTGAGTGGCGCCCAGCCTGATCAGGCCCGTGGCCTGGGTGCTGCCGCCGGCCGCCGGGTCAGCCCAGCAGCTCTTTCAACAGCGCTCGAAGCTGGGGCCGGCCCGAATCGAGCCCCTCACCCTTTCCCTCCACGATGCTCGCCAGCTCGCCCACAGCTCGCTCAAAGTCGTCATTCACGACCACGTAATTAAACTCATCCCAGTGGGACATATCCCCGACGGCATCCCGAAGTCGCCGCGCAATCACCTCTTCAGAGTCCGTACGGCGATTTCTGAGGCGCTCCTCCAGGGAGGCTCGCGATGGCGGCAGCACGAAAATGGTCACGCACTCGGGCAACGACCTTCGCACCTGCTGTGCGCCTTGCCAGTCGATTTCGAGGACGACGTTGTTCCCACCTGCGAGCTCCGTCTCCACCGGACGCCGTCCCGTACCGTAGAAGTTATCGAATACCTGGGCGTATTCCAGAAATTGGCCCTGCTCTTGAAGGCGCTGGAAGTCGCCCACCGACACGAAATGGTATTCGCGACCGTCTTCCTCGGTCGGGCGCTTCGGGCGAGTCGTATAGGAGATCGACACGTGCAGCTCGGGCTTGCGCTGCAGGAGAGCTTTGACGAGCGAGGTTTTGCCCGCCCCCGAAGGTGCAGCAATGACGAACAGACGACCGCGGCTGGGTGAGGAGGGCATGGGCCGCGAAACATACACTACTGCGGGCCGATCTTCAGCCGCTCCAGATAGTCCCGCACCACATCACGATATCCCTCGCTGCTGGTAACCGTGGTCTCTCCCGCGAGCACGAGAATAAAATCACCCCGGGGCGTGCGGCTGATCTCACGGATGTGATTCGTATTCACCACACACGACCGGCTTATGCGCAACATCGGCTGCGACTGCAGTGACTTCTCCGCCGACTGCAAAGTACTGCGCGCGAGAAAGACCTCCCGCCCCACAGTCAGCTTGACGTAGTTTCTGTCCGCTTCCAGCAGCTCAATCTGCCCCACGTCCAGCATGTGCATGCGGCTGCCGGACTCAGCGAGAATCCGCGGCCGACTTTCGATGGGGGCCCGCACGCTGCGCTCTATCTGGGCCAGAACCGACGCCAGCGTCGCCTGCCGTTCGGCAACTCCTTCCGCCTCCCGCCGCCGCCGAACCCGCTCCAGCGTCTTTCGAAACCGGTCGTCGTCGAATGGCTTCAACAGGTAATCGACGGCGCTGACCTCAAATGCCGCGAGCGCGTATTGATCGTAGGCCGTCACGAAGACAATCAGGGGCAGCTTGTTCGGATCCAGGGCACGCGCGATGCCCACGCCATTCAGCGAATCGATCTGGATGTCCAGAAACAACAGATGCGGCGGTTGGGAGCGAATCGCCTCCAGCGCTGAGCGGCTGTCACCGTACTCACCGATGATCCGCAAGTCAGGCTCGCGCACACAGCACTCACGCAGCGTGCGCCGCGCGGTGGGCTCGTCGTCTACGATGATTACGTCCAACATGGCGGCCATTACGCGGCTTGGAGCTCCGGCCCGTCGCGCAACAGGGGCATGCGAACTTCCGCGATCCAGTTGGTTGCGTCGGCGGCGGCGGCTGTGAATCTGGCTCGTTCGGCGAACTGGACCTGGAGACGTTCGCGGACGTTCCGCAGTCCTATTCCGTCGTGGCCGGCCATGGAGTTGGGGGCGATCGTGTTGATTACGCGCAGCAGCAGGTTCTCCCCGCAGACGGTGACTTCAACCCGGATCTCCACCCCGCCATTGTGGCCCGCCAGGCCGTGGACCACCGCGTTCTCAATCAGCGGTTGGAGGATCAGGCTCGGGACCCACAGCGACGGAATGCCATCGAGATCGGCCATCCAGATGGTCAGCCGATCAGCAAAACGTTTCTGTTGCAGCTCCAGGTACAGCCGCGCAAAGCGCAGCTCATCGGTCAGCAACGAGAAGTCGCGCTCACCGGCGGTCAGCAGCCGCCGCAGCAGATCTCCGAGTTGCACCACCATGGATTGTGCAGCGGCCGGGTCCCAGCCGATCTGGCCCCTGATGGTGTGCAACAGGTTGAATAGAGTATGGGGCGACAGTTGCATCCGCAGGGCTGCCAGGTGCGCGGATGTCAATGCCCGCTCCAGGGCGGCTGAGCGCAGCTGCGCATCCCGATACCGCTGGTACACGCCGAAACCCGTCACCAGCGCGAGGCCAAATCCGTATGTCAGCTCAAAGTTGGTCGCAGTGCCCAGCCACATGGCCGAGTCAGGACCCTTGAGGAAGTCGGACCAGCCGTAATGCTCGGTGTGTTTCCAACCGTCCATGTGGCCGAGCAGCCATCCCGACAGCACCATGGCCGGAGAGGCGAGAAACGAGAACAACAGACCCATGGCGATTTGCAGCGGGACCGTTCGCCACATGGGGGTCCAGCCGACGCGCATCGATCCCAGCACACACAGAATCAGCACCGGATAGAGAAACAGGTGTTGCAACACGCGCTCCTGCCAGGGCGCGAAAAAATGTCCCGGGGACATGCTGGCGAAGCTCACCTGCATGGTGGCCGCGTACAGTACGTTGGACAGCGCCACATAGACCCAGAAGGTGGTCAGGATCGCCAACAGGGGCCAGAACCTGAGTCCCGCGCCCACTGAGTCGCGCAGGCCGGCGGCCAGGCTGCCCGCATGGCCGGGCCCCACGATCGGCCGATTAGAGGTGACGGCGTTCATCTGCAACTCTCCCGCAATGCACCTAGGTTACCCCACAGCGACCCCAAAGCTCCAAAAGTACGCTCTATCCGGGACGATTACGTTGTCCACAGGGACGAACCCGCAGGTGCGACGGGACACTCGTGTTTGCGGCGGTGTTCCAACGCGCGCGGTACCCGGACCGGGTTCGCGGAAGCGTTGGTACGAACTCGTCAGCACACGGGACCAACTCGATCCTGACCCGCAGACGCCGGGAGCGTTGAAGGTGTTTCATACACACATCGCCGGCGACGGCGACGCACCAGCCACCCGTTTCTCAGGAGAGGATCATGACCACCGCAATTCGTCGTTCGCTCGCTGTAGCAGGCGCTTTCGCAGCACTGACTGTTGCAACAGCTTCGTTTGCCGCAGCCCCCGATGTTGCTTCGCATTCCGTGTCCGTGCGCTATGACGATCTCAACCTGTCATCGCCAGCCGGAGTGAATACCCTGTACCGCCGGATCTCGGTCGCAGCGCGTCAGGTGTGCCCTGATATCTACTCGCGTGATCTGAACGTGGCCGCCGCCGGTGAACGTTGTCTGGCAGATGCGGTTGCGAAAGCGGTGAGTGAGGTCAACAACCCGCAGCTCGCGCTGGTGCATGCGGCGCACATTTCCCACGGTTGACGTTGGATTGTTGCGCTCAACTGGCCGCTCACCGGCGGCCCGCGGAACGCCGGTGACCGACCAGGGCCAGTGACCGACTGAGGGATAGTTGAAATTGTTAGTGCGGGTTGGTCGGTGACCTCACCCGCTTGTGATACGGTGCGACCTCCCGCTCACTCAGCTCCAGAGGTCCGTCGGCATGCCAGACCGCATCCACGGCAGCCGCCGTTGGCTTGCCCTGCTCGTTCTGTGTCTGGGCGTGGTGATGATCGTTCTCGACGCAACAGTCGTGACTGTGGCGCTGCCGACCATCCGAACTGACCTGGG
>JAXDQF010000024.1:0-13532 GCA_034668025.1 Gammaproteobacteria bacterium | reverse complement strand
CACGGGCGGCTGCGACGCTCGAAATGAGCGGCCCTGGAGTGTTTTCGGTGGCCGCCCGCGCCACCATCAAACAGCAGGTCACGCGACTGTCCATCGTGAGCACGATGCTCATCACGCTGATGTTGCTATGGGTTTACCGCTCATTTCGCGCCCTCGTTCTGGGCCTCATTCCGGTCGCGTCGGGTGCCCTCGCCGGCATCGCTGCGGTGGCACTTGGGTTCGGGTCCGTGCACGGAATCACCCTCGGCTTCGGGGTCACGTTGATCGGCGAATCCGTGGACTACTCCATCTATCTCTTCATCCAATCACAACAACGCACCTCCGCCCTCTGGTCCACCATCCGGCTGGGCGTCCTGACCTCCATAGTGGGTTTCATGTCCCTGCTGCCATCAGGCTTTCCGGGCCTGGCGCAACTCGGCCTGTTTTCCATCAGCGGCCTCGTAGCCGCGGCCCTTGTGACCCGGTACGTCCTTCCCAATCTGATGCCGCCCAAATTGAATATTGGTGACGTCACGCCTCTGGGAACTGCCGTCGCCGCGAGCCTTCAGCGTGTGAAAACTCCCCGCGCACTGCTACTAGTCATTCCCGTCCTCGCTGCAGTCGTCCTGTATACGCATCG
Source organism: Gammaproteobacteria bacterium (assembly GCA_034668025.1). Taxonomy (GTDB): domain Bacteria; phylum Pseudomonadota; class Gammaproteobacteria; order Steroidobacterales; family Steroidobacteraceae; genus 13-2-20CM-66-19. The sequence continues at coordinate 12,913 of JAXDQF010000024.1, read as the reverse complement.
AGGACCCGTCTGGAACCACGAACTATCGGCACTGAGTCCGGTGTCCAAGTCCGATCAAGCGCTGGATGCCATGCTGCGCTCCGACATCGGTGCGCCCGATGTCAGCTACCTGGTAGTCGTCTCCGGACCGAGCCAGGAAGCTGTGCTGCATGCGGCAGAAACGGTTGATCCCGCGCTGGACGCCCTCGTCGAGCAAAAGGTGATTTCCGGCTTCGAGAGTCCCGCCCGCTATCTCCCCAGCCTCGAGGCCCAACGCGCGCGCCAGGCGAGTCTGCCGCCGGGGACCGAGCTGAAGAGCAACCTGATCACGGCGTTGGACGGTCTACCCCTCCAGGTCGACCGCCTCGACCCATTCCTGCATGACGTCGAGGCGGCCCGCAACCAGCCCCTTTTGACGCGTAAAGAGCTGGAGGGGACTTCCCTGGCCACAGGCGTCGATGCACTGCTCCTGAGCGACGGGACGCGGTGGAGTGCGCTACTGCCATTGCGTGTACCAACGACGGTTGCCATCGATACTGTTTCCATCGATATTGGCCGTGTGCATTCTGCTATCTCGAAGCTTGCTCTCGGGGAAGGTGTGGAGGCCGTGGTTCTGGACGTGAAAGGTGAAGTCGACAGGCTCTATTCGAGCTATTTGTCGGAAGTTCTCCGGCTTTCGCTGGCGGGCTTCGCCGGCATCGTCGTGTTGCTGGTGATCTTCCTGCGCTCCCCCGCCCGAACTGCACGCGTTGTAACACCGCTCGCGCTGGCGGTACTGACGGTCACTGCCGGCCTGGTGTTGCTGGGACAGCAGCTGACGATTCTGCACCTGATCGGCATGCTGTTGATTGTCGCCGTCGGATCCAACTACGCCCTCTTCTTCGACCGCCGCTCAAATGATCCACACGCAGGCTCGGCGCCACTCACTCTGGCTTCCCTGGTCATCGCCAATGCGGCAACCGTTCTCGGCTTCGGCGTATTGGGATTCTCATCGGTACCGGTACTCAGCGCGTTGGGATCAACTGTGGCCCCCGGCGCGTTTCTGGCACTCGTGTTTTCGGCTTTGCTTGCGGGCAGTGGCCCGCGTGAATCAACACCGGTGGCAGCCTGAGCGTATGCGCACGCTAGTTGAACCCGCCCAGGCTGATGTAACTGCAAGCACGCGGGTGTTGTTCCTGCCAGCCGCTTACACGGGACCGGATGACTTCATCCGGGCAGGCTTCGTGAGTGCAGTCCGCGAACGGGAGTTGCCGCTCGACCTCGTCTTCGCGGATGTCAACCTCCAACACCTGACTGACAGAACCATTCTGCGCCGCGTGCGGCACGAGCTGGTGCTGCCTGCCCGGGCATTGGGTTGTCGTTCGATATGGATCTGCGGGATCTCCCTCGGTGGCTTTATCGGACTCGCTTTTGCTGAGCGCTACACTTCAGAGATTGACGGGCTGTGTCTGCTGGCGCCCTATCTGGGCAACCACATGATCACGGGTGAGATCGAGCGCGCGGCTGGCGTCGCCGCATGGCAACCCGGAGAGTTGGGTCCCGATGATGATGAACGTCGCGTCTGGCGTTTCATCAAGTCCCGGGCCAGCCAGCCGGTCACGATCCGGTTGGGATATGGCCGCGAGGATCGCTTTGCCGACAGTCATCGCATGATGGCTGCGGCGCTCGATCCGCAGGCTGTGCAAGTGGTCGCGGGCGGCCACGAATGGCCGGTGTGGTCGCAACTGTGGTCGAGCTTCCTCGATAGTCAGTTTGTCCAACGTGACACGAGCCTGGAGCCCGGCGCTGCCGCATCAAATGGCTAATCGCTGGCAGCCCACCCTGGCGATCCAGGCATCGTTGGCACTCCATGCAGGTGCCGCAATCGCAGTGCTTGCCCGGCCGCACCTCTGGCCCTGGGTGTTGGGCGCAGTTGTGGTCGATCACCTCATACTGACCGCAGCCGGGCTCTGGCCGAGAAGCAAGCTGTTGGGACCAAACTGGACGCATCTGCCAACCGCTGCCGCGGCCAACGGATCGGTGGCAATCACCATCGATGACGGGCCGGATCCTGCTGTAACACCCAGGGTGCTCGACCTGCTGGATCAACACTGCGCCAAGGCCACCTTCTTCTGCATTGGCGAGCTCGTGGAGCAACATTCGAGTCTCGCGCGCGAGATTGTGAGCCGCGGGCACTCGATTGAGAATCACAGCCAGCATCACCTGCACCGCTTCTCGGTGTTGGGCCCTGGCGCAATTACGGCAGAAATTGCGCGCGCGCAGGATACCATCGAGGCCGTCACAGGCGAGCGGCCCCGGTTCTTTCGCGCTCCGGCCGGACTTCGCAGCCCCTTCCTCGACCCTGTGCTTGCCCGCCTCGGGCTGCGCCTCGCAAGTTGGACGCGAAGAGGCTTTGACACCGTCAACCCCGACCCGTCCATCGTGTTCGAGCGATTGACTCAGGGATTGAGGGGCGGAGACATACTGTTACTTCATGACGGCCACGCCGCACATACACCGGCGGGGACTCCCGTGATTCTCGAGGTTCTCCCGCGAGTGTTGCAGGCCGTGTCCGCTGCCAAGCTCACTCCCATCACATTGCGCGCAGCACTCACATGAAGGCCTGTGCCACTACTGCGGCTCTGATTGATGCGGCCAGCGCCCCGTACCGGGCGGTGGATTTGTTTGGGTACTTCAGGGCTCGCGGGAAGTTGCGTGGGGACCCGGCGTTTACGGGGATTCTCCGTGAGGGGTTATTGGTCGGATCGGAGCGGATTCTGGATCTCGGCTGTGGCCAAGGGTTACTGGCGGCGTGGCTGGTTGCGGCCCGTCGCAGTAATGACGAGCGACCGCATCTTTGGCCCGCTGAATGGCTCACCCCGCCGCGGCCGACGTCCTTCAGGGGCATCGAATTGAGGCGCCAGGACGTCGAGCGAGCACGCAGCGCCCTGGGCAGCCGAGCGGAATTTGAGGTCGGTGACATCACCAAAGCCGACTTTGGCACCGTAGACGCCATCGTCATCCTTGATGTACTCCACTATCTCGACTATCCATCTCAGGTACGGGTCCTGCATCGGGCTCGCGCGGCGTTGTCTTCCGGGGGAATACTGCTGCTGCGTGTCGGGGATGCCGGCAGCGGACTCAGATTCACCCTCGGCAAGTACATCGATCAGACCGTACTTCTGACTCATCACCACAGAACGCCAAAGGTGTACTGCAGGTCTGCCCGTGAATGGCAGGACGTGCTCGCCGCCGGGGGATTTCAGTGTGAAGCCATGCCGATGAGTGCAGGCACGCCCTTTGCGAACATCATGTTGATTGCCCGGCCCCGTAAAAAAGCGCGCCAACCGCGACCCCTGACTGACTCACTGATCATTCAATGACTCAACTGCTTTTGAAGGAATACACGGCGACGAGCTGCGTCGGTCACGGCCGGCTCGCAACCTTGGATGCCCTGCGCGCAAAGCGCGGCGGCCTTGCTCCCTGCGCATTTGAACGAGCACAGATCGACACCTGGACAGGGGAAGTGAGCGGCGTCGACGACGAACGGCTTACGCAGACGCTCGGTCGCTTCGATTGCCGGAATAACCGACTGGCGCAATTGGCACTCAGACAGGACGGATTTACCGATTCTGTTGCACAAAGCGTCGGTCGTTGGGGACGCCGCCGTATTGGTGTCTTTTTGGGCACGAGCACCTCGGGAATTCTCCAAACAGAGCTGGCGTATCGGCGTCGCGATCCTGCAACAGGCGCACTGCCAGCTGACTTCGACTACGGCGGCACCCAGAATTCATTCTCCGTCGCCGACTTCGTCCGACAGGCGCTGGGTCTCGACGGTCCAGCCGTTGTGATTTGTTCGGCGTGTTCGTCGAGTGCCAAGGTATTTGGGTCCGCCAGACGGATGATGGATGCGGATCTGATCGACGCCGCGGTCGTGGGTGGTGTCGACTCGCTGTGTCTCACAACGTTGTATGGTTTTCACGCTTTGCAGCTGACTTCCAACGGTCCCTGCAAGCCGTTTGACTCCGGACGTGACGGTATTTCCATCAGCGAAGCCGCCGCGTTCGCCCTTTTGGAGCGCGTGCCGAACTCGCTGGATTCCGATGCCGTCATGCTGCTTGGTGTTGGAGAGTCCAGCGACGCTTATCACATGTCGTCACCTCACCCGGAAGGTCTCGGCGCGCGAGCAGCTATGCTGGCCGCACTGGACCTTGCGGGTCTCGAACCCGGTGATATCGACTACATCAATCTGCACGGTACCGGCACGCTCAGCAACGACAGTTCGGAAAGCCGTGCCGTTGCCTCTGTGTTCGGCTCGTCAGTTGGCGGCAGTTCGACGAAAGGCGCGACGGGCCACGCACTCGGCGCTGCGGGGGCTCTGGAGGCTGTTATCTGCAGTCTCGCGTTGCAGCATGAATTCGCACCAGCGGGTATCAACACCCGTAGCCTCGATCCGGCGTTGGGTATTCAGTATCTGGTTGAGAATCGCCCGGGCCGTATCTCCCGCGTCCTGAGCAACTCGTTCGGATTCGGCGGCACAAATTGCAGCCTCCTCCTCGGACGCGCCGGCTGAGGCAGCTTTTCGATGGTCAAACTCGCTGCGCACATTGAAGGAATCGGTCTTCTGGGGCCTGGTCTGGATGGCTGGACGGGCTCCGTCGCCCTGCTGGAGGGTCGATCGCCGTACATCCGACAACCCACCGTGGTGCCCATTCCCGAAGGCCTGCCGCCCGCAGAACGCCGGCGAATCGGACTGGTGGTAAAGCTGGCATTGGGCGTGGGTCTGCAGGCGATCTCAAAAGCGGGAGTGGAGCCTGACTCCTTGCCGGCGGTATTCGCGTCCTCGGGTGGGGACGGTGAAAACTGCCATGAGATCTGCCAGGCGCTTTCGCACGATGAGAGAATGATTTCGCCAACGCGATTCCACAACTCGGTTCACAATGCGGCCGCCGGCTATTGGAGTATCGCGACCCGGTCCAAGGCGGCATCGAATGCGTTGTGCGCGTTCGATTGGAGCTTCGCCGCCGGATTGCTGGAAGCTATTACGCAGGTGGCTGTGGATCAAACACGTGTTTTGCTGGTGGCTTACGACTCGCCGTATCCACAGCCGTTGTATGCGAAGCGGCCTATTCCGGGGCCGTTTGGTGTGGCGTTTGTGCTGGCGCCGGTGTCCACTGCGCCGCCTCCGCAAGCAGGGGCCGGCGGGTCCGTTGGATCGCACGATGGCGCATCGCCAGCACCACATGCGGGCGTTGGATCATTCGCTCGATTGACTGTGCAGCTGGGTGATTCGCCGGCTGATCGCATGAGCAACACGGACCTGGAATCCCTACGCGCATCGATTCCGGCCGCGCGCAGCCTTCCCTTGTTGCATCAACTCGCTGTTCGCAAAAGCGGTGTCGTCAACATCGAGTATCTCGACGGACGGAGTCTCGCAGTAGAGGTTGAGACATGCGCTTAGATCGGCGCTGGATAGAGGAGCACATTCCGCATAAGGAAGGGATGTGCCTGCTCGACGAGGTGCTCACCTGGGACCTGACGCAGGCCCAGTGTCGCACCTCAACCCACCGCTCCCTGGACAACCCCTTGCGCGCACACGAACGACTCGGTTCCGCCTGCGGTATTGAATACGCGGCGCAGACTATGGCGGTTCACGGCGCGCTCGTCGCGTCCGCCGAGGGTGGCGTCGCGCCAGCTGGGTTCCTCGCTAGTGTGCGAGGTGTTCGGTTGAACATTGATCGCCTCGATGTTTTCGAGGCTGATCTGGTGACTGCTGTGCAACGAGTTGCGGGAGATGAAAAGACCGCTTTGTACGAATTCTCTGTATCAGCGGATGATGTAGTGCTGCTGACGGGACGGGCTGCGATTGCGTTTAATGTGGTTGCGGGGGTCGGACAGCCAGCGGCGACTGTTCAAAGTCGGGAGGCTGGGTGAGCGCGTCAACCAACAAGCGAGCGCTCGTAACAGGCGGCAGCGGCGGAATTGGGGCCGCCATCTGCAAGCGCTTGGCGCGCGACGGACACCATGTCTACGTTCACGCCAATCGCAGCGTTGAAGTTGCTTCTGCGGTTGTCAGCGAAATCGCCGCTGCCGGTGGGCAAGCCCAAACCATCAGTTTCGATGTTACCGATGCCGACGCCGCCCGAGCAGCATTGGAAACCGTCCTCAACGACGGCCCCATTCAGATTCTCGTGAACAACGCAGGGATTCACGACGACGCAGTGTTCCCGGGAATGAGCTCTGACCAATGGCATCGGGTGATCAACACCTCGGTTGACGGATTCTTCAACGTGACTCAACCGCTGATGATGCCGATGATCCGAACTCGCTGGGGTCGGATCATCAACACCTCTTCAATCACCGCCCTCACGGGCAATCGCGGGCAGGTCAACTACGCGGCTGCCAAAGGTGCATTGAACGCAGCGACCAAATCGCTGGCACTCGAAGTCGCAAGCCGCGGGATCACGGTTAACGCTATTGCACCGGGGATCATTACAACCCCGATGAGCAAGGGCGCCTTCGACGACGAAACGATTGCGCGAATGGTGCCGATGAAGCGGGCGGGATTGCCCGAGGAAGTGGCCAGCCTGGTTTCTTACTTGGCGTCGGACGAAGCTGGGTATGTGACGGCGCAGGTGATTTCGATCAACGGCGGGATGATTTAGGCGGCATCGCGCGGGCCGCGGCGTTGATCGCCGCGGCAATGATCGAGCGACGGCGTCGCCCGCGGGACGCTAGCTTTGAAACGCGGCGGTGGCCGACGCTACCGTGTCGGTAGCAAGGCTAATACGATTGCGGCCCGCACGCTTCGCCGCGTACATCGCAGCGTCTGCGCGCTCTAGCAGCGCTTCCAGCGTGTCTCCAGGTTTGGCAACAGCAACGCCCACAGACAGCGTTACCTGACCAATGGACTCGTTACCGTCAGGACGGCAAATGCGCCCCTGAGCAACCGTCCCCCTAATCTGCTCCGCAACAGCAGCCGCACCCGTCAACGATGTCTGCGGCAACAGAATCGCGAACTCCTCGCCGCCCAGCCGGGCAGCGACATCACGACCCTTAATGCTGGACCGCAGCACGTGCGCAACGGCTCGAATGACCTTATCGCCCAACACGTGCCCGTATGTATCGTTCACGACCTTGAAGTGATCTATATCGGCGAGCAACAGCGCGGTTCCGAGCAATCCCGGCGGCTCGCGAAGCAAATCTTCCACTGCGCGTTCCAGGCCCCGGCGGTTCTTCAAACCAGTGAGAGAGTCCAGGAGCGCCTCACTCTGCGCGCGACGCAGGCTCTCAGTGAGCGCATTGACCTCGCTCGTCCGCGCTTGCAGCTTCGCGGACAAATCCGATGTGACGTGCTGCATCTTCTGTGTGCCCACGAGCATGTCCGCCACAATCTCGCGGAGTCTTTCGGGATCCTGGGGAGCCGCCAGCACCTTGGCATGACCCTGGAGCGAATGTCCGAACTGGGCCGCCTGATCGCTGGCCGTTGCCGTGCTTTGGGCCGTATCTTCGAGGAGGTTTCGCAGTTGGAGCTGCAACCGTTCAAAGGCCTCCATGTCACGCGCAGCGATGTGTTGCGCATAGAGGCGCCATACATCGGCTTCAGTCAACGCGGTGTTGGCGGTGAGGCGCGTATCGAGCACGCGGCTCAGATCGGGGTTCATCCCGGCGCAGTGCTCATACCACAGCGCATAACTCAACGGATGGAATGCAGCCAACTGGCGTGCCATGAGCGGCAACGCGAGACGCAGGATCTCGGTGCTGCGGTCTTTACTCTCCAGATAGCGCATTTCGTTCACTCGGATATCTCAGCAGAATCGCTGTCACCCGATAGCCCCCCGCTGCCGCGACACGAATCGCGCGGTACTTTGCCACGTCATCAAACAAGCGACCACCGCTGTATAGCGGCAAACCGGACATTCCCTTGAGCAGACCGCCCCTGAAAGGCGTGTGCAGCGCACTCATGAAAACCTTAGTGCCGTTTCAAACACGTCAGCCGATTCGCCACTCGCGCGTTTCAATGAGCAGGAACACGCGGAGTAGCCGATTATGCGAACCATCTCTAAGATATTGATCCTATTGGCTTTTGGCGCGACCCTCAGCGGTTGCGTGGTAGCTCCCTACGGCCCCCGGCCACGCGCTTACGTAGCGGCTCCCGTAGTAGTCGTGCACCCTGGATACTACGGCCCCCGTTACTACTACGGGCCGCGATGATTCAGGCTCGATTCAGTTTTGTGACTTGCGTTCAGCGGCAAACAGTTCGGTCTCCTCGACATCACTGTCACACCCTCTGCCACTCGGCCAACATGGCCGAGTGGCATGAGGCTGCCGCTTCCGCTGGACTTCGTGCCGCGCCGAAAATAGTCTTGGCTTTCGCCCACCGCAATGCAGCGGCGTGAGTAAGGAGACAGGCATGTCACGGTGGCCGACACCTCCGCTGGCTTTGTCTGGCGGCTTCAAACCACCGAGGGCGACGCGACCTCACTTCGTCCTCTGGGCGAAGAGACCTTGGTGAACATGTCGGTTTGGCGGGACGTAGCGTCCCTGCGCAATTACGTCTAGCCTTCCTCGCAGTCGACGCACCTGCCGAGCCTCGCCGCGCTGTCGTCCGTAACGACGTAGCGAGCCGCCTGTAGCTTCGGGATGAGCACGCTGATGGTCAGCAGGATCTCCTTGCAGGCACGGGCTTCAGGCGTGGCAACGACCGTCCGCTGCCGATACTCGCCCATCTCTTCGGCGAGGAACGATGCCAGCGTCTGAAGCTGGGCAATGGAGGTGTCGAGCAACAGTCGGGGGGTGATGGTCATCGCGGAAACTCCAGGTCCGAGCCGAGCTGTACAAATATACAGTCATCGCGGAGTTTCGCAAGATGTACCGAAGTCCCGGCAGCCACTGTGTGTGGCGTGCCATTTAGGTTACGCGAGAAACGCGCTGCGGTAGGCGTCGGCCAGGCCCCGCGCGCGCGAGCCATGCACGTCGTCCGATGCTCTACGCTTGGTCCGTCGCGGTCACGACGTCTTGCGCTACAGGCTCGACGATCGTCGGCTCCGGCACCAGCACGATGGGTACCGCCTCGTAATCATCAGGCGGCTTTTGTCGTCTGCCAGCACCGTGCTGCTCGAACACTTCGCGTCGGTGCCAATCCAGGTAGTAACACTGCTCCGGGCGGAATTCACCGACGTTGAGCGGCAGCGGAATGTGCCAGTTGTCCAGGACGACGGGATTCAGGCCCTGCGATACCAACAGATCGCCGTCATCCGAAAACGAGATGTATCCACGTTCGAAGAGATGGGCGATATGGGGCGACATCAGCAGACCATTTGAGCCATCCAACTTTTCGGCGTCGTCACATTCGCACCAGGGCTTGATGTGCCTCGCCCAGAGATGACGCCGGTCGAGCACCCCTGAGATTCGGCACGAGTGCTCGCTCAGCTCCACATTGGAGCGGTAGACACCCTGACCGTAACGTGCCTTCAACAGATCCGACTTCTGCGGCGGCCCGATATCGGTTCGTTGTTGGATCGCAGCCTCAGCAACATCCTCGATGAGGCTGCGGCCGACTTTCTCGATGATCGTTCCGACAATGCGCTCGACCTGCCCATCCAGCAGGCCACTGAGCGTCGTCGCCATCAAGGGTGGTACGGCCGCGAGCAGCATGTGTTGGTTGCTGGCTCCACTCGCGAGAATCGGCGAATGCTTGCGCGGCAGGACAGGAGCCAAATCGCTCATGTGCTCCTCGGTCCGCAACGTGGTAGTGAGCGCCGTGAAACGGACGGGTACGATCCAGCCGTTTTGAGCGTCTGCATGCTCGGCAATGGACTCGAATTCCACCGGCTTCGCGGCCTCACGGGCCGCCCCAAGGACCACACCGATGGCGCCAACCTCACCCTGTGCGAATGAGAAAATGACGTCGCCGGGCAGCAGCTTCTGGGTGTTCTTTTCGGACTCGCTGCGCGCCTTGCTTTTGTGAGTCTTGCTCGCGAACCACAGGTATGAGCCCTCGATTTCGGGGCGAAATGTGTGCGAATGGTTGACCCACCAGAAGCTTGCGCTCATGCCTCGATTCCCCCGGAAAACAAGATGTGAAAGTTAACATCTGCCTCCGGGGTCACCGGTGTCCGGCGTGGGCAACCGTGCGCTGGATCACATTTTGAGTTGATCCAAAATCATGGATCGGCGCCAAGCTGGCGCTCGGCGACTCACCGCCCGCGGGTCATCGGGGGAACGGCATCGCCATCGAGGCCGACACCCAGGCCGGCGATTCCCTGCACAACCCTGGCGGCCGCCGCGGCCCCGCTATCCATGAAAATCACTTTTCCTTGTGAATGTTCAGCCACGTACTTCAAAGCATCCGTGTACTCGAGGAACAACAGGAACTCCGCATTGACGCCGGAGCTGTGCAGCTTCTCCGCGGCTTCCCGCATTCCCTCGGCGATATTCTTGCGAAACAGCGCCAGTCCTTCGCCGCGCAGTGCCGACGCCTTCTTGTCGGCTTCAGCGCCGATCGTTTTATAAGCCGCTTCCGCTTCGGCATCCTTGGTGCGCTTGACCAACAGCGCTGCACCTTCATTCGATGCCGCCGCCAACAGATTCTTCGACGACACCACCCGCGCCATCGAATCGATGATCTCCTTATCGAACGTCATGTCCGTGATCTGGATGTCGCGGACCACGTAGCCCCAGGCGAGCACCACCTCATCCAGGTTGCGCTTGGTGTGCTCAACGATTTCCGCACGCATGCCCAGAATGTCAGATTGCTTCGTAGTGGCGACAAATTGCCGGATCGAGCCGTCAATCGTGCGCTGCAAAGCGAGTTGGAACTCCCGGCCCGACGCGAAACTGAACACCGCCTTCTTGATGGCTTCTTCTTCGGCAGCCGCCACCGCATACAGCACCATCGTGGCAAATTTGACGTTGGCCTGATCCTGCGTGATGGCCTGGAATTCCAGCTGCAGCGCCCGGTTCTGCAGTGACAGCCGGTACGCCACCTTTTCCCAGGGCCACTTGATGTTGAGGCCCTCGCGCATGATCCGATAGTACTTGCCGAACACCGTGATTACGGCGACGGTTGCCTGCTCCACAGTGCGGAACAACGACACCAGCACGACGAGGACCACGACCAGGAAAAAGAACAGTCCGCCATATCCGTTGAACATGCCTACCCCTTGCGACACACCATCAGAATCTCATCGACGGTATCTGTTGGAATCAGCCCCGGCGCCAACACCAGTGGCTTTTGAAACCGCAGTCCCAGCGGCATGAAAGCGCGGTTGTACCACCACATCGCGCGCTCGCGATTGTGCGTCATCCAGTACATGCCCCAATCCAGCAGAAAGGACTGGCGCGGCTGCATGCCAAATACGGTGCTGCGCTCGATTGTCAGATGATGCTCTGACAGCTTCTGCAGCAGTCTCGGCGGCTCGTAACGGCGCTTGTGCCCCACAAAATCGTCGAACGCAGTCCAGCGAGAGGGGTGTAACGGAGTTGAGATCAGCAGGACGCCGCCCGGCTTTGCAACTCGCGAGATCTCCGACAAAGCACCGTCTTCGTCGTCGACATGCTCGATGATGTCGAGTGCGCACACCAACTCAAATGTCGCGTCCGCAAACGGCAGCGCCGTGACCTCCCCGAGCGTGACCTGCCCGCCCCGCTCACTCAGCATTTTCAGGGCCGGTGCACTGATATCCACAAACCGGGTGCTCTCGATAGGCAGCCGTGGCCGGAGCCCCGGGGCCACCTCGAGTTGCAGGCCGGAGGCCGGCAATAACGACTGCACCAGCGGCCAGGTGTTGAAGCGGTCTGGCTCGACCAGCCGACAACCGGACCATAACGAGTCATAAAAGCGTCGATTGTCGTCGACCAACTCCTGAGGGGTGCGGGTCTGGGGGAGCTTGGCCTGCATCGTTTGTCCACTGTAGCACCGTGGCGGTGACCCTGCGGGCATAGGAATGCGTCGCGGCGTTACCGCTGCCGACTTCGTGCACGGGCGCTGTCGCTGCCGTGGCGATGGCGGCGGAGCCGGTGCTAACGTCTGTTGAGTATGCCCACCCCGCCCACCCCAACCTATTTGGCCGCGCGCCTTTATTTACCGGACGACCGCGCAGAATGGCTGCGCATGCGGCAGCGGCTGTGGCCGAACCCAGACCCTGAAGCTCAACTGACCGACATGGACAAATGGCTCGCGCAGGTCGACACCATCGTTCTGGTAGTGCCACGCGGTGGCGGCGCTAGTACCGCTTTGGCCGGGTTCGCAGAGGTCGGCACTCGCTCCGTGGCTGACTCGTGTGAAACCAGCCCAGTGGCCTATTTGGAGGGCTGGTATGTCGACGAGGACCTGCGGCGCCAAGGTGTAGGCACCGCGCTCGTCCGCGCGGCGGAAGCCTGGGCGCTCTCGAAGGGGCTGAAGGAATTTGCGTCCGATACGCAACTTGGGAATGCCGACTCGCAGCTGGCGCATGCGGCGCTGGGATTCACCGAGGTGGAAAGGCTGGTGACTTACCGGAAGGTACTAGGGCCCCAAGGCAAGTGATTGGCCCGACAAGCGAATATGCCCCACTTAGGCGCATGGACCCCGGGCCCCAAGGCGTGTAATCTGCGCGCCCTGCCGGTCGGCCGCCGGCATTGCCAAGACACAGCGTCCCCATCGTCTAGAGGCCTAGGACATCGCCCTTTCACGGCGGTAACACGAGTTCGAATCTCGTTGGGGACGCCATTTAAATCAATAACTTACGTGACCGAGACGCAGCAAGAAGACGCTTCGTCTAAGTTTCGTGCAAGTCTCAACCTGAGTCGTCTCTACCGGGCACACGTCGCCCCGGTGGACCGGCGCGGCGCGCACCGCGTTCGTCGAGGCGTTCTCGCACCATGCCGCCGTCAAGAAGGTCACTGCCGCTTTGGTCGCCCTGGAACACCGGTCGCTGTCGAGGAGCGGGAACCCTGGTGCTATTTGCGCTCT
>JAXDQF010000023.1:0-3019 GCA_034668025.1 Gammaproteobacteria bacterium | reverse complement strand
AGGATCTGCACGGGATACGCCCAGCTCTCCAGGCCATTCTGGGAATAGCCGAACGTGGCGGCGCGCCGTCCATGCACGGCCATGAATCGCCCGGGTTGGCTCGAATCCGTGCTCCAGGTCAGAGCGGACCCGGCCTGCGCCGAGCTGAGCAGTGTGCAGAGCAGGAGTAGAGCGAGAGGCAAACGAGCATTCTTCGGCAACTGGCGCGCCTCCCGGCCAAGAGACTGAAGCTCCAATTATATAGGGGCTGCCGCTTGCCGGGACATGTTACGTTCAAGCCCTTGAAGCCAGGAGCTGAGTGTGCCCGTGAAGCGAATCGGAATCGTGATGGTCGGCCTGGGGCCGGGATCTCAACCGCATCTGAAAAGCCTGCGGGATCTGAGTGAACGCGTCGATCTGCGCTGGGCGGTGTGCCGTCGGCCTGACAATGCCGATCGCTCGTTTCTGCCGCCCGCCGTGGAAGTGACTGCGGATCTCAGCCGTGCCTTGTCGGATCCTGAAGTTGATATGGCGATCGCGGCTACACCGCCGGCGACCCACTTGCCGATTGCACTCGAGTGTTTGCAGCGCGGTAAACACATTCTGCTGGAGAAGCCGCTCGAGGTGTCGTTTGAGCGCGCCCGCGAATTGGCGGCTCTCACGGCGCGCAGCTCGCTGTCCTGTGGGGTCGTATTGCAACATCGATTCAGGCCGGGCAGCGTCCGACTGCGCGAGATTCTCGCTGCGGGAATGTTAGGTCCGGTGCAGGCGGCCTCAGTGCGCGTGCCCTGGTGGCGACCGCAGGAATACTATGACCAGCCGGGGAGGGGAACGCTTCAGCGCGATGGTGGTGGAGCTCTACTCACGCAGGCCATCCATTCTCTCGACCTGTTCCGCTCGCTGGTTGGTGTCAGCGCAGTGGAGGCCGCTCAGGTCATGACGACCTCGATTCACCGCATGGAAACTGAGGACTACGCGAGCGCGCTGGTGCGACTCGGAAACGGCGCGCCGGGATCGGTATTCGCGACCACCGCGATGTATCCAGGGGCCGCCGAAACAATCGAGATCATCGGTCAGCTCGGTGTGGCGGTTCTCACCGGCGGTGATTTAAAGGTCTCGTTGCGAAACGGCGAGCAGATCGCCGTTAAATCGGAAGGCGGAACCGGTGGTGGTGCCAACGTAATGGATTTCCCCCATGATGCACATCGAGCCCTGATCGAGGACTTCCTGGCGGCCATTCATGAGGGTCGGCAGCCGCTGGTGTCAGCCGCTGAGGCGCTGGAATCCCAGCGTTTTATCGAGCAGATCCTGACGGTCAGCCGGTCGTAACCGGGGTCTGCTGTTGCAGCCGCAGCCGCTGCTCTTCCTGAACCTGTTCGATTTCCAGGTCCGTGGCGATCGCGATCACGCTCAACAGGTTGTGCTGTGGGTCGCGGGGCAGAGCCAGACCGTGCATTCGCTCCCAGATACGGATGCGTTCGCCCGGGGCATTACGGATCGAGGACTGCTCAGCGAGATCCGCCTGGCGGCGCTCCTCTCTCTCGGCGTGCTCATGCGCAATCCGAGCTCGCTGGTCGGCAATCGACTCACCCGCGCTGATGCCCGGCACGAACGACCGGTTAGAATTCCTAGACTCGAATACCATGAATCACTCCTACGAAGTGCTGCCACGGTAACACCCTGACAGGGTGTGCGCTTGCAGATCGCACAGCTTCAGCCGGCGGGGCTGAGCTGCAGGGGCTGCGTGTCCGTGAAGCCCGTTCGCGTGTCCAGATCCAGGTGCATCCCGATCAGGCGCCTTTCCAGCTCGATCCGCGCCGATTCCGTCTGCCGTTCGTCCATTCGGGCCGGCAATTCCATGGGCTCGCCGATGAGGATGCGAATTTGGGCGCCGGGCTTCGGAATGACAGTCCGATCCCAAGACCCGAGCACCCAGGACTTCGATGCCGATGCCGCGACAGGCAGCAGGACCCCGGCATTCTTGCGTGCCAGCGTCAGGATGCCGAGTTGGGCTATTCCACGGGGCCCCCGCGAGCCGTCAACGGCCAGACACGAGTTCAGATGCCGGTCTTCACGTTGCGCCTTGATCATTTCAGCCAGCGCGCGTGCGCCGCCGGATCCTGACGACCCACGTGCGACACGGTATCCGAGCCCCTGTTCCACTTTGGTCATCAGATCGCCGTCGCTGCTGCGAGAGCACATCAACATCCAGCGACCCCGTTGCGGGCGGCTGAAATAGTAAAGAAGTTGAAATGTGCGGGCGTGGAGAAAAGCTCCGACGATGGGCTTATCTCCTGCGAGCAGGTTGGTGAGAATCGACTCGTTCTCGGTCGTGTAATGCCACGAACGAGCCATGCCACCGTAAACGCCACGCGCGATGGGCGGCAAAATCCGGCGAACGACGAATTCTTTGACGGGCTTTTTGCGTCGAGTCGAAACGGGCGCAACTGGAACGGCTGCTTCCAGGACCTCAGACTCGCTCACGACTCGTGACTTCCGTTGCCGTTGACGACCCGCTTCTCTTCCGCGGCGGCTCCCTTGCGACCCCCGGACGCGTGAGCAGCGGCAAATTGCCCGCTGGCCATCGCACCGACAATAGCCAGCTCACCGGCCAACGCCACTGCCGCACAGATCTCCGCAAACTTCCGCCCATGCCCACCACCGGCGCAGCCGAGCATCGACAGGCACTCGTGCGCGGTTGGCAGATACGTTCCCCCGCCCACCGTCCCAACGATCAGATTCGGCAACGTGACAGAGGCATACAGCTCATTCGCAGGTGTTCGCTCTACACGTGTGAGCGCAGTAGTCGCTTCGGAAACGCATGCAACGTCCTGTCCACAAGCAATAAAAATCGCCGCGAGCGCGTTTGCCACATTACCTTGCAATCCGACAGCACCCGTTTGTGCTGCGCCATTGACGGCTTGTCTCCAGGCGCGCTCCATTTTTGCCGTGTCCGTGCGCCAGTAGCGCTCCACCTGTTTTGCAGGGAGCACGATTTCCGCGCTGACATTCCGTCCACGCGTCATGCGGAACGCCATCG
>JAXDQF010000022.1:0-36661 GCA_034668025.1 Gammaproteobacteria bacterium | reverse complement strand
CTCGCGCTGCGCTTCGGTGAGGAAGACGGCAGTTTCGTTACCGTCCTCTACGTCATCGGCCAATGCGGCCAGCTTCCAGGCGAGCGGGTTGCCGACGTGACCCAACTCCAGCGCGACGTTGAGCCCGGCCTTCACGGACCGGAACTGTCGATTGATTGTGCGCGGCTCCCGACCAGGCAGTTGGCGCTCGCGCCACTCGGAGAAATCTTGTCGGGTCGCGTTCTCGAGTCGTACCTGCGCCAATGGGTCGTCCCACACATATTTTTCGAAGCGCCACTCGGCATCTTTCGCGGCCTTCGCGCGGCCGAGCTTTCGCAAGTGGTCAAGATACGTCTCGAGGGCGGCCCGGACGGAGCCCCGCACCACGGTGCGCGCGGCGGTTCCCGTCATCTGCTTCAACCACGCCTCAGCCCGTCGCTTGGCCTCGTCGAAATCGAGGGCTTCCCCCAACGGATGCCAGTGGTGCTCGTAGGACTTGCCGCCCGGTTTCGGCTTGATGAGCCGGGCGTGCCACGTGTCCGGCCCGCGCCGAAATCCCAGCGCGTGACCCTTCTTCAGGGTTTGCCAATACGGGTCCGGGCGTACTGTTAAGCGATCACGTTCGCGCTTTCGAGACAGATCCATGCTGCAGCTACCTCACGTCCATATGAAATAACATGAAAAGACTACCGCGAATCAGGAAGGATTGCAGCAGCCCATAATGAGCAATTTCAACGAGTTGTGAGACGACCGAGGACGGCCCTGACCCTTCTGGGAGCCCTCTCAAGGCTAGTACACCGGTTCGAATCCGGTCGGGAGCGCCAATAAAAACAATAACTTACTGCTACCGCGCGCGGCGCATAGCTTACCATTCTTACAGGCCGGGTTGGCGACCTCTGTGTATTTGAGTCCTGCTTCGCTCCATCCAACCTGGCTCAGCTGAATACACGCGGGGCCAAACGATCTCATAAACAAGGACTTAGGCCCGTTTACTCATGCCGTGACCACCCCGTCGCGGACGAGTAGAAACGATGTCATAGCCTAAAGAAGGCTCCTCCGACCGGAGGTGCGCTCGGCCTTTGCATGGGCTTGGCAGCACTCTGAAATCGGCTTAGAAGGAGGTACCGATACACAACAATGAACGGCCTCGAGCCGTATGCATATCTGAATTACGTCGCGGAGAATCTGCCGGCTGCTGATACCGTGGAAGCGCTCGAGGCGCTGCTGCCGTGGAACGTCAAACCCGTTCTTCGGATTCCCTGCTCCGCAGCCGCTCAATCGGTCTGATCAAACATGGACTTCCTGTTCCTGGTGATCGCCGCGACTTCTGCAATAGGAGCGACGCTCGCCGCTGTTGTCGCCGTACTCACTGCCATCTGTGCAGAAGGCGACGAAGTCTGGTACGCCTCTGCGACGAGGGTAAACGCTCTGGAGACCTGTTCGAAAGGAAGCCCGAGGCTGGACTGGATCAACACAAAGTCTTTCGGTCGGGCCCGCATTTCTTCGATCTCTTCGGCAAGGCGAATGCGATCCTCTGGGAATCTGATCGAATGGTGCAAATCGTCAGGATCGCATTCGATCAAATGGTAGCCGGCACCGCCTTCGAGCACCGTGGCAGCGTACCCCAGGAGGTTATATTCAGAAGGACGTTTCTGTTCCAGAAATTTACGAAGCCACCTGGACTCGGTGCGTCCGCGTAATACGAGTTCCTCGAGAAGACGAGTCGCTGTCGACTTCCTGAAGCAGGATGGAGAGAAAATATAGTCAAAAAGGTCCGTGACTAGATGCAGCGAGTGGCCCAGAACGTCATGGGTCGAGATGTCGAAATCGAGAGCCTCGGCATCCAATGCTCGGCGACGAAACAGCTTCAGCCGCTCGTTCGAGTAGAAGTACTCCGGGTCCAAGGGACGACAGAAAAAGACATCGGAATCGAAGAAGGCAGCCGCATCGTAGGAACAATCAGCCAAGGCGTAGATTTTCATCAACTGTTGGGCATGCCATCCCTTAATGAGGTGCCTATGTAACCATTTGCCGGTAAGCCACTTTGGGCCAGACTTCCTGCGGCGCTTCTCGATCGCTCGTGGGAGCACGCTGGAAGACTTAATGATTTCCAGATTCGCCTCCCCGCCAAAGCGATCACGAAATACAGCATAGTCCTCGGTGTTGACAATAGCGAAATGTGGCAGGCGGGGCGCAAAGAGATTGATGGATTGTCTCAGCAACGAGAACGGCCCAATATCCGGAGCATGGCTGGTCGTAATGAGGCAAATCTTCTTGCGCATGCGTGATTCCGGGTCCGTCTCGGACGATGCGGGGGATCGAGTGAGGCGGTAATTGCCTGCGAAGTTAGCATTACCGCGCGATCGAAATCTACGACTTGCCGGGGCTGCGCCGTTGACGCAACGTTGCATGACCCGTCAGCGCCAGCGGCGCAGTCCGTGCAACGCCACACCAAGGCGACGGCCCGATATGCTCGAATCCCTGACGGCGGCCCCGGGAATCACTCATGAAATTGTCTGACGAGCGACTGGGCGAGATTTTGGATCAACTTCAGCGGGGGCAACCCGCCTCAACCGCGACCCGCGAAGAATGGCTGAGCATTACCTTGGAACTGAATCAATTGCGCTTGCGCACATCGTCGCAAAGCCGGTCGGCCGCGGCAGCAAAGACTTCGCCTGGATCCCACTGATTCACCGCCGCGCGGGAAATTACCGTAGTCGGCTGAGCGATCCGTCTATTAATCTGCGCCCTGTGTGCCGGCTTTTCTTCCTGCGACCTCTCCGGTCGGAAGGTATCTTTCGAGAATCAGTTGGAGGCGCTGACGATCCAAGGGCTTGGTGAGATGCTCATCCATGCCGGCCGCTTTGCATTTGAGGTCGTCACCCTGCATCGCATGAGCCGTCAGGGCAACGATGGGAATGTGCTGATCGGGTCTTTCGAGGCTGCGGATTTCGCGGGTAGCGTCGTAACCGTCCAACACCGGCATTTGACAATCCATCAAGATCAGGTCGTACTGCATCGTTTGCCACGCGGCTACTGCTGTGCGGCCATCGCGCACCGCATCGACTTCGTAACCCAGTCGTTGAAGCGTGCGGGATGCAACCATTTCGTTGACCTGGTTGTCTTCGGCCAGCAGGATGCGGTACCGCCCGGTGCTGCGCAGAGAATCGGCCGTGAGTGCGGGGTCACCATGACTCTCGAGGCTTTGTCTGAGCGTTGACTTTTCTAACAACAACCCCGCCAGGCATGCGATGAGATCGGGCCGAGATATCGGCTTCAGCAGGCAGGCTGCAAATCCCAGCTCGGCGAACTGAGCTGCCGCCCGGTTGCCCCGGCCCGCCAACGCCAGCAACACCAACGGGGTTGTGTTGAGCATCGGGTCAGAATGAATCCGGGCGGCAAGTTCCGCGCCTGTACAGTCGGACAACTGTTCGTCAATGAGGGCCGCCTCAAAAGGATGACCGGACGTATGAGAGTCGCTCAAAGCTGCTATCGCGTCGTTGGCAGCATGGACGCAGTTTGTCTGCAGACCGGAACGATCGAGTTGAGCCTGTAGGGCTCTGCAGGCCGTACGGCTATCGTCGACAATGAGGATTCGACGTCCGCCTAGAGCAGCACTCGCGGGCTCGCGTCCCTGGGTTGGAATGACGCCGGACGCAGCAGCGAGCCGCGCTGTGAACCAGAAGGTGGATCCAACCCCTTCGCGGCTTTCTACACCCGCGTCGCCGCCCATCGTCTGGGACAGGCGCTTTACAATTGACAAACCGAGTCCCGTCCCACCAAATCGGCGCGTTGTGGAGGCATCGACTTGCGAGAACGGCTTGAATAGGGCCGCCAACCTGTTCTCGGGTATTCCGATTCCCGTATCGCGCACCTCAAAGCGGATCATGATTGAGTTGTCGTCATCTGAGAAGACTCGCCCCTCCACTGCGACCTCGCCCCGTTCCGTGAACTTGACAGCATTGCCGCACAGGTTGAGGAGCAGCTGGCGCAGACGTCCCGAATCTCCCCGGAGGATCTCAGGTACAGCGGGATCCAGATATCCCGAGATCTCGAGATTTTTGGCGTGGGCCTGAACAGCGAGCAGCCGCACGACATCTTCGACCAACTCGCGCGGATCGAAATTCGTCATTTCGAGCTCGAGCTTGCCCGCCTCTATTTTTGAGAAATCGAGCACATCGTTTATTACGACCAAAAGCGAGCGCGCGCTATCGCGAATCGTCTCCGCACATTCTCGCTGTTGTATTGGCAACGGTTGGTCCAGCAACAGCTCCGCCATACCGATGACTCCATTCATCGGGGTACGGATTTCATGGCTCATATTCGCCAGGAACTCGCTCTTTGCCTGATTTGCAACCTGCGCGAGCCGTGCCATTTCTGTCGCACGCCGTGTGGCCGCAAGCAGTTGCTCGTTGCTTCTCTCGAGCTCGGAGTTGCTCGCCTGCAACTCCTGCGTACGTTTACTCAGCGTGTGCTCGGCGCAGACGAGCCTGTCATGTTCCAGCAAGGAGAGGTTTTGCCGCAAAGCAGCGAGCACCGCAACCAAGGCGGCGCCCATAATCGTGGCCAGCTTCACTGACGCCAATACGTTCGGCAATATCCACGCCAACGCGACGCTCAGCATGGCCGTTCCCATAACAAACAGAGGCATCAGTCTGAGAATGGCCTCGCAACGCCGCTGCCACGATGCGTCAGGGCGAGCCTCCATATTCCAGATGAATACGCCGTAGCCCATCATCAAGGCGACTCCGGAAAACGCCAGATTGAGCCACGCGCCGCCTTGCCACAGATTGACCTCGTAGCTGTTGTTCCATGCCATCCACAGTGCATTGTTGAGCACCGTCGCGCCGGCGAAGAGCATCCACTCCGGCCGGAGACGCAAACGCAATGTTGGCGCCATAACCGCGATTACGCACGCCGGAGTCAACATGCACACCGGATAGATGATCAGGATCGCCAGAGCCACCGAGCTCATGGCCCCTTGCCGCGGCAAATAGAGGTCCAACGTCAGTGTGAGAATCACCACGGCCAGAGCCGTGACATCGAGCATGAAGGGCTTGCGCAAGGCGGGTGAGAGACTCCGGAGAGTGGCTACCAACCCCAACACACAGCACGGTCCGAAACTCAGGAACAGAGCATCGGAAAGATTCGGGATTGGAGTCCATCCTGTCAGTTCCTGCATGTCAAAAAGCAACTGAGCCATCAATGTGATGGTCAATCCACGCGCAAACCACCGCCTCGGGGCGCGCTCGTGGTCGTCCGCTGCTCGAACGCCGAGCCGAGCCAGGATAGTCGCCGC
This sequence comes from Gammaproteobacteria bacterium, assembly GCA_034668025.1. Lineage (GTDB taxonomy): Bacteria > Pseudomonadota > Gammaproteobacteria > Steroidobacterales > Steroidobacteraceae > 13-2-20CM-66-19. The sequence continues at coordinate 31,383 of JAXDQF010000022.1, read as the reverse complement.
GAGGTAGGCCGCCGTCCAATGCAGGTAATCGAACAGGTGTGATGTACCCGAGTTACTACTCGTTCGGGCGGCCGCGAAGAGGGCAATCACGCCTATCGAACTGACCAGCAACAATCTGTGAGCGGTGCGCTGCGGAGCAATATTCGAGAAGTCCGCCAAGGTTGCAGCCATATCTGTTAGATCGAAGGTATGCAACTGAGCATAATCCGTTGGCCCGCGCGGATGTGCCCTTTCACCGCTCACTTTCCTCGTTTGCTGCTGTGCACCCGTGAGTCGTCGCGTATTGCAGCGCGAGATTGCTGTTTGCGCCGGTATTACGCACTTCATGGACACGAGGCGTTCATCATGTGACCGACGGCCGCTTCGTATCGCCGCTCATGCTGCGCAAGATGCGCCAGAGTGTCAGACACAGGACCAATGCGAACGGTCAAGGATGACCGGTCTTTCCGCCGCTGTTGTTGGAGCCTCATGGCGCTACACGGGGTGGTCGGATGTTAGTACCAAGTGTGGGGCTATCCATTCGTGCCGGCCCCGCGATCCGGCTTGTGCGACTTGCACCCGGAATGACCGCCGCGACGGCCGGCACTGCTCACGAGCTGAGCGTCGCGGACACCGGGCCCGCAGATCGCGGACCGGTTTCAAGGGGTTTGGGGCGGCGGCGCCGTCTGGCGCCCTCGAAACGAGAACCGTTCGAGGGGCACCTCGGCGCTTAGAAACCGGTCACAGCGAGGGGGTCACTGTTTTCAGCACGCGGGCGCCGAGGTGCCGGGGATAAACATAGCGCCTCGCGCGCGCCCTGACAGGCGGAATTTTCTAAGGTGTGGCGTGAGAAAATTTCACCGGCTGCCGCACGACGTAGCGCAACAATTGTCCTGTCCACCGGCAGGTCTGCTCGCCAACGGAGCATCAGCGGCGCCGACTGTGCTGTAACGGGGCAAATATCAATCTCTTTCAGGCAATCGCTTGCAGGCCAACCTATTTCAGGCCGGGCTTTTCCGCGTCCCGCACGCTGGACGTGAGTACCTGCCCCGTCGCCAGCAGCTTGGCCCGATTGAACGCGCCGCCGTGCTTGCCATCGCGCAGCGGATTGAACTGCAACTCAATGCGGTCACCCGGCTTGAACGACTTGCGCGACCAGCCCATGCGGGTGAGGTTGCCAGGGCTCGTGAGCTCCATGGACCAAGTCTCCGGCGGTGCGCCCGGCTTCGGGGAAGCCTCCACCAACAGAACCACGTGCGGATTCGTCCAACGGAACTCGGTGACCGTGGCGTTGAACGTCACGGTGTTGTTGAAGTCGAACATGGCGAATGAATGATGCGCGAAGGCCGGTGCCGTCAGTGCCGCCACCAGTACCCACACACAGCGTAGTGATTTGAATTTCATGTAGCTCTTCCAGGTTCACTTATCCGAGGGAAGTGTGTTGCCACCTTCCGATTGCAATGCAGGCACGAAAACAGCGTTGCCAGCAGGGTCCTTACCTTCAGAATAATTGCCCTGCAGGCATACGCCTTCCACGATGTCGTATTTTTTCGCTCGCTGACGAAACAGGATCAGCGTGGTCTTCCAGGTGCGAGCCAGCACATGCGGCGCGGTAATCTCGAGATCATCGTGCAGGGTGTCAGGTCCGACCAGGTGGATGCGCTCGACGATGTGCATATCGCCGTTATTGGGTAAACCAACGGCCTCGTTGGAGGCGATGTACGTTTCGGGAAGCACCCCCACAGTGTCGACCACGAGAGTCTTCCCCTCCCAATGACCGATCGAGTGGCCGTGGAACGTAGGATCCGGGTCCGCCGGATGCGGTCGTCCATCGGTATAGATGCGCCGCAACCGATTGCCATCCGACTCGCCGAGGAGGGTGACGCGGCCGGGCGTAAAGAGGAACTCCAACGCATTGTGAGTGATGAGCATCCAGCTCGGCATGGACTCGGGCAGGCAGTTCACGAACAGGCCCTTCGGATTGCCCGCCTTTTCCGCTGCCACCAGCTTCGCTATTGCAGCGGCCGCGGCCTGATTCCACGGAATCGGATTCGACTTCATGCGCGCATCCTGATCCTTCAGGCTGGGAGTCCAGACGCCGCTCCAATCAGGCAACTGGGCCAGCGCGGCCCACTCACTCGGCTGCGGTGGCGGGTTGATCTCCGGATCGACGGCACCGAACGCCGCGGCCGCTGCACTCAGAGCAACAGCGACTGCGATCACCACAATCGATTCGCGAATCGAGCATTGCATTCGTAAAACCCTCTCAGGTCGGCGCGTTGAGCGTGAAGCCGATCCACCGGCCGAACGCAGCTACAGCTATCCACAGGCACAGCGACAACGCGCCTACGAACCGTGCGCGCAGCGGAGTCAATGCAGGCGTGTGCCAGCCGTCCACACCGCGATTCAGAACCAGGTGAAAGAGGGTCATATTGATGCCTGCCAGCGCGATCAACGCCATCTTGATCTGGAAATAGAAGTTGTGCGCATACACCGTTGCATTCGAAGAGAACATGAGCCCACCCGTGAGCACGGCGAACACGAATGCAATCCACGTAACCGGGAGTACGGCCGCCGTCGTTTGCGCAACGGTGCGATCGCGTGAGGCCACGCCGAGAAGTCGCAGATCCACAATCGCGATTGAACCTATGACCACGGTAAGGGCGAGCACGTGTACACATTCAATCCAGGGGAAGAGACTCTCGCCCTCGCGAATCGCAGTCGCAATTGCGCTGTCCTGCAGGGTCTGGAGAAATTGTTCCAACGGGTCAGGTTCCCTGAACGTAGGCGATCCATCGGCCTGCGCAGACAATGGCGATCCAGAGCGGGATCGAGGTTACAGCGATGAGTTGCCCTGCCCGTCTTCTACCGGGCGACAACTCCCAGAAAGTCGGGTTACTTCGAATGGGCAGCTGACAAGCCAAAGTCGCGCCGGCCGCCGTGATCAGCAGTCCCATCTTCAACAGGAACACGGGGTTTTCCAGCGCTCGCGCAGGCTCGGCCACGATGAGAATGGCTCCGGTTCCCGCAAGCACCGGCAGCGGCCACCAGATGAAGGGTAGAAATCGCCGTGCAACGCCAGCGACAGATTGGTCGTATCGCCGGACTCCCAGCAACCGCAGGTTGATCATCAGCGCTGACGTCACCACTGCCGCGACTCCCAGAATGTGAATCGTCTGTACGGCCGGAACGATCCAGTCAATCGTCTGAATCGTCTGGCTGACAGGCGTCGCAGCGAGCCAATTACAGAAGGAGTCCAGGACCTGAGATGCCATGGTCAGTTACCCGGGCGGTTTTGGTTGGGATACCAATAAGTCACGTGGCAGGCCTCGCAAGCTTGATCGATTACGCCACCGGCTTCCATCAACCCTTGGGCGTTTTTTGCGTCAATTGCAGTGAGTGCTTGCGCCGCTGCATCCTGGAGGTTGCGTGCGAATTGTGTGAAGGCGTCGTGAGTCGTATCGATTCGCTGTTGAATTTCGGCGTGGGTCAGCTCGCCGAGTGCGGGTGGAGCAGCCGCAGACGCTGGATTGTGGGCGACCGCGACGCTACGCCCTGGCATGCTCAACAGGTTGGCAGCCTCGCTCAATGTGATGGCGCTGTAGCGGACCGTCTTCCACTCCTCGTCCGTGCGAGGTTGCCGATCCTCAATGCCCTGTTTCGTCGCTATGTAGGCGACCGAATCCCACAGAACGTCAGCAGACGGGTCGACGATTCCATCCATCAGGTCCTGGATTGTGGCGGTGAGGCGATACGACTGCGTCGTTTGGCTGGCTGACGCGGCGCGTGCCTGGGCCGCTGGTGACACTTGGGACGATGGACCCGCCGATCCCGGCTGAGTCGTCGGCGACCCGGGGTCAGGCGAACAGCCGGCTATCCCGAGGACGGCGCCGGCTATCAGAATCAAAGATCGGATGGCGCATTTTCCTTCAGTAGACTTCCAATCGAGCCTACAACAGATCGCTGCATTGCAACAGGCAGGTCCGAATGAGCCGCTCAGGCACTGAATGGCGGATTGGGAACTTCATCCCGCGGATGGCGATTGCTCTCGGATGTAGCGCAGCCATGGCCGCCGGCGCAGCGGATGCACCACCATTGGGCGGCTGCGGTTCCAGCGGCGTGGCGTTGCAAGTCCTGGGCTCCGGCGGACCCGAGTTGCAGGACAAGCGCGCGTCCACCAGTTACCTCATCTGGCGCGCCGGTGTTCCGCGTGTTCTCGTTGACAGCGGCGGCGGGTCGGCACTGCGCTTCGGCGAGAGCGGCGCAACGATGTCAGATCTGGATGTGGTCCTGCTGACACATCTGCACATCGACCACACTGCCGACCTGGCTGCGCTCGTCAAATCCTCTTTCTTTGAGGAACGGCACCGGACACTGCCTGCGTATGGCCCGGCAGGCAACCAGGTCTTCCCGTCGACCACTCGCTTCATAAAGACCCTGTTCGCCAGCCCCAACGGCGCTTATCAATATCTGAGCGAATTCGTCACACCGGGCGCTGCCGACTCATATCTGCTCGAAGCACACGACGTTGTTCCCGGAGCGCATGCGGTCCGTCAGATCTACGACACCGCCGGAACGCGCATCTTCGCAACACGGGTAATTCATGGAGGCGTGCCCGCAATCGCCTATCGAGTAGAAATCGACAATGTCAGCATCGCGTTTAGCGGCGATACCAATGGCAACAACGGCAATCTCGAACGACTGGCTCACAACGTGAATTTGTTTGTTGCCCACAACGCGGTGCCTGAAGGGGCAACCGGAGTCGAACGCGCGCTCCACATGCCGCCATCAGTGATCGGCAAGATCGCCTCCACCGCGGGGGTTCGGCAACTCGTGCTCGCGCATCGCATGTTGCGGACGTTAGGGCACGAATCCGAGTCGCTTGCGGCAATTCGCGCGTCCTACAGCGGAGCCGTAACGTTTGCCGAGGATCTACAGTGTTTTCAGGTAGCCCCGTGACGTGACGCAAGGTCTCGGTGGTGCGTCGCACCATGCGTCGCGATTCAACGACACCGGCTGTTTTCCCGCAGATTCCTCGTCAGAAACGTGAGGTGCATCCTCCAGGCGTCAGCCGTGATCCGTACACTGCGCCCGCTTACGAAACACGTAGAGGAATTGATTGTGTATTTTATTGTTGTTACTCAGTTGGTCGCAACCGCGGCATTGCTCGTTGGCCACTTCGCAGTCATTGTGAAGAATCAGCTGACCCGAGCTCGCTAACTCAACACCTCCCAACACGGCAGCGACAGCGCTCAGGTGAGCAATCACCGGCAGCTGTGCGCTGACCGTCCGGCACGTGAGCCGTGAATCACGGTATCTCGAGAAAAACTATGATTGGACGGGCTGCGTGAGGCAGCAGCCGTCATCGAACCCGCATCGTGGTTGTCCCGTCCTTAGGACTCGAAGCTGGCAGCGGCAACACAACCGCAAGCGCTGAGTGAACAGGTCGTGCGAGCGAAGCCGGGCAACGAGTGCCCGGCATCTCAAAACGGAGCGTTATTTCTTCTTGCGAGCAGCGGACTTCTTCGCCGCGCGGAAGGAAATTCCAGCCCGCATTGCCTTCTGCTGAACCGCAGCGGCCGTACGGCCGAGCTCTTTCGCGACGGCGCTCGTCGGGGTTCCCGCCTTGGCGAGTTGTTTCAATGTACGCAGTTCACCGGCGCTCCAGCCTGCACCATCATTCGAAGGACGCTTTGCCATTAGTCGATCTCCAATCACCCAAGAAGGGCATTTTGCGAATCATACCCGCGGATTTTGTTCTGCGCGCGCCCAACATGGTGTATTGACATGTTGTAAGAGTTTGTGTTCGTACGTGTGTTGGCGGTGTTGCCGCGCGTCGGTTCGAGGTCGAAACCGGCCCAGGTTGGCAACTTCGAGCCGCGGCAGGCGCTCCTCGAGAACCGGAACACTTCTTTACATCTGACACCGCGCGGACGTCCACCTGACCTGACCTGCCGCCGGCGCCCGCCCGTCGGATCACGCGACCCGGTTACTGGGCCGTCTGTTCGGAAAACGCGGCGCGCAACTGCTGCAGGTCTGCGGGATCGACGTCGGAAACGGCCCAGAACTGCAGCCCGCGCTGACTCCAACCCAGCAGGTTGTAGCCGTCGTGGCGCGATTCGGTCGGAATGACCTCGTGGGCACCCGCCGGCCACACAAACACGTTGATGATGTGTTGCCGTCGTCGGTACACGACAGCGGCGACTACCCTGTCGTGGATGTAGTCGAGCCGGCCGCCAACCAGGGGGAAACCCCGGTCGGCGAGCTCGAGCACGGGCGGCGAGAAATCCACCTTGCCGGCAAACCACGGCTTGACCACATGCCGGTCCGACGTCTGCACGTCGACAAGATGCGCCGCAAGCAATGATCGCACGTGCCCCGCGACTAACTCATCCGATGCACCCAGCCGCGGCAGGTGGACAAAAAGAACGAACGCCAACGCAGCAGCAAGCGCCGCCACCGACCCGCCCCAGCCCCAAGCAACCAATCGCCGCCGCCGCCCTGCCCCGGCCGAGTCGCCGCCGCCGGTGCCCACGCCGATAACGTCCGCACCGCGTTCCGCACGCGGTTCCCCACCGGCACGCCCAATCGCGCGCACCACCCCAGAGTGTTGATTCGACGCGCCTGCGGCGGTCGATCCATCGGCGTATTCACCCAGTGCCGGCGCGCCACCCACGTCCCCTGCCCCTCCAACTCCCCGCGCCACACCCGCTATCCCCGTGCCGAGAGCCGTCCCAGACGCCGGCTCGCCGGCAACGGTTGACGCAACAACGCCATCACCAGCGCGGGCGCCAGCCAGAACCGCGGTGATACGCGCCCGCAACGCCGGCGGTGCATCGAACGACACGCCCGGCGCTCGCAACCGGGCACGCAACGCCTGCAATCGCGCAAACTCCGCTGCACACCCGGCACATTCCTTCAAATGCGCCTCGCAGCTGAGCGTGTTAGCTGCATCCAGCTCGCCATCGAGCAGGCCATGCAGCAGCAGCTCTTTGTCAGTACACGCGCTCATCGCATTTGCTCCAATTCCGCGCCGAGCATCTGCCGCGCACGCGCGAGTCGTGACATCACCGTTCCCACAGGCACGCCTGTGACCTCGGCGATCTGCTTGTATGACAGCTCCTCCAGCTCTCGCAGCACCAGCGTTTCACGAAATGGCTCGGGAAGCCGGCGAATCATCGCCCGCACCTCTTCAATCTCGCTTTGACGTAACACGGCAGTCTCCGGTCCGTCCTGGGTGCAATCGCCCAGTTCATCGGGATTGGGAATCCACTTGCCGAGCGACTCGCCGACAGAGTCGTCGCTCACCCGCGCAGTCAAAGGCCGCTCTTGGGCAGTCAGAGGCCGCTCGTGCGAAGCCACGCTCCGTTGGTCAGCCGTCCGGCTCGCGGCAACCTGGGTTGCCGCCGCCCGTCGATTCGATTTCGACCAGTCAAACGAACAGTTGCGAACGATTGTCAGCAACCACGATTTCGCATCGCCGCCGCGGTAGGTTCCGAAGGAACGGAACGCCCGGAGAAAAGACTCCTGCACGATGTCGTCCGCAGCCACAGGATCGCGCGCAAGAAATCGCGCGAGGCTGTAAGCCGCGTCGAGATATGGCAGGAAAAGGTCCTCGAATCGCTGCCCCAAGCTGGCCCCGTTCGGCGCGTCGCGCCAACTTTTGCGTTCAGTAGACCAAGACTACGCCGGCAGCGTCTTTATTCCCAAGCTCACCCGGCCGCCCGCAACACGCTCGGCAACCAGAGTGACAGCGCTGGCACATAAGCCACCACCAGCAGCACCGCCAGAATAGACAGGTAGAACGGCCAAATGGTGCGCAACACATCCACGATGCTGATGCGACCGATGGCAGCCCCGACGAACAGCACTGACCCGATGGGTGGGGTAATCAGTCCGAGGCCACCCTTCAATATCAGGATGACTCCGAAGTGTACGGGGTCGATGCCGATAGCTTTGGCCACCGGCAGGAAGATGGGAGTGCAGATGATGATCAGCGGGGCCAGGTCCATGAAGGTGCCGAGGCACAGCAGGATCACGATCATGAGCAACAGCAGCAGATACTTGTCGTGTGTGATGCTCGTCAGCACCTCCACCGCGGCGGCGGGGACCTGGAGGTAGGCGAGCAGCCAACCGAATGAGGCGGCGGCGCCGATCACGAAGACAATCAGGCCGGTCGTTCGAACGGCGCCCGTGCAGGCGTCAACGAAGTTTTGCCAGCTGAGCTTTCGGTAGACGACAGCTGTCACCGCAATGGCATACAGAACAGCGATGGAGGCACTTTCAATCGCGGTGAATACACCTGCGCGGATGCCACCGAAAATGACACCGATCAGCAGCAGGCCCGGGAGTGCTGCCACGAGTCGGCGCAGTACCGCGCCGAAGCCGGGGAATGCCTCCACTGCGTACTTGCGCCGGCGGGCCATGGCGGCGCCGGTGATCATCAGGACCACAGTCAACAACAGGGCGGGAATGATTCCGGCCGCGAACAGGTCGGCAATGGAGATGCCGCCGCCAGCGGAGGCGGAATAGAGAATCAGGTTGTGTGACGGCGGAATCAACAGCGCGACGACCGCCGACGACACGGTGACACTGACAGCGAAGTCGCGGTCGAAACCGCGGTTCACCATCTGCGGAATCATGGCGCCGCCGATGGCGGAGACATCCGCGATGGCCGATCCGGACACACCGCCGAAGAACAAAGAGGACAGGACGTTGATCTGGCCCAGGCCGCCCCGAAGATGCCCCACCAACGAAGACGCCAGCGCAATCAACCGGTCCGATATCCCCCCGCGCATCATCATCTCGCCGGCGAATATAAACAGGGGGATCGCAATCAACGTAGTGAGACTGGCACCCGCCGCCAGTTGCTGTACTACGACGATCGACGGCAGACCGAGGTACAGGACAGTAGCAAGCGAGGCGGCCGACAGCGCAAAAGCGACCGGCACACCGATGATCAGCAGAACGGCAAATACCCCAAACAGCAGCGTGGTGGCCAAATCAGTGCTCCCCACGCGGCGCAGCCGCAGGAGCCACCAACAGCCGCTCGAGGGCAAACAGCGCAATGAGCGCCCCGCCCACGCAGATGGGCAGGAAGTACAGTCCCTGAGGCAACGGCGCGCCGGCCATCCGGATATCCCAACCATCCATGAGCAGCACAGCACCCCAGTAGGCCAACAACAGACCGATCGCAATGATGATCAGCCGGGCGATACTGACGAGCACCGTCCGGACCGGCGGTGAAGCAACGTGCACCAGCAGGAAGAAGCCAAAGTGGGCCTCGTTGCGGACGCCGACTGCCGCTCCGAACATCATCGCAGCGCTCATCAGGAGCAGCGCCACAGGCTCGGTCCAACTCGGCGAGTCATTGAGCACGTAACGTGCGAAGACCTGCCAACCCTCGACGAGAGTCATGGACAGGAGCGCCACACACGCGATGACGATAGCGCAGCGGGCAAGGACGCCGAGCCCGGCGCTGAACAAAGCAATCTGACGTGCCATCCGACCGTAGTCCCCCAGCCCGCGCTAGACCTCACGCGACAGCGCGGATTTCTTGGTATATCCGCTGCAACTGCGGATCTTTCATGTACGACTCGAGAATTGGTGCCGCCACCTTCTGAAACGCGACGCGATTGACCTGTATCGCATGCACGCCCGCCTTCTCGACCGCGGCCCGCGATGCCGCTTCACTGCTATCCCAAAGTGTTCGCATGTACGGCACGGACTCGAGCGCGGCGCTCCGAACCAACTCCTGCTGCCGGCTCGAGAGCTTCTCATACCGCCGCTGTGACATCAGCACAGCTTCCGGCGAGTACGAGTGCTCCGACTGCGCCCAGTACCGCGCCACCTCAAAGTGGCGGCTGGTCTGGAACGTCGTCCAGTTGTTCTCGGCACCATCAATGAGCTTCGTCTGCAGAGCCGAGAAAATCTCGCCATACGACAAGGGGGTTGGATTGGCGCCAAGGGCGCGAACCAGGCCCACGAACATGTCCGACGGGGGCACCCTGATCTTCAGGCCCTTCAAATCGCCGGGCTCCGCCACCGGGCGCAGATGGTTGTAGAAGCAGCGCGCACCGGAGTCATAGATGGCCAGCCCCACCAGTCCACGCTTCGCAAAAGCTTCGAGGATGGCACGCCCCGCAGCACCATCAACCGAGCGACGCAGGTGCCCAGTCGAATCGAACACATACGGAAGCGACATCGCCTGAGTGGCCGGGAACGTATTGTTGAGCGACGCAAAGTTGATTCGCGTGATGTCGAGGGCACCGAAGCGGGCCAGGTCGACAGTGTCATTTTCGCGCCCGAGCTGGCCCGAGTGATACACGCGCATGCTCAGATCGCCGCCCGACTCGCGGCTGATCGTGTCGCCCATCCAACGAAGCGCCTGCACCGTCGGATAGTCTGCAACGTGTACATCGGACGCTGTCAGGACTCCGGCAGGATCAACATGACCTGTGCTGCCATGGCCGACCGCCGAAGCAGGTGCGCCCCCCGCCGCCCCGGCGGGATCAACACCAGCTGAACCCGCGGCGCGAGCACCAACCGAATGCACGCAAGCAGCCCCAGCTCCCAGAAGGACCGCCCGCCTGCTGATCACTAGGCTCGCGCTCCCTTCTGCGCGGAGGGAGCTTTTTGTGCGGGAACCGCCCGGCACAGCAACTCTCCGCATCCCGCGAAGACCACCCGCGCTTCCTGCCCGATCCGAATGTCGTGCACGCCGGTCGTGGCCCCCGTGGATACTACATAACCTGACTTCATCGGCAGGCCGCGGCGGGCACATCGCGACAACGCGAACGCCAGACCCGCGAACGGACCGCCCGGCAGCGAGAGCGCCCCGCCCTTGCCAACGGACTTGCCCTCAATAAATGTCTCAGTCGTGAGAGTTTCGAATGGACGGGTGCGCCAGTCGGGAATCGCGGGTCCCAGCAGCAGGCCGGCATTGTTGCCAAAGTCGGAAACAACGACGGCGCCGCCCAGATCATTGATGGTGGCCAGCGGGCTCCCCGCGGTCTCGATTCCGATGTGCAGGGCCATGGCAATGCGGGAAGCCTCTTCGGGCGTCCACTGCACCTTGTCCGAGGGCGCATCGGCACCGAGGCGGAATACAAACTCCGCCTCAACTGCGGCAAAGCCGCCTTCGAACACGGGAAACTCGACCAACTGCTCCGGGGGCGCGAGGCGGATGCCACGGCGGAAAATGGGACCCACGAGGCGATCCTCGCCGAGCCGCTCCAACCAGGGCGCACCGATGCGGCCCACCTTCCAGCCGGCAACAAAGTCCGGCCACAGCGCGATGGCGCGATCCTGGTAGGCGTAAGCGGTATTGAGCGTCGCAGGAATGCTCCCCGGAAAGTCCGGAAGCGCCGCTGCGTCCAGGCGCGCGCGGACAAACTGTTCTGCGATGGCATCGTTCATGTGACTAATATCCTGTATAGGGGAAACCGGTGTCATTTACAATCCGCGCCGCCGGCCCGAACCGCAAAGGAGCACTCCGTGCGTACTGATCCTCGAATATCACCTTTCCACCGTACCCGATTGCTGGGACCCTGGCTCCTGGCAGCTTGTACAGCTTTGGCGGCTGTGCCCCTGTTGGCCGCCGAGCAAAAAACAGCATCGCCCGCTGCAAGCTCCGAGCTCCTCGCCTTTCCGGGCGCCGTGGGTTGGGCCGCGCATACGCCGGGTGGCCGCGGCGGTCAGATCATTCGCGTCACCACGTTGGCAGCCAAAGGTCCGGGATCATTTCTGGAAGCTCTCGAAACCAAGGGCCCGCGCGTCATCGTGTTCGAAGTGGGCGGCATCATAGATATGAAGGGTCAGGAAATCGAGATCGCTGAGCCCTTCCTGACAATCGCCGGGCAGACGGCTCCTGCTCCGGGCATCACGTTGATCCGCGCAGGTGTCAACATCCGCGCGCACGACGTCATCATTCAACATATTCGGGTTCGCACGGGAACCGCCGGGATGGCCAAGAGCACCGGGTGGGAGCCCGATGCCATGGGCACGATCGGCGCCTACAACGTCATCGTGGATCATTGCTCGATGTCCTGGTCCATCGACGAGAACCTCTCATCGTCCGGCAAACGCTTCATCGGCGCGAATCCCGACGAGTGGCGGCAACACACCTCGCATGCCATCACGTTCAGCAACAACATCCTGGCCGAGGGGCTCGCCAACGCCACGCATGCCAAGGGTGAGCATTCAAAGGGCAGCCTGATTCACGACAACGTCACCGATATCCTCATCATCGGCAACCTGTACGCGCACGATGCCGAGCGCAACCCGCTGTTCAAGGGCGGTGTGCATGGCCAGATCGTCAACAACCTCATCTACGATCCGGGTCAGCGGGCCGTGCACTACAACCTGATCGCCGCGGAATGGGGCGAGCATCCCTTCCAGGTTGGCAAGATTTCGCTGGTGGGAAACGTGATGCGGGCGGGACCGTCCACCCCGAACGATGTTGCGTTGTTCGAGTTGGGTGGCGCGGGTGATGTCGAGTTGTATATGAAGGACAACATTGCGGTGGATCGCATCGGGCGGCCGCTGCCGATGCTCGGCCGCTATACCACCAGCCCTGCCAGGATCATCGCGATGAAAACCGGTCCCGCGCTGCCTGAGGGCGTGAAGCCCCTGGCGGCGGCAGATGTTGAGAATTCGGTGATTGCCAACGCAGGTGCCCGTCCTTGGGAACGTGACGAGGTGGATTGGCGCGTGATCGCTGACACCATTGAGGGCCGCGGCAAGATCATCGACAGCGAGCAGGAAGTGGGCGGCTATCCCGTGCAGCTCGCGAGCCAGAAGGCGTTCGACCCGTCAGAATGGGATATGCGCTATATGACTCCGAAAGTGGCGCCGACGTACAAGGCCATTCATTGACAACAAAGCACTGACACTCGTCAGGTTCGAGGACCCCCGCCCGAGGGCGGGGGTCCCTCGCGGCGCCCTTCCAACGCGTAATAGATCAGGTAGGCAGCCCCTACGGCCACGGCAATCCATCCGTAAGCGCGATACCCGGTCCCCATGAAGTTACCTGACAGGGCCAGGGCCAGACCCACGCCCAGCCAGATGAGACCCCGCAGCAGGTAGCGGGAGCCGGGTCCGCTGCTGTCCAACCGCCGCACTGCCTTGACTTGCTCCGTCAGGGGATCGGGAGGCAGATCCAGCCCTTTCTCGATCGCCGCCATTCTTTCCCTGTGCCGGTTGTCGAGCTCCTGCATTTGCCGGCGATGCTTGACCAGGATCGACACAATGATCATGCCGATGCCCAACGTCACCGACACCAGGGGTACCAACACGCCGATAGCGCTATTGAAATCCACGTCCACTATCTTGCTCCCTCAGCCCACCAACAACCGGACTAAAGACTCGATTTCGGGCCAGTGCCTGTGCACCAGGTAGCCAACTACCACCCCCATCATCGCGGCTGTAGCATTCTGTCTCACCGGCGTTCCATCCAGGGCATTGTCGCTCATGGTGGTTGATACGCACTGACCGGCCGCAGGGTTTCTGTTTCGTACAAATTTGCCCCAGGGTGAAACGCGGGTCGACCCTGGCGCGTATCAATGCAGTGAGACCACCCGCCACGGATACCCGGTGCTAACGGACAGCGGCATCTTGGAGCTCGTGCGGGAGGATCGTCGCGATGAGGCGATTGCTGCGCTGCTGCCCCAGTATCGTCGCAAGATCTTTGGGCTCGCATACAGCTATCTTCGGAATCGTGATGCGGCGGAAGATGTAACGCAGGAGGTATTCATCAAAGTGTGGCGTGCTTTGCCCCAATATGATGGACGTGCCTCCATGTCTACCTGGATCTATACGATTACTCGCAATGCCAGCCTTTCGGCCCTGCGTTCGCGGCGGCCTCACGCATCCCTCAGCGACGCCGAAGTGATGGCCGAGGTCGACATTGCGAATGAAGAATCCCAAGCGGAAACTGCTGCTGATTCCGCGGCGTTGTTACGAATGGTGGATCAGTTGCCTGCGAAGCAACGCCAGGTGGTGATGTTGTTCTATATGCAGGAACAATCGCATGAGGAAGTTTCGGCCATGCTGGCGATGCCGATCGGCACAGTGAAGACGCTATTGCACCGTGCACGCGCGCGTCTGGGTGCCTCGATATGAGTAGCCACGACCCGGTGGAACGGCGTCTATCAGCGCTATTCGGCAGTCTGGATACCCGGCCAGAGTTCAACGCCCGATTGCTCGATCGGCTCCAGCAGGAAGTGACCCAGGAGTCGGAACGGGCCGAGCAGGCTCGTCAGTTGGAACAACTTCGACACGGGGTAGCGAAGCAGGAACTGCGGAGCTGGCGGCACCGGGCGCACGCGCTCGCGCGGTTTGTGACCCTGGAGACGGTAGGTATTGGGGTGCTGGCCGTCACTGTGGCCACGTCGGCTTGGTCCGTGGAGCAGATTCGGCAATTTGCGCCAGCGTTGATCACCGTCGTGGGTGTCCTTTTGGCGCTGGCGCCGGCGATTCTCCAGCGGAAATAAAAAAGGTGCGAGAGACAACCCCTCGCACCCTTATCACTTTCAACCTTGGAGCTCTATTTCTTCTCGTATGCTCACGCGCTTCGCGTCCGCCACCCTTCGTGGTAGCCCTCGCGAGCAGCGCTAGCATACGGCACTGGCGAGACTTTCACCCGAACTTCCAGCTGTTCGTGGCGCTCAACGGTGGTTTTTTTCGTCCCACCCCCGTCTTCGCCCCAGACCAGGGTCAGCACATCGCCTATGTTGATGTTCGGATCGACCACGCCCAGTGACAGGCCGGTGCGCTCGTTGTAGCTATAGCCGCCGAACATGGAGAACCCGACGGTCTTACCCCCCATGGTGACCTTGTCGTAAGACGACGAGGAATAGTTCGCGATCGGCAGGTCGAAGAACTTGTAGTTCGCGGCACCCGGTACGAACAGGGAAGCATAGATCTTCGCCAGGTCCTCGCCGTTCCACGCGAAAGTCACCTTCTTGCGCTGTGGTTCCTTCGCGATCTTCTCCAGCGCCTCACGGCCGATGAAATCGTGGTCGAATTTAACGAACGGGCCATATCCGAGCTCGTACGGTGTCATGTAATAGTCTTCGATGTCGTTCGACACAAAGCTCCCGCCAATAGAGCCGGTCCCCTCATACCCGCCCGCCGGCAACCACTCGCGATACTTCTTCATCTTCTCCCCGGTATAGACCGCCGGCAGCGGTGACGGAATCCACCCGGACTCGAGAGTATTGCTGGCGTAGGCACGCGATCCGACGGGGACGAGCCCAAACTCTTTGCCCGCCTCGAGAATCGTCTCGCGAATCTCATCGCCCTGCTCGTAAGGGCCCCAGATTTCGAGTCCCGGAGCGCCAGCCATGCCATGACGCAGCGCGCGCACTTTGCGCCCCTTCACGTTGATGGCGTCCATCGTAAAGAACTTCACGTCCGGGATCGGCCCACCGTTCACCTTTTCCAGGACTTTGGCGGCGTTCGGCCCCTGAACCTGGAAGCGGTAGTGGCGCCGTATGACAGCTTTACCACGGGGATGGGACGGTGAGCGATCGTCGCGAATCATGTCGACTTTGTAGCCACCGGTCTCACCGTGAAACTGGATCCAGTTGACCGAGGGCGCCCGTCCTACGAACAGAAGCTCGTTCTCAGCAAGATAAAACAGGATTCCATCGCCAATCACGTAGCCGTCGTAGCTCACCGGCACCATCTGCTTCGCTTTGTTGGGTGCGAAGTTGGCGAAGCTGTTGATGGTCGTGTGGGTGATCAGCTTCAGCGCGTCCGGACCCTTCACGGTCAGCTCGGCCATGTGGTGGGACTGGTCGAACAATACCGCCGTCTCGCGCCAGGCCCGCTGCTCGTCGCGCCAATTCGAGAACTCGCTCGGAACAACCGGGTAAACATAGGCGCCCAGCTGCGAATTTCGCAGCAATTGGACGGGGTTCCCTGCGGATTGGAGCAGTTGCTCCAAGCTCTTGTGACTCATGAAGACTCCTGGCATGGCTTTAGGAGTCGCACGCTACGAGCCGCTCACGCGAGGGGCAAATCGATGGTTTGAATGGGAGCTATAGGCGCCACGGATGGCAGTGGCGCCACCCCGGCGCGGGGTTAGCGCGCGGCCTCTGCCCGTCGGAACGCTGCGTCGACGGCATTCGACAGCAGCATCGCAATCGTCATCGGCCCCAACCCACCCGGCACGGGGGTGATCCATCCTGCACGCTGAGCAGCTTTGCCATATTCGACGTCCCCGACCAGCTTGCCCTCAGCTGTGCGGTTGATGCCCACGTCAAACACCGCTGCACCTGGCTTGATCCACTCGCCCGGAACGAAGCCCGCCTTGCCGACGGCCGCTACCACGACATCGGCGCGCGCAACCTCGGACTCGAGGTCTCGCGTTCCGGTGTGGCACACGGTGACTGTGGAACGGGCGAGGAGCAATTCCAGCGCCATGGGGCGCCCAACGATGTTCGAAGCGCCGACCACTGTGGCACGCAGGCCAGTCAACTTGATGCCGTACTCGGCAGCGAGCCGAATCACACCGAACGGCGTGCAAGGTCGCAGCTTCGGACGCTTCTGCGCCAACAACCCGGTGTTGACCGGGTGAAACCCATCAACATCCTTGGCGGGATCGACGGCGTCCATGATGACGTCACTATCGAGGCCCTTGGGCAATGGCATCTGTACGAGGATGCCGTCAACACGCGGGTCGCGGTTGAGGCTGTGGACCAGCTCCAGCAGCTCGGCCTGGCTGGTGGTCGCCGGCAGGTCGTGCGCGAATGAATCAATCTCCGCCTCGACCGAGGACTTGCGCTTGTTGCGCACGTAAACCGACGAGGCAGGGTCCTGACCCACCTGGACAACGGCAAGCCCCGGGCGTCGCCCGTACTTGCTCGCAAAATCCTTTGCGCGGATCGCAACTTCGCCGCGCACTTTGGCCGCAACGGCCTTGCCGTCCATCACGATCGCGGTCATGCGGCGGCTACCTCAAAACAACAGTTTTGTAGCCGTTGCGGAACACTCTGCGCTCCGCATGCCACTTGATTGCTCGATTCAACACAACACTCTCGAGCTCACTGCCGATGACGGTGAGGTCTTCCGGCGAGAGTGTGTGATCGACGCGCTCGACTTCCTGCTCGATGATCGGCCCTTCGTCCAGGTCCGTCGTCACGTAGTGAGCGGTGGCGCCGATGAGCTTCACGCCGCGCGTGAAAGCCTGGTGATAGGCCTTTGCACCCTTGAAGCCGGGCAGAAAGGAATGGTGAATGTTGATGGCGCGCCCGTCAAAGTAGCGGCACGCCTCGGGGGTGAGAATCTGCATGTAGCGGGCGAGCACCATGAGCTCCGAGTCCGAGCGCTCGAACAGCTCCATCATCCGCTTTTCCTGCTCGGCCTTGCGGCCGTCGATGATCGGCAGGTAGTGATAAGGCACGCCGTGCCACTCGGCCAGGCTGCGCATGTCCTGGTGGTTGGACACCACGGCCACCACCTCGATCGGCAGTGTCCCCGTGCTCCAACGGTGCAGGATGCTGTTGAGACAGTGGCCCTGCCGCGAGACGGCGAGCAGCACACGACACTTGCGCTGCACTTCGTGAAAGTGCCAGGTCATACCAAACTGTTGACCCACGGAGACCCCGAACTTTTCGTTCAGGGCCTCCATGGACGGCATTCCTTTGCCATTGTCATGAAACACCGTCCGCATGAACGACGTGTTCCCATAGGGATCATCGTAGTGCTGTGCTTCGGTGATCAGGGCGTTGTGAGAAGCCAGAAATCCCGAGATACCAGCGACGATACCCGTTGTGTCCGGGCACGCTGTGGTCAGAATGAACGATCGAGGCACAATCGCCGGGTTGGCGACGCGCTGCGAGCGCTCTTCGCTGGTCGCAAGGGACATAGGCTTCTCTCTTGGTTTTTAGTATCTGTAATGATCGGCCTTGTACGGGCCGGCCTTGTCGACTCCGATGTAGCGAGCCTGGGTATCCGTGAGCACGGTAAGCTGCGCATTCAGCTTCGCGAGCTGCAGGCGGGCCACCTTCTCATCCAGATGCTTGGGCAACACGTACACCCCGACCGGGTACTTGCCCGGGTTGGTGAACAGCTCGATCTGCGCGATGGTCTGGTTGGCGAAGCTCGAGCTCATCACGTAGCTGGGATGGCCCGTGCCGCAACCCAGGTTCACCAGGCGGCCTTCGGCCAACAGGATCAGCCGGCGACCGTCGGGCAGAATGATGTGGTCCACCTGGGGCTTGATGTTCTCCCAGGTGTACTGCTTCATGCTGGCCACGTCGATCTCGTTGTCAAAGTGACCGATGTTGCAGACGATGGCGTTGTTCTTCATCCGCTTCATGTGATCGTGCGTGATCACATGGAAGTTGCCCGTGCAGGTCACGAAGATGTCGGCCTTGTCAGCCGCGTACTCCATGGTCACCACGCGGTAGCCTTCCATCGCCGCCTGCAGTGCGCAGATCGGATCCACTTCGGTCACCCAGACCTGGGCTGACAACGCGCGCAGCGCCTGGGCCGAGCCCTTGCCCACATCGCCGTAGCCCGCGACGAGCGCGACCTTGCCGGCGATCATGACATCGGTGGCGCGCTTGATGCCGTCCACGAGCGATTCACGGCAACCGTACAGATTGTCGAATTTGCTCTTGGTTACCGAGTCATTGACATTGATTGCAGGGAAAGCGAGCTTCCCCTCCTTCGCCATCTCGTACAGGCGATGGACACCGGTCGTGGTTTCTTCGGTCACGCCCTTCACGTGCTTCAGGCGCGTGGAGTACCAGGTGGGGTCGGTTTTCAGCTTCGCCTTGATGGATGCATACAGCGCCGTTTCTTCCTCGCTGCTCGGCTTGGAGATCAGGCCGGCGTCGCTCTCGGCCCGGGCGCCCAGGTGCAACAACAGGGTTGCATCGCCGCCGTCGTCGAGGATCATGTTGGTGTAACCGTTGTCAGGCCACTCGAAGATCTGGTGGGTGTAGTCCCAGTAGTCGGTGAGCGACTCGCCCTTCCAGGCAAACACCGGGGTGCCCTTGGCAGCGATGGCCGCCGCGGCGTGATCCTGAGTTGAGAAGATGTTGCAGGAGGCCCAGCGAACCTGGGCACCCAGCGCCTGCAGTGTCTCGATGAGCACCGCGGTCTGGATGGTCATGTGCAGGGAGCCTGTGATCCGCGCTCCCTTCAGGGGCTGCACAGGCGCAAACTCTTCCCGGATGGCCATCAGGCCGGGCATCTCGGTCTCGGCGATCAGGATCTCCTTGCGACCCCAATCGGCGAGCTCGAGGTCGGCAATCCTATAGTCCTCTTTCTTTGGGTCATGCGTCGACTTGGATTTGAGACTGGCGTTCATTATCGAATGCTCCGCTAAAGAACGAGCGCCGTGTTGACGAATCGCGACGCCTTCGAGCCTGGCAGGTCCGGCACAGTAGTAGTCCTTCCTGTGCCCATCTGTCGCAACGCTCCTCAAAGACGCACGTTGCCGCAACTATGCGGCTAATCTTTATCCGCTGCGCGAGCGGTTTATGCAGCTTTGGCCGATCCTTTCAGTTCGTCGGCCAACTCATCAGCCTTGTCCGTGCTCTCCCAGGAAAATTCCGGCTCCGTGCGGCCGAAATGGCCGTAGGCGGCGGTCTTCTGATAGATGGGCCGCACCAGGTCCAACATCTCGCGCAGACCGTACGGCGTCAGGTCGAAATGCTTGCGAACCAACTGCGTCAGTCGCTCCCGTGACAGACGGCTGGTGCCGAATGTCTCCACCATGATTGAAGTCGGCTCAGCAACGCCGATCGCGTAGGAGACCTGCACTTCGCAACGGTCGGCGAGACCTGCGGCCACAATGTTCTTGGCGACATAGCGGGCTGCGTAGGCAGCCGAGCGGTCAACCTTCGAAGGATCCTTTCCGGAGAACGCGCCGCCACCGTGACGGGCAAAGCCGCCGTAGGTATCGACAATGATCTTGCGGCCCGTGAGTCCGCAGTCGCCCACCGGCCCGCCAATCACAAAGCGGCCCGTCGGGTTGATGTGGTACTTCGTGCGCTTGTCCACCCACTTCTTGGGCAGCACGGGCTCCAGGATTTCCTCAATCACCGCCTCGCGCAGCGCCTTGGTGGAGATGTCCGGGCTGTGCTGAGTCGACAGCACGACGGCCTCGATGCCCACCGGCTTGTCGTCCTCATAGCGCAGGGTGACCTGACTCTTGGCATCCGGGCGCAGCCAGTCGAGCTTGCCCCTCTTACGAACGTCGGCCTGTTTCTTCACCAGCCGATGGGCCAGCGTAATGGCGGCCGGCATCAGCACGTCCGTCTCGTTGGTTGCATAGCCGAACATCAGGCCCTGGTCGCCCGCGCCCTGCTTGCGCTCGTCTTTGCGGTCAACGCCCTGGGCGATGTCCGGAGACTGCTTGCCGATGATGTTGACCACGCCACAACTGGCGCCGTCAAAACCCATGTCTGACGAGTTGTACCCGATGTCCAACACGACCTTGCGGACCAGAGATTCAACGTCCACCCAGGCCTTTGTGGTCACCTCGCCCGCGACCACGACGACACCCGTCTTGATCAGGGTCTCGCAGGCAACACGGCCGCGCGGATCGTCCCTCAGGATTGCATCGAGGACTGCATCGGAAATCTGGTCCGCCACCTTGTCCGGGTGACCTTCGGATACGGACTCGGAGGTAAATAAATAGTTGTTCGCCATTTGACTCATTCCATCGCTTCGAATTGGGGTGAGGCCACAACGAGCTGCCCGCCGGGGCCCCGCAGTGTACCGGAGTTAAACCGGCCCGTTTTGCCTCAGCTCAGACCGCCCGGGCAGGTCCTCTTAACCAAAACTTTGTTCCAGCCTGGCCTGGAACTGCGCCTTGGTAAATCGATGATTCTGGGTGCCGAGCGACTCGATCTTGATGGCCCCCAGCAGCGAGGCAATCTCGCCGGTGGCCCGCCAATCGAGCCCATGCAGCAGGCCATGTATCAGCCCGGCCCGATACGCGTCGCCGCAGCCCGTGGGATCCACGACAGCCTTGGGCTTCGCGCACGCAATCTCGAGGTCGCCCTCCGGTGTATAGATCACGGAGCCCTCCGCTCCCCGGGTGACAATCAGGGCTTTGACCCGTTGGGTCACATCTTTGGCCGTCCAGCCCGTTTTCTGCTGGACCAGCTCCCACTCGTAGTCGTTGACCGCCACCCAGGTCGCCTGGTCCACGAAACGCTTGATATCGTCGCCGCCGAACATCGGCAGACCCTGGCCCGGATCAAAAATAAACGGAATTCGGGCCGCCGCGAACTGCTCGGCGTGCTGGATCATTCCATCGCGCCCGTCAGGTGCCACGATGCCGATCGCCACATCCTGCGCGTCTGACACCTTGTTGGCATGTGACTGCTGCATGGCGCCGGGATGGAAGGCTGTTATCTGGTTGTCGTCCAGATCAGTGGTGATGAAGGCCTGTGCCGTGTGCTCAGACTCAAACACCTTGATGTGATCGGCGGGGACACCTGTCTGCGACATCCAATCCCGGTAGGGTCCGAAATCGCGGCCCACCGTGGCCATTGGATAGCCGGTATCCCCCAGCAGCTTCAGGTTGTAGGCGATGTTCCCGGCGCAGCCCCCGAATTCGCGCCGCAGGCCCGGCACGAGGAAGGACACATTCAGCCGGTGAATCTTGTCGGGCAGGATATGGTTACTGAACTTGTCCTTGAACACCATGATGGTGTCCCAAGCCATGGACCCGCAAATCAACGCATTCTTTCCCGACACTGGTATTCCTCATCAGGCGTTCACGACGAACTTACGGCCATCCGGATCAACCGTAAAACTTCCGTCCGCGACCGCGCGCAGCCACGCCGCAGTGGCCATCGTTCCACCGAAAGCATAGAAATGCGGCTGCACGAGGCGGCTGCCATGGTGAACGGCGCGCCCGCGGATCAGGCCGAGAAGCATCTCATCTGGGGTGGTCGCCAGTCGAGCCAGGTTGGCCATGGAGCCGACGTTTTTCATGAGTGAGCTCAGTGAAGCACCCACTCCGCACTGCAGGGCGAATTTGACGAGCTTGGCCACCGGCGTGGGACCAGGGATGCCCACATGCACGGGCAGCGTTATACCCTGCTCTGTCATGCGCTCGTCCCAGGCGCAGATGCCTTCGGGGTCAAACCCGAATTGGGTGACGATGTGAACCCGCATGCCGGTCCGCACAGCAAAGTCCTGCTTGTGGCGCAGCGCCGTCAACAGCGCGTCAGCATTGATTGAGGGGTGACCATCGGGATGTCCCGCGACGCCCACCTGCTCGATACCGGAGCTTTCAAGCAAGCCCGTGTCCAGGATCTGCAACGTGCTCGTGAAATCTCCAACCGGTCGCTGCAGGTCACCCGCAACGAGCAACACCTGCCGCACACCTCCTTCCCGCAATGTTTCCAATGCGCGTGCGAGCGCAACTTCGCTGGTGATCCGCCGGGCGACTATGTGAGGGGACGCGCGGAACCCCAGCGACTGCGCCTTCACGGCAACTCGCACCACGTCCTGCAACTTCGCCTTGGGAGTGTGTGCGACATACAGTGCCGTTCCGGCAGGGAGGGCGTTTCTCAGTGGCTCGAGGAGATTCTCGTCGTGAGTGGAGATCTCGGTCGAGGCCTTGCGGACGAAGTCAGCGACTGTTGTGTTCATGGAACGGCAAAGTAGCCGTCCCATCGCGCCTGCAGAAATCGATAAATGACATACGTACTATCGACAGAAGCTATTTCAAGCGTTCCGGGTTCGCGTATACGACGTGACGGTCGCGACGAGCGAACGCCACCAGAGTCAGGCCCGTCTTATGTGCAAGACGCACGGCGAACGCCGTGGGGGCTGAGAAAGCGGCCAGGAAGGAGATTCCCACGGTGGCACTCTTCTGCACCATTTCGAAGCTCGCGCGACTGGTGATCAGCATGTAGCCCTCACTGCGGTCCGCACCGGATCGCACGAGAGCACCGATCGCCTTGTCGAGCGCGTTGTGTCGCCCGACATCCTCGCGTACGAGTTGGACCCCTTTTCCAGGAATGACCCATGCCGCGGCGTGCACGCTTCCGGTGCGCGCATTGATCGGTTGCATCGTCGCCAACTGTTCGATGGCCTCATGCAGACCGTCCGTTGTAACGGTGGGGCCCGGTCCCACGCGAGGGATCTCGCGAATGGCATCTTCCGCAGTTTCAGCACCGCAAAGTCCGCAGCCCGTTCTTCCTGTGAGATTGCGCCGGCGGTGCAGCAGCGCCGAAAACCGCTCCCAGGCGACTGTTATTTGGACGTCCGCGGCTTCCGCGCCGTAGGTGACTTCGACGGAGCGAATCTCTTCAGGCTGCTCGACGAGCCCTTCGCTGATTGTGAAACCAACAGCGAAGTCTTCGAGATCGGCGGGAGTCGCCAGCATCACTACATGCGGGACGCCGTGGTAGACCAGGGCGATCGGCTTCTCTTCCGCCACCTGATCGGCCGCGTGTGTCAGCTCGCCCCGTGTCCAGCGATCTACACTGACCTCGGAGCTGACCTGCAACGCGGGCTCACTGGCCAAGCGGCTATCCCGCGCGCTTCAACGGCGCCTGTGAACGAGCGCGGAAGTCTTCCCGGAAATGCTTGATTGCGCTCTGGACGGGAAAAGGCGTCATGCCGCCGAGCCCGCACAGCGACCCCTGCAACATGGTGTCACAGAGATTTTCCAACAGCGCCAGGTTGCGCTCGCTTTCAACGCCGCCCAGGATTTTATCGATGACTTCGACGCCACGCGTCGAGCCGATCCTGCACGGCGTGCATTTGCCACAGGACTCCACAGCGCAGAACTCCATCGCATAACGGGCCATCCGCGCCATGTCGACGGTGTCGTCAAACACGACGATACCTCCATGACCCAACAACGCGCCGATGGCCGTGAGCGCCTCATAGTCGATCAACACATCGAATTGCGATGCCGGAATGAAAGCCCCCAGCGGGCCGCCAACCTGGACCGCACGGATCGGCCGGCCGGTCGCCGAGCCGCCACCGTAGTCGTACAGCAGCTCTCGAAGGCTCACACCGAATGCCCGCTCGATCAGGCCACCGCGTTTGATGTTGCCGGCCAGCTGCAGTGGCAGCGTGCCGCGAGAACGACCCATGCCGAAATTCTTGTAGAAGTCCGCACCCTGGTGAAGGATGGTGGGCACGCTCCCGAAGGTCATGACGTTGTTGACTATTGTGGGCTTGCCGAACAAGCCCACAATAGCAGGCAACGGCGGACGGACTCGAACCTCGCCACGCCGGCCTTCGAGACTCTCGAGCATCGAGGTCTCCTCGCCGCACACGTATGCGCCGGCGCCAAGCCTGACTTCGAGGTCGAATCGCTTCCCGCTGCCGAGCACGTCAGATCCCAGGTAGCGGGCCTGATATGCCGCGGCTATGGCGGTGTTGAGAGCACGATAGGCGTGTGGATATTCAGCACGCAGGTAGATGTAACCCTGCGTGGCGCCCACGGCCACCGCGGCGATGGTCATTCCTTCAATGAGACAGAGGGGATCTCCCTCCATCAGCATACGATCGGAGAACGTACCCGAATCGCCTTCGTCGGCGTTGCAGGTCACGTACTTTTGGGCGACTGCCTGCTGGAGGACCGTTTTCCACTTGATGCCGGTGGGAAACGCAGCCCCACCGCGGCCGCGCAGACCTGAATCCAAAACCGCCTGCACAATCGCCTCGGGAGCCATCGACAGGGCACGCCGCAATCCCTGGTAGCCACCGTTAGCCACGTAGTCGGCGACACTCGCCGGATCGACGATGCCAACACGCGCAAACGTCAGCCGCTGTTGGGAAGCAAACCAGGGGATCTCATCCGTGGGCCCCAGGAACAGCGGGTGTCCCCGCCCATCCAGAAAGCCGGCAGCAAACAGGCTCGGAACATCCGCAACCGTGACTGGACCGTAGGCAACACGGCCCTTCGCAGTCACCACTTCGACCAGCGGCTCGAGCCAGCAGGCGCCGCGCGAGCCATTGCGAATGAGCTTCAGCTCGATCCCACGAGCCGAGCACTCCCGCGCAATCGCAACCGCAACTTCCTCAGCTCCAATGGACAGAGCAGCCGCATCGCACGGTACGTAGACAGTCACTGCAGTCATTGTTTTTTCTCCGCAACGAGCTCGTCGAAGCGTTCCGGAGTAACGCGACCGTAGAGACGTCCATCAATCATTGCCGCAGGCGAGCAGGCGCAGTTTCCCAGGCAGAAAACGGGCTCCAGGGAGAAGGTGCCATCGACAGTAGTTTCGTGGAAATCCACGCCCAGGCGTCGCTTGGCATGCTCCACCAGATCGTCAGCACCCATGGACTGGCACGCCTCGGCTCGGCAGATGCTGACCGTGTGCTTACCGGGCGGCGTCTCACGGAAGAAGTGGTAGAAAGTCACCACACCATGGACCTCCGCCCGCGACAGGTTCAGTGCCTCGGCAATGATCGGGACGGCATCCGCTGGCACGTAGCCGAGGGCAGCCTGCACAGAGTGCAGTACCTCGATGCACGGACCGGGGCGGTCCTTCATGTCCGCAACGATGCGGCGGACGGTATCGATTTCACTTTGGAGCATAGGTTTCATAGGTCTACCGATTATACGCCTCGCCTGTAGTATGGCGCCGCCATGCAGCTGAACCGCTTTGATCTCAATCTGTTAATTGCCCTCGACGCCCTTATCCATGAGAAAAATGTGACCCGGGCCGCGGAACGGGTCTTCATCTCACAGCCGGCCATGAGCGCCGCGCTGCAGAAGCTGCGCGAGTACTTCGAGGACCCGCTGCTGGTGCGGGTGGGCCGGGACATGCAGCTCACGCCGCGGGGACTGTCGCTGGTGGGGCCTGTCAGGGACGCGCTGCTGCAAATCCAGGCCACGCTCGGCACTCAACCTTCGTTCGATCCCCGGACCGTGCAACGGACCTTCACCCTGATCGTGTCGGCCGACGCACTGCTGCGGGTCATGCCAACGGTCTTTCGACGGCTCGCGCAGGAGGCCCCCGGAATCCGATGCCACGTAGAGCACTTCTCGGAAACCACCCTGTCCCGGCTCGAATACGGTGACGCGGACCTGTTCCTGGGTCTCAACAGCCTGCGGCTCTTCGGGTTGCGCGAGTTCCCGCAGTCGCTGCGGATCATGGACCTGCGGCCGGTGCGCTGGCTGTGTGCCGTTGCGCAGGACCATCCTACCGTCGGCGACACCATCACTGAAGAGCAGTACCTCGCCCTGCCCCACGTGTTTGGTTGGCCGAGCGGTCACACACTTCCGCTCGAGGAGCTGGTTCGCCGGCTGTTGAGCGCAGACCTCGATGTCAGGGCCACCACCCAGGGACTGCTCGAGATTCCGTTCATGCTCGCGGGCACTCAGCTGGTTGCGACACTTCCCGAGGATCTTGCCCGGACGCTGGCGAAGCTCGCGCCCGTGAAGTTGCTGCCTGTGCCGTTTGAAACACCGGACACACACGAGGTGGTCATCTGGCACAAGCGCAACGAGCCCGACCCGGGCCACGCCTGGCTGCGGGAAGTCCTGATCGCCGCCGCGCAACCGGCTGCTTCGAGCCCTACTTTGCAAGCTGCTTCGCGTGATGGCGCAGATGATCCTCCATGAAGGTGGAGATGAAGTAATAGCCGTGGTCGTAGCCCTCCTGGCGCCGCAGTGTCAGGGGGTAACCGACTTTTTTGGCGGCGGCTTCAAACACGTGCTGCGGCAGCTGCTTCTCCAGGAACTGGTCGGCCAGGCCCTGGTCGATGAGCAGGTGCGGACGGCTCGCGGCATCCTTCAGGCCCAGGATGATTTCGGTGGCGTCGTACGCGCTCCACTGACTCTTATCCGTGCCCAGATAGCCGGTGAAGGCCTTCTGGCCCCACGGCACCTGGCTCGGCGCCGAGATCGGTGCAAACGCCGAAATTGACTTGTAGATAGCGGGATTGCGCATGCCGAGCACGAGCGCACCGTGCCCGCCCATCGAATGTCCGAAAATGCCGGTACGCGCCGGGTCGGCCGGAAACTGGGCCTCAATCAGCGTGCGCAGCTCCTTCGTGATGTAACTATACATGCGGTAGTTCTTCGCCCACGGCTCCTGGGTTGCATCCAGGTAGAAACCCGCCCCCACACCGAAATCCCACGACGCGCTGTCGCCCGGAATGTTGAGGCCGCGAGGACTCGTGTCCGGCGCCACCAGCATCAGGCCCAGCTCGGCGGCCACGCGCTGTGCACCGGCCTTGATCATGAATGTCTCTTCCGTGCACGTGAGCCCGGCAAGGTAATACAACACCGGAACGCGTCCCGTGCGGCCCTGTTTGGGCACGAACGCGGAGAAGCGCATGGAGGTGCCGGTGCTGGTGGAGTCGTGCTTGTAAAAACCGACGCTGCCGTCGAAACACTGATGTTGACTGATGACTTCGAATGCTGGTTTGTCGGTCATTACCTTACCCTTGATCGATCGAGGACTATGGAATCCGCGGCCATTATGGCCCAGACCCCCTGGCTTGCGCCCCTCCAGCCATTGCCACCGGGAGCACCCGTTCTGCGAATGGAACGCTCCCATGGTCGGGCTGGCGCTCGAGCCGCCTGCGGCGTGCATGTTCGGTGATCGATTGGTCGCCCTTTTATACTGCAGAGCGATTGCGGAAGATTCCGCTCTTCTACGGAGGGGCGCCACTGCTGTGAACACCGACCCGCGTGACACGCTATCCAGCGCGCCGATGAGCGCGCTTCAGATCCTGGCTGTTGCAATTACCGTCGGGCTCACGGCTCTGGACGGATTCGATGTGCTCTCAATAGCCTTCGCCGCGCCCGGAATCGCCGCCGAATGGGGCATCGATCGCGCCGCTCTGGGTGTCGTGCTCTCGATGGAGCTCATCGGCATGGCGCTCGGCGCGATTGTGCTCGGCGGCGTCGCCGACCGCATCGGGCGCCGGCCGAGCATGCTCGCCTGCCTCGTGCTGATGGCGATAGGCATGTTCATGGTCACCACCGTGAAGCAGATTCCGGAGCTGGAAGCCTGGCGGTTCGTCACCGGCCTGGGGATCGGCGGACTGCTGGCCGTCAGTAACGCCGTGGCAGCCGAATTCTCCAACCTGCGGCGGCGCAGCTTGTGCGTGGCCCTGATGGCCGTGGGCTATCCCATCGGGGCCGTGATCGGCGGCTCGATCGTCAAAGTACTGCTGCGTGACCACGACTGGCGCGCAGTGTTCTACCTCGGCGGATCCATCACCGCTTTGTTTATCCCGCTGGTGCTGCTGATCGTGCCGGAATCGGTCCACTGGCTCGCGCACAAACAACCGGCGAATGCCCTGGCGCGAATCAACAAAGCACTGGCTCGCATGGGCCACGCTGCGATCGAGGCACTGCCTGCGATTGCGCCCCAGATGCACCAGCGTTCGGTCAGAGACATTTTCGCACCGGCGTTGCTCGTGATCACGATCCTTTCGACACTCACATACTTCTTCCACATCATGACGTTCTACTTCCTGCTGAAGTGGATTCCCCAGATTGTGTTCGACATGCATTTTCCGGCCACGGCCGGCGCGAAGGTGCTCGTGTGGGCGAACGTGGGCGGTGCCACCGGAGGCGCGCTGCTGGGACTGTTGAGTCAGCGGGTGGGGCTGAAACCGCTGACGATCGGCGTGATGTTGTTGTCCACCGTGATGGTCATCCTGTTCGGCCGCAGCAGCGCGGACCTGACCGAATTGTCATTGTTGTGCGCCGGGGCGGGTTTCTGCACCAACGCGGCGATTGTCGGCCTGTATGCCATCTATGCACAGGTATTCCCAACACACGTGCGCGCCACGGGCACGGGGTTCGCGATCGGGCTGGGGCGGGGCGGCGCGGCGCTCGGGCCGATTGCGGCGGGCTATTTGTTCAAATGGGGTTATACCCTGCCGACGGTGGCGACCTGCATGGCATTGGGATCGCTGCTTGCCGCCGGCATCCTGGCCCTGCTGCCCCTCAAACCCGCTCAGCCGGCTTCCATCACCTTGTTGAGCAAGGCCAACAGCTGATCGCGGCCGCGGCGTCCCAGGCGGGTCACGAAGCGATTCTCATACACCTCGTGAATGGCACGCGCCCGCTGCAAAGTCGAGTTGCCCAAGGGGGTCAGATGCAGTGCCGACGAACGTCGATCCGCGGCCACCGACTTGCGCGACGCGAGTCCGCGACGCTCCAACTCATTGAGCAGTGGAACGAAGTTGGCCTTCTGGATCCCCAACGCTGCGCACACTTCGGTCTGGCGGACACCCGGGTTCCCGGCGATGAGGGTCAACACCGCAAACTGCGTGGGGCGCAGATCAACTTCCGCGAAGGCTTCGAGAAATTCCGCCACCGCCGACATCTGTGCCCGGCGCAATGCGTAGCCCAGATACTCGGTCAACGGACCCAGGTCCACGTGGCGGCCGGAGTTGGCTTCGCCTCCAACCACGTCTTTGCGTTTTATTTTGGGCATTTCTTCAAACCCGGGCAGCGGCGCGCGGTTATGATACATAACCGTTACCGCGAATGACAGCTGCCAAGGACCGCTCGATGAGCTACCAACGGATTGCCACTGAAGAAGCCTTCGCTACACCCGAGCTGTTCCACCTGTATCGCCGGATGTTGGCTGCCGGGACTGTTCAGGACCCCGGCTTTCTCAGCCTGTGGGGCTTCTACCTGCAAAGCCCGAGCGCCCGCGCCACGCAGATCATCGAGCGGTTGCAGGACATCGGCGCGCGCCGCATTGCAGACATGGACTCCACGGGAGTTGCCATGCACGTCCTGTCGCTGACATCGCCCGGCGTACAGGTCTTTGACGTTGCAACCGCGGTATCGTTCGCCAAGGACTGCAACGACCAACTCGCAGCGGCGATCAAAAAGCACCCGACCCGGTTTGCGGGACTGGCGGCGGTTGCGCCCCAGGATCCCAAAGAGGCGGCCCGGGAGTTGGAACGGGGCGTGCGCGAGCTGGGTCTCAGAGGCGCCATCCTCAACTCGCACACCCTGGGGGAATACCTGGATGACCCGAAGTTCTGGGACATCTTCGCGGCCGCGGAGGCCCTGGACGTACCCCTGTACCTGCATCCCAACAGCCCGTCGGCCGGGCTGATCCAGCCGCTGCTGCAGCGTGGCCTGGATGGCGCCATCTACGGATTCGGGGTGGACACCGGCATGCACCTGCTGTCCATCATCACCAGCGGCGCCTTCGATCGCTTTCCGAAACTCAAGATCGTGGTGGGCCACCTGGGAGAGGCGCTGCCCTTCTGGCTGTACAGGCTCGACTACATGCATCGCGCGACAGTCAACTCCAAGCGTTACGCCTTCATGAAACCGCTGCAACGAAAAGTCAGCGACTACCTGCGGGAGAATGTGTACGTGACTTCGAGCGGGATGGCGTGGGCGCCGGCGATCCAATTCTGTCAGCAGGTGCTGGGCGTGGATCGCGTGCTGTATGCAATGGATTACCCGTACCAGTTCGAGGCCGGCGAGGTCGTGGAAATGGATGCGGTGGGGACCGATCTCGAGCGGCGCAAATTCTACGAGCTGAACGCCCGGGCCGTATTCGATATCTGAATCTGTCGCTTGCCGGCGTCAAACGGAAGGGGTTTGTCGGTAATCTTGATCAAAAATACCCAAACGTTATTGTTGCGCTGCGGACGGTTGGGCAACTCGTTCCCGATTCGCTCTAAACTCCTGACAACGAATAATTGTCAGTGGCGTTTCGAGGGACATAGTGGGTCCATCAGTACCGTCTCGCATCGGTGTCGTTTGCCTGTTGATCGCGGCCGGTCTGTTGGCGCCCCGAGCAGCTGACGCCATCACCTTTGACGGCGACCTCACCGTCACCAGCGACTACGTTTTCCGGGGTATCTCCGAAACGGGCGGACGCCCTGCCGCGCAGGCCGACCTGCACCTGACGACCGCCGACGGGACTTTTCTGGGTGTGTTTGTCTCCAGCCTGAACCACGTCTGGCACCGCGGTTATGACAGCTTTGGGTGGAACCTCGAGCTGGAGGAGTATCTCGGGCACCGATTCGATCTTTCACAGTCCTGGAGCACGACGGTCACGGCCGTCAATTACTCGTACCAGGATGGCAACGCGCCCTTCAACAACGACTACCAGGAGTTGTCGGTGGCGGTCTCCTACCTGGACTCCTGGACCCTGACCGTTGCCGCGATCCCCAATGCGGTACGGTACGACTGGGGCCACCGTCTCGGGCGCTACCCGGCGTACACCGGGGATCTCGCGGCCCAGCTGCCCCTCATCGGACAGTTGTTTTTGACGGCGGGAGCCGGCTATTACACCTCGGACAGCACGGGGTATGCGTATGGAAACGCGGGCCTAGCCTTTGAATTCAAGAGCTTGAGGCTGGACGCAGGCTATTACGTCGCGCAGGATCGGGCGCAGGCACTCTTCCCCTACGGCCGGGCTGGAAGCCGGTTCGCGGGATCTGTGAGCTGGCATTTTTGAT
>JAXDQF010000021.1:0-10728 GCA_034668025.1 Gammaproteobacteria bacterium | reverse complement strand
CGCTTGCACGTCAAACACTTATGAGGAGCGCGCAGCGTCTCGGAACGACGGCACACGCGTTCTCATCGCGGTGAGAGAAGCAGACGCCCATGGCCCACGTTGAAACAGCGCGGTGTGGACAGCGTTGATGCACGCGCGTCAGCTGTTGCCGCGCTTCCCCTTGCCCGGCAGGTCAGGCTTGCTACGCGCAACGTCCTGATTGTACGGATCATATCCACCACCCGCATCGCGCGCCTTTGGCCGGGTCCGGGGGCTGGAGCTGCTGGATTCTCCGCGCTGTCCCTCCACCGTGAGATCCGTGGGATCGATGTACTTGAGGACGCCCGATGTCGTCGTGTCGGTGGACGACGTATCACCTCGCCACTTCCACACAGCGTTGCCTCTCTCGTCGTGAACTATGCGCCCGGTGGGTTGCCGGCCGCCGGGTGAAGGCTCGTCCGTATCGTCTATTTCGAGGTCTAACAGTTCGCGGTCAATCGATTTGACATCTTTGGTGTTTTTCATCTGACGCTTCCTCCTTGTGGCGTATTGCTATTGCACTTCCCGGTGAGCACACATGTTATCTACATCCGGGCGTCGGACACATTCGACCAAGGGCCGCAAGCGTTCGCGTTATGTTTGATCACCGCGTGCCGTGCCACCAAACACACGGCTAAACGCGGTACACAGTTCCTGCACTGTCGCGGACTTACTGATGACTTCTCGAACGCCACAGGCGATCGCCCGCGCCACATCGTCCGGGCTGAAATAGCCGGCGGTGATAATGATCGGTACGTCAGCGCGAAGCGCCAACATACGCCCCGCGACATCGATTCCGTCGGCGTCCGGCATCGCCAGGTCCACCACCACCAGATCGAACGCACCGGGTGCAGCCGAAAAGTCAGCGAGCGCATCCTCCACGTTGAAATGAGCGATCACACGGTAGCCCGCCTTGCCAATAACCCGTTCGGCGAGCTCCACAAACCCAATATCGTCATCGAGAAATAGAATTCTCTGCCCACGCCCTCCCGGCGAGCCGTCGGCGCCCGAACCTGCGCACGTGGCAGCATCAGCGGCCGGCAGGTAAATGCTGAATTGCGTGCCCCTGCCCTTCTTGCTCTGTACCGTGACGGAACCACGGTGCTCCGCGATGATTTCACGGACGACTGACAGACCCAGCCCCGTGCCGATACGCTTCGGTTTTGTGGTGAAAAACGGGGCAAAAATCTTCTTGCGGGTGGCTGCATCCATGCCGCAACCCGTATCGCTGAAGCGCAGGCAAACGTGCTCCTCATCGCGCCCGTCGACGGCATCGCTGCCGGCTCGCGTTACCGACACACGGATGACTCCGCGCCCCTCCACCATCGCTTGCGCTGAATTGATGCCGAGATTGACCAACACCTGTTGAATCTGTTCGGAGTCACCGCACACCGCAGGCAGATCGGGCGCAAATTCGGACACGATCTCGATTCCTCCCGGCAAGGTGGCCCGCAGCAGGCTGAGGCCTTCCTGGACTGCCGCCTCGATATTCACGGGCCTGA
Source organism: Gammaproteobacteria bacterium (assembly GCA_034668025.1). Taxonomy (GTDB): domain Bacteria; phylum Pseudomonadota; class Gammaproteobacteria; order Steroidobacterales; family Steroidobacteraceae; genus 13-2-20CM-66-19. The sequence continues at coordinate 9,208 of JAXDQF010000021.1, read as the reverse complement.
GCACCTGTTCGTGAGGTCGGCCGAAGTTGAGGATGCGCTTCGCGAGACTCGTGGCACGAGCGGCTGCGTTTTCGACCTCGCCAAGCTCAACTTGAGCCGGGTGTTGGGAATCGAGAGTCGCTCGCGCAATCGCCAGGTGGCCGCGCAGCATCGCCAGAATATTGTTGAAGTCATGGGCAATACCGGCGGACAGGGTCCCGAGCGCCACGAGCCTTTGAGATTGTCGCTGCTGCCGCCTCGTTGCAGGCGGCGAGTGAACATCGAACGACACCCGCGAACGGCGCAGCCCACACAACGCTATCGACGGGTTCATGGCGTGCTGTCTTCCTTCCGGACGCACTGCTGGGCCGGCGTCAGAACCGACTCCAGCCAAAGTCCGAGTGCCAATGCGAGCTCTGCCAGGTCTTCGTAGGTCACGATTCAACTCTCCGGAAAGTGTGGGGCAGCAGGTGCCAGGCCCGCGAGTATTCCCAAGTCCATGGAAAACCAATGTAAAATTGTGTCAAATGACCGAAGCCGCGCCTGTACGGTCCAGTGGCGGGGGGAGCAGACTCGTCCCTGCGCGGGAGCCGTGCCATTTCCGGAACGGCCGCAGTATCGAGGTACCCTGTTTTGCGGATTGCGTTACTGGAAGACGATATCGAGCAAGCGGAGCGCGCGGCCTCGCTGCTGAGTGACGCCGGCCACCAGGTCAATGTGTTCGATCGGGGGAAAGTGCTGCTCAAGCAGCTGCACGGCGAAAGCTACGATCTCATCCTGCTCGACTGGGAAATTCCGGATGTCTCCGGCTATGACGTGCTACGGACAATTCGCGGCCCGCTCGCGCTGCAGACCCCGATTCTCTTCCTGACTCAGCGCGATGCCGAAGAAGATGTCGTCCAGGCGTTGGAGGCCGGAGCCGACGACTTCCTGGTGAAGCCGCCGCGCGGCCGGGAGCTGCTGGCGCGTGTCGAATCGGTGGCACGCCGTTCTCGTGACGGCTCGATGCAGGAACAAACCATAGTAGTGCCACCGTTTGTGATCGACCTGAAGCGACGACAAATTGAAAGCAACGGTGTGGTAGCCGACCTGACGCGCCGCGAATTCGAGGTGGCGGTGCTGTTGTTTCGCAATGTGGGCAAGGTGCTTTCGCGTGGCCACATAATGCAAGCCGTTTGGGGTCAGAGCGTCGTCACCTTGACGCGAACCGTCGACATGCATGTCAGCAGAGTACGCAAAGTGCTCGGACTCTCTGCGGCAATCGGATTGCGCCTGACGGCCATATATGGCTACGGCTACCGGCTGGAGCGCGCTGGAACACCAACCGGATGAAGGGCACTGCCCAAGGAGTCTTCGGCCATGACAAGGATCTGCGGGTTGGCAGCGCTGGCATTGATGCTACCTGGCCTCGTGTTGGCGCAGGTGAGCGCTCCTGCAGGCGACTTCGTTTATCACGCCCGCCCGCAGGATACGTTGATTGGAATCGCGCGCCGCCTGCTGATTGAGCCGCGGCGGTGGCCGGAAATTCAAGCTCGTAACAACATCGCGGATCCGCGCCACATCCCGTTGGGACATGAAATTCGCATTCCCTATGCCTGGTTGCGGCTGGGCGCGGACATAGCGACGGTTACAGCCGTGAGCGGGGATGTTCGCGAGGGCGGACGCATCGTCGTCCTGGGACAGACATTTCCGGAAGGCAGCAGAATCGAGACCGGCACGGACGGGTCGGTGACTCTTGCACTGGCCGACGGGTCAGTGATCACCGTACAGAAGCTGAGTGTTCTCACGCTCGAGGAGATGCGTCAGGTAACCGGCACGGGTGCGGCACACGACACCCGATTCAAACTCGAGTCCGGGCGCCTGCAAACTCGGGTCAAACCGCACGGCGACGTGGGCCGCTTCGAGATCTTCACTCCGGTAGCCGTGTCAGCCGTCCGCGGTACGGAGTTTCGTGCCGCCTTCGAACCTGGAGCCGCCAATGCGACAACTGAAACGTTGGAAGGATCGGTTGCGGTCTCCGCATCGGGGGCGGACGTCACAATCCCGGCAGACTTTGGCACGCGTGTCGCGCCCAACCAGGCACCCCTGCCCCCGGTTCGGTTGTTGCCTGCGCCGGACCTCCAGGGGCTCCCCGGTGTCAACAATGCCAACCGGCTGAAACTGGAATGGCCGGCGGTGCAGAACGCGATTCGCTACCGCCTGCAACTCTCACCGGATGCTGAATTTCATTCGTTTCTCGCGGACGTCGAGCTCGATGCTCCAAATGATGATCTGCCAGCCCCGGCAGACGGCAGTTACTGGCTGCGAGTGCGGGCGATCGATGGACTCGGACTGGAAGGCCACGACACCGTCCGGTCATTCGTGCAGCATCAACTACCCGGGGCTCCGAAGCCTGTCAGGCCGTTGGAAGGAACGAATTTCATAGGGACCCGCGCCGGTTTTGCCTGGAGCAGGCCGGGTCCGGAAACTCACTATCAACTTCAGATCGCAGCGGATGTACAGTTCACACAGCTGTTTCTCGAGCGCGACATCGAAGGAATTGCCGAGGTCGACATCGAGAACGTGCCACCGGGCCGGTATTTCTGGCGCGTCCGCGCAACCGACGATAGAAGCGAGAGTGGCGATTGGAGTGCGGTACACGAGTTCATACAACGCCAGGCCTCTCCAACACCGTTCCCGCCAACATTGGCCCCTCACGCAATGCAATTCCATTGGGACCCCCAGGATGGCATGCGTTATCACGTGCAGATAGCTCGCACTCCCGAATTCGCAGCTCCGGTGGTCGACCAGACAGTCGATACTCCGACCTTGTCTACGCGTCGGCTACACCTGGGCACGTACTACGCTCGCGTTCAAACGATTGCCGAAGACGGCACCGCGGCACCCTTCGGAGAGCCCGTAAAGTTTGAAGCTCCGGTGCCCCTGTGGCTCAAGATTCTGGTGCCGGCCGTGACGGCTGCGACGGTACTCGCGATCGTGATATGAGCGAGACGTCGTGGCGGTCCCGGTTCCTGCGACAGCGAGTGTGGTTCGTGATCGCGCTGTTGTGTTTGACGACCTTGCTGTATCTGTCCAACGTATTTTGGCGGACCGACCTGGAAATTTTTGACGCTGCGCTACCGACCGCTCCCGCACCCGGCGATGTGCTCATTGTCGCCATTGATGACGCCAGTATCGCAGCGCTCGGACGTTGGCCCTGGTCCCGAGCCGTCCATGCGGCCCTTCTGGATCGTCTGCGTGAAGACGGCGCGCACGCTGTGGCTCTCGACATTCTATTCACGGAACCTGACCCGGATTCGCCTGAGGGGGACATCGCGCTGGCACGTTCGATGGAACGCGGCCCCCCAACCGTGCTGCCACTCCTCGCAGACTTGCGGGGCAGGAGCCAGGTACCGAGCGAAAAGTTGCCCATTCCAATCCTCGCACGAGCGGCCGCCGGCCTCGGCCATGTGGATCTGGAAGTAGATCGCGACGGGATCGTTCGCAGCGTCTTTTTGCGAGAAGGACCCGGTGCAGCCACGCGCAACTATCTGGCCGCTGCGCTTCTCGAGCACACGCCAGGAGCCCGTCCAATTCAATTCCGAGGCGAACGACATCCTGGGATGGCCGGACCCTCACTCGCGTGGGTCCGGGACTACCAGGTACTCATCCCGTTTCTGGGCCCCCCTGGCCACTTTGCCCAACTCTCCTATGTTGACGTACTGCGCGGAGCCGTGAATCCAGCGGCAATTCGCGGCAAGTGGATCCTGGTCGGGGCGACTGCAACCGGTCTCGGAGATGGTTCCGCTACACCGCGCTCCGGGCAGAGCCGGCCCATGCCCGGAGTCGAAATCAACGCCAATGTGCTGCAAGCCCTGAAAACCGACACAACGATCAGTCGCGCCACTGTGCCCGTTGCACTTCTTCTGGGGCTCGTTCCTGTAGCGCTGGCAGGCGTTGGATTGCAGCGTCTGGCACCAGGCCGGTCGTTGTTGTTAACCGCGTTGTTGGTGATTGGAGCTCTTGGACTGAGCATCCTGCTGCTGCGGGCAGCGGGATGGTGGTGGCCGCCGACCGCCTCGCTCGCAGTGTTGCTGGCGGCCTATCCGCTTTGGAGTTGGCAGCGGCTGGAAGCCACTCAGACATTTCTCGAAGAGGAGCTGAGTCAGCTCGCCCGCGAGCGCTTTCCGCTGCTGCCCGATTTGCCACAGGCCTCGAGGAGCCGTGGCTCAGACGACTTTCTTCAGCGGCGCATCGGGTTGCTCCAGCAGGCAACACAGCGTCTGCGCAGCGCCAGAAGTCTGTTCGCAGGTACGATCGATGCCCTACCCGATGCCACGATCCTGGTCGACAGCAGCGGGCAGATAGTGTTGGTGAACCCCGCCGCGCGTGCATTGTTCGGGTCGTCGGACGACAGGCCGCTGGAGGGCACGGCCGTCGACGAGCTGTTCTCGCGGCGGGCACCGGGTCAACTGCAGTTTGCTTCGCTGGCCGGGCGTGCGCCGTGCACGGTGGAGGTTGTACTGGCACAGAGCGGCCGGCATTGCCTCGTACGCGCGGTGGCATTTCACGACGACTCCGGGATTCGGGCGGGAACCATCATTGACCTGGCAGACGTGACCGAGCTGCGCGCCGCGCAACGCGAACGAGAGGAAGTGCTGCGCTTTCTGTCACACGACATGAAAAGTCCCGCCACATCACTCCTCGGCCTGGCACAACTGCAACGGGATCCTGCGCGTGCCCTGGGACATGAAGAGCTGTCGCAACGACTGGATCTCCTCGCTCAGCGAGTGCTGACACTGGTCGACAACTTCGTGGCGCTCGCACGGGCCGAATCCGCCGATCCTGCGAAGTTTGAGCCTTTCGATCTGCGTGATGCGGTACAGGACGCCTACGACGAAGTCTGGGCCGCTGCGCAGGCGTGTGAAATAACGATCTCGCCGGCTGTGTCTGAGAGGGCCTGCATGGTGAGTGGTGACCGTCAACACCTGGCACGCGCCATCATCAATCTGCTCAGCAATGCGATTAAATTCTCCGCCCCCGGGAGCGGCGTCGAGCTGTTGTGCGAGCATGCTGGTAACAATGCCGTCGTCTGTGTTGTTGATCACGGAGCGGGGATCGAGCCGGAACGCCGTGGCGCCCTGTTCCAGCGGTTCTCCCGCGGGCTGCATCGCGGAACCGATCCGGGTGGCGTGGGATTGGGACTCGCCTTCGTGCGCGTAGTCGCCGAAAAACATGGTGGTGCGGCTTGGGCAGAACATGAACGCGGAACGGTGTTCCGACTGTCAGTGCCGCTGAGCGGTTTTGAGCTCGCAGACCCTTTGACTGCCGCCGACCCAACCCTCTAGGCACTCCGACGCCGCGAATCTGACTCACGAGCTCTACAACAGACTGTAAGTGTTGTCATGTCGGAATCGGGCGACATTATGTCTCACACCCAACAACCCACTAGAATGTCTCACGGCCCGGGCGTCCCCTGTCAATGCAGACAGGACCCGCGGTGTCAAAGGAGTGAGACATGCTGGCAGCCGTCAAAATCATTCTTGCAGCCGTGCTTGCGTGCGGCACACTGATCGCTTCGTTCCTCGAAACCACCCACCCCCAGTGGGTAGCCTGCTTCTGGGTGGCGTTTGCCGTGGGCGTCATCGCCGCCGAAGCAATGCGAGCCCGCCGCCGGCGCAGCATTCGCTGGCCGGCGAAATCACGGGGCCTGCACGCATAGAGGGCTACTTCCGGACAGCAACTCCGAGCACTTCAAAGTGCGAGCCGCGCAAGAGTGTATTCACGCCCAAAAATGCTCGGGCGGGAAATCCGTGGGGAAAGTAGGTCCGGTAGACGTTATTGAACGTCTCGTACAAAGCCAGGTCGGTGCAGAACACCTGAATCGACACCACGTCGTCCATCGACAGACCGGCCGCTTCCACGGTGTGTTTGACGCGGTCCATGACGAGCTTGGCTTCGACTGCGGGATCCGTAGCGGCCCGGTTGGTCGCCGGGTCTATGCCCAGGTGACCGGATATATAGAGCGTATTGCCAACGAGCACTGCGTCGCTGATGGGTCGTGTTGCCTGCGCAGCGCCGCCCTGCTCTGCATTGATAAACTTCCGGTCGGCAGCCACCGTGTTCATTCCCAATGCGAGCGCCAATAAACCCGCCATCAGTCGTGTTGGCATCGGTATCTCCCGTGGCCCTAGATCTCACCCGCCCGAGCGAATCGGGCCATATGGTCGGCAGCCCGAAACGCCAGCGCCTGGATGGTCATCGTGGGTTGACCTCGCCCGGACGTGACAAAGCTCGAGCCATCACAGACGAACAGGTTCGGCACGTCGTGGGCACGATGATATTTGTCCGTGACCGAGAGCGCCGGATCGTTTCCCATGCGGCAAGTACCGAGCAGGTGGACCGAAATGCTCCGCTCCGTCACCTCTTCCTTCCAGATCTTCTGAGCTCCAGCCGCCGCCACGATGTCGGCCGAGCGATCGCGGATAAAACGCGCGGCGGCCAGATCGTCCGGATGGTCCTTGTAGGTAACCCGGATGGCGGGAACTCCCCAGGCGTCCTTCAAGGTCGGATCCAGGCTGACGTTGTTGGTCTCCAGTGGCAGCGAAGTGATGTGACCTGCGGCAACCATGGACCGCGGAAAAGCCTCCATCCGGGCCTTCAGCGCCTGCCCCCAGGTGGGTAGATCTCCCCCGGAGGCCAGCGCCCAGCCGATTGGCTGCCGGCCAATGCGGGCATCGATACCTCCACCACCGTAAAATCCGCGTCGCGGATCGCTGTTATAGAAGTCGTGTACGACGCGTGTTACTTGAACGCTTTTGTATTCGTTCAACTCGTGCTCAAAGACCGCGTGAACGGCGGTCTGCTGATTGAACATGAGGTGTTTGCCCACCATGCCACTGGAATTCGCCAGGCCGTGGGGAAAGCGCGCACTGGTCGAATTCAGCAGCAGCCGCGGCGTCTCAGCACCATTGGCACTCACCACGACAGCGCGCGCCTTCTGAAACTGCGCGCGTTTTTCCGAATCGAAATAATGAACTCCCGTGGCCCGCCCCTGCGGGTCCGATTCAACGCGAAAGACGTAGCTCCGCGAACGCACTTCGCACCGACCCGTCGCTTCGGCCTCCGGAATCATCGTATACAGCACCGACGACTTGGCCATGACCTCGCACCCAAACCCCATACAGAACCCGCAGTTCACGCAGGCCGGCCGGCCACGATACGGCTTCGAGACTATCGCCATCGGCGCAGGGAAAGGATGCAAACCCAGTTTGCGAGCGCCGCGCTCGAGGAGCACCCCCGAAGATTTCACCGGCAGCGGCGGCATCGGATAGGGCTTGCTGCGCGGGGGGTCGAAAGGACTCGAGCCCGCAAGTCCAGACACACCAATGTCCCATTCAACTTGGGTGTAGTAGCGCTCGAGATCCTGGTAGCTGATCGGCCAGTCGGCGAACGCCGTGTCCGGGATCCCTCCCAACACCGAGCGTTCATTGAAATCGATCTCGTGGAAGCGCCAGAAGTTCGCGGTGAAGTGGGTGCTGCTGCCACCGACGATGCGGGCATAAACGAGTGGGTTTATCACTCCCTTGCCTTGCTTGGCCGTATCAGCTGCGCTGCGCCGGAATGTCTGTGGGCTGGCAACCGGATCGTTGGTGATGCCGTGGAGGAAAGTGTATTTCAACTCGTCATGCTCAAAGTCGGTGGCATTGAGGCGCGGCCCCTGCTCCAAAACCACTACGGAGAACCCCGCTACGGACAGCTCGCGCGCAATCACTCCGCCCGCAGCGCCCGAGCCGACTACGACGAAATCCACCGATTCGTCGGTTTTGAACGTGCGCGCGCTCATGCGTTGCCCACCACAAAACCGGCATAGTCGCGGTCGTAATAGCCGAACGGCGGACTGAAGACATGCTGGTCTTCAAAGCCCATGAGTTTCCAACCCGTGCCGGCGTAGTTGCCTCCATACTGGCCCAGGCTCAGCGTGCCCACAATCGTGAGCACCCTTACAGACTGAAAGAACTCGGTTCGCTCCACGGCTGTCAGAAATGCGACCTGCTCGCCCGCGTTCGCAGCAGCGAACGCGGTGGCTGCCGGATGCGCTTTGCGAAAGGACCGCTGGAATTCTTCGAGTCCGGCACGAAATGCCGGGCCGCGGTCGGCGAAGAAGGTGGCCAGCGCGCGATCGATGAAGTACACCGCGTGCGCCTCCCGGGCCCCGGGAGTTGCGCCGCTGGGCAGGATTTGTGCGGTGATGGCTTCGACGTCCGCGGCGTCCGCAGGACTCAAGAAAACGAATTGAGCCGGAGTGGTCGCAGCGACGTGCGCGGCATGATCTGCCGCAGCCGCAATTTCTCCCCAGCTCGCGGCCAGCCACGCGCTCGTGGACAGTCCACCCAGGGCGAAGAGAAAGCTCCGCCGGGACCCATTCTGCTCATTCACTGGTGATTTCCTCCGCTGACAACAGGCCATCGGACGATGGGGCTGTCGGAGGAACTATCGGAATCCGGGCGGCGAAGACGACAACGTAGCGGTTAAAGCGAATATTTCGACAATCACAATCACTGTCAGGCGGCGTCCACACACCGCCTGACAGCCGCGCAGCCCGCCCTCCACTGGCAGGCTGCGCGCCGGCTCCTCATCAATTCGAGGTAAAGCCCATGTTGTTGAAGTACATCGTCATGCCCTGCACATCCGGCTGCATGCCGAACTTGTACAGCGACGTACGTTGGAAGGTCAGGCTCGAGCTGGCGATCTTGGTGCCCGAGTTGATGCCGGGGCCGCCCAGGGTGAATGTCCCGATCGCACTGTGTTGGTCGTAACCCGAGATGTAGGTACCTGCGGGAACACCGGGGCCCGTCACAAATCCGCCTGCATCCACCAGGGGCGCACCGGAAGTGATGGCGGTGACCGTCAGCTTGTTACCGCTGATCGAGCCGGTGAACTTGCAGAAGCCCATGCCCAGCGTGGACAGCGGAATCTTGTAGGTGGCCCACTTGTTGGCTACGGGCGCAGGACCGTAGTCGTACAGATTGACAGTCGGGTGCCAGCCATACACATCGCCCGGGGGCAACCGCGAGACCGTGCCGAAGGGGACGCGTCCGTTGTTCACCGAGGAGCCCGGATTGATGTCGACCACGGCGTAGTTGAATGCACCGATCTCGAGATCCCACATCGGCGCCTGCGGCGGAGCCACGGCCGGCTGGAAGCCGCCGTTGATGAAGTTTACAGCGACATCAAACGAGCCGTTCTG
>JAXDQF010000020.1:0-4330 GCA_034668025.1 Gammaproteobacteria bacterium | reverse complement strand
AACTGCATCTTGTCGTCGCGGGGAGCGATCTGCAGATAGCGTGCCTCCAGGAAGAATGAAGCACCATCAGCGTACGCGATCTCCCACCCGAGCCCCGCATTCCAGGAGCTTCGCCACGGGCTCGTCGTCGTGTCCGTCACTTTGACCGGGAATGTGCCCTGCTCACAATGGTAAAAACCACAGAACGTTCCCTGCTCAAAGACCACTTCCCGCAGCCGCGTTTGTGTGCGGTACCAACCCGCGCCTCCTATCAGGTACAACTTTGAGCGCGACGACGAATGAGCCAGGTCCAACTGCAAGTCGGCGTCGCCGCCGTAGACGTTCTGGTAGCCGTGATAGAAGTTCGGTCCGTATTGATCGAGCAATGCATTTCTGGCCCGGAACGAGCTGTAACTGCCGTTGACGCGCAGTCCGATCGGCAACAGCGACGTCGGAAACCACGTAAAGCCGAGTCCAACATTCGATCCATCGTCCAGAAGCCGGTCTGTTGTGCCGCTCGTCACCGTGTAACCGCCCTGGATCTGCGCCTCGAAGGGTCGATATCTCACCTCAGGCTCTGACTGAACAAACCGGCGAGCAGTCACAGCGCGCGCGGGTTGTGCAGGTGCAGCGGACGGAGTGGGGGCTTCGCCGTACTGTACCGCGTACCCGCGTCCTTCGAGACACGCAGTAAATGCGCGGCGGTATTGATCCCGGCGCGAGGTGATCTCACTGGACGTGACGCCGTCCGGCGGTCGGGTTGTGGGATCAAATCCGCTCTGATCCTTCGCCCAGCGATGGCACTCGTATCGGTCGGCCCATTGTTGCTTCTCCGTCTGGCCGTTCTTTGCGGTGATCGTGAGATTGTCCGCACGGGCTGCAGGCGGCGGTGCGGATGGCTGGGTCGGTCGCGGCGTACTCATATATTGAGCCAGTACAGGCATCGACATGGTCAACATAAGTAATGTCGGCGCCCCCAAAGACTTCCTGATCATCGGGTACTCCTCATTCAGTCAAGCAAAACCAACCTGGACTCAACGGTTCGTGTAGCCGTGTGCCTCGAAGCAGGCACTCTGCGCCCGGTCATAGTCGGACTGCTGCTCGCTGGCGGGAGCAGCTGGTGCGCTTCCCGCTGAGCGCATGGGGTCGAAGCCGCTCTGAGCCACCGCGAACCGATAGCAGTCATAGCGGTCGCGCGCCTGTTGATCCGCGGACTGACCGTTCTTCGGGTACAGGAACACCTTGGGTCCCTTTTGCGTTCCGGGCGTGCCAGCCGCAGACGGAAGTAACACGGGTACGGCTCCCGCTGCGGCAGCACTCGCGGGAGCCACTGCAGATGCGTTCAAGGAAGCCGACGCGGGTCCATTTATGGAAGCCGATGCGGGCGGGGGAAACGATGCGACTTGGGTCGCAACGGACGGTGGCGCAATCGACGCCGTAGCAGTTGGCGCTGCCGGCACCGACGCGGCAGCAACGCCGACCCCCGCAACAGGTGCCACTGCCAGACTGGGCGTGATCGTCGCGGAACCGCCGGTCGGCGCCGACGGAGCGGTAGCACCCGGCATCTGCCCACCCACCAGAGCCTCGGGCGCCGGTGGTGGCTCCAGAGTCGGGTCGTTGACCACCTCATAACCACCCAGGTCGGGCCTGGGTCGGTAGTAGGTATCGTTGACGTAAAGAAATGTCTCCGTACCGTGCGAAACAACTGTTGAATACAGGGGTAATGTTGGTGCAACGAGCCCGATGGGGGGCGCTACAACCATGTATGCGGGCCCCCGCGGCTCGAGCCAGATGCCGTCGTGATACCGGTAGGACACGCCGGCGTAGCTGGTTCCAATCGTTCCCTGCGGCAAGTCACGTACAATTGCGCCGCGATCGGGATAAAAATGATCGTGCCCGTGGCGCATATCCCGATGCTTGTGGTACGGCTCGGATTGTTCCTCTGCGGCGGCAACAGCGGCGGCGCGGTGTTGCGCACTGGCTTCGGCAGATACAGTGATGGGACTGAGGCAGGCGACCACGGCTGTGGCGCACAAAAGACCAACAACACGCATTGCAGCTCTCCCTGCCGGGCAACGGCGTCAACCAGTACCAGGCCCGGCTGCTGAAATCCACGACGAGTTGATAACGTGACGGGCGTCAGGCGGTTGACATTGCCGCACGATGGAGGTTCCACGGTTTCAGTTCCGGGGAACGGCAGACTGCGGCACGTGCTGGGCTGTTGCTATCATCCGCCACAGTTTTAAGCTCATAGGGTGGCCCTTCAATGAAGCTCTCACGTCGAAGTGCTCTCGAGTCGCTGCTCCTCGGTGCCACCGCGACGGCAACAACTGCCACGGCAGTAACGGCGACGGCGACGACTGCAACGACGGTGCGCCCGAGTGAGACCCCGCCGCAGTCGGCCCGCGGAATTGAAGGCCAGCGCAAGCCCGACCAGGGCAACGGCACATACCTGAATCCGATCATGGCCGGCGATCACCCCGACCCTTCCATCCTGAAGGACGGTGACGACTACTACCTGACCTTCTCCTCGTTCGATTCCTATCCGGGCATCGTGATCTGGACATCGCGCGACCTGGTCAACTGGCTACCGGTGACGGCTGCACTGCACTCACCGATCGGCTCCGTCTGGGCGCCGGACCTCCTCAAACACAATGGTCGCTACTACATATACATTCCCGGCCGCACTCCAACCTACCATTCCAATTATGTGATCCACGCAGAAAAGATCAGCGGACCGTGGAGCGAGCCGGTGGATCTGAAACTCCCCGACCACATTGACCCCGGCCATGTGGTGGGCGAGGACGGCAAGCGTTATCTGTTCCTGAGTGGGGGTAATCGAGTTCGACTGACCGACGATGGCCTCGCCACGGACGGTCCGGTTGAACATGTTTATGATCCCTGGCGGTATCCACCGGAGTGGGACGTTGAGGCCTTCTCACCTGAAGGCCCGAAGGTCATTCGACACAACGGCTGGTTTTATCTCGTGACCGCGGTCGGCGGGACTGCGGGGCCTCCCACGGGCCACATGGTGATTGCCGCGCGTTCGCGCTCCATCCACGGCCCCTGGGAGAATGCTCCGGGCAATCCGCTGGTCAGGACGCAATCAGCCAGCGAGAAATGGTGGTCACGGGGCCATGCGACCGTGTTTGAAGGCCCGAACAGCACCTGGTGGATGATTTACCACGGCTACGAAAACGCCTTCTGGACCCTCGGCCGTCAGACCCTGTTGGACCCCATCGAGTGGACACCGGATGGTTGGTTCTCGGCCAAAGGAGGCGATCTGTCGCGTCCCTTGCCAAAACCAACAGCAGGTCAGCCTCGAGCGCATGGGCTCGCGCTGTCCGATGACTTTTCGCAGGACAAGTTCGGTATCCAGTGGGGATTCTACGATCCGGGTGCGGACGAGATGCGGCGCGTGCGGATTGCGGACAACACGCTGTTTCTGCGGGCGAAGGGCAGTGGGCCCCGCGACTGCTCGCCCGTTTGTTTCATTGCCGGCGATGTGGCTTATGAGGTCGAGGCCAGCTTCGACATCGATGCGCAGGCACGGGCCGGGCTGCTGTTGTTCTACAGCCGGCGGTTGTACTGTGGGTTGGGTTTCGATCAGGACAGTCTGGTCATGCACCGCTACGGCCTGGAGCGTAGCGGTACAAAACCCGCCGCTGTCGGCCGTCAGCTGCGGATCAGAATCAAAAACGATCGGCACATTGTGACGGTGCATTACAGCGTCGATGGCCGGACCTGGACCAAGTTCTCCAACCAGTTCGAGGTCTCCGGCTATCACCACAATGTTGCCGGCGATTTCCTGAGTCTGCGGCCCGCGGTCTACGCAGCCGGAACGGGCGAGGTTCGTATCCGCGACGTTCGCTATAGGGCCCTTTAGTCGCAGCAGACTTCTGTCAGTTGCTCCACGTTCACTGTTGCGACAAAAAGGCAGCAGGGGATAACGCAGCGGAGACCCACAATGAGTAGACGAACAGCAGCAGCGGTGGTGGCTCGAACCGGAAACCTATTTGCCGACTTTGGATTCCCGTACGTCGAGGCGGAGAATTTGTTGCTCCGTTCCCGACTCATGTCCGAAATTCGCAAAGTGGCGCGCGGACTGGGCAAGTCCCGGGCGGCCAGGCGACTGGGTGTCCCGCAGTCCCGGCTCGATGAGCTGCTGCGTGGAGAGATTGATGAATTCAGCATCGATGCGCTCATCAACATGCTGAGCGAGGCGGGCATGCGGGTCGAGCTGCGCGTGAAGAAAAGTCGGCCGACCCCCGCGTAAACGCAACATAAGGAGCGGCAACCGGCCGATGGATCGGCCAGGGCCCTTCGGGTTAGATTGTAGGGATTGCCCGGG
>JAXDQF010000019.1:0-8378 GCA_034668025.1 Gammaproteobacteria bacterium | reverse complement strand
AAATTCCAGCTGACTGTCTCACCTGAGTCGCCGGGCTGCGAGCTGCCCAACGGAGCCGCTATTCGCTGGTACCGCTGCGCAGCTGTAACTCTGCATCGCTCGATAGCTTCGGGAATTCCGAATGCGGTTCCGCCTGGTACCAGTAAGCTACAGATGCATACGAATCCTGCAGAGGCAGATACGTGCCCGATCCATCCGCTTTCCACCCCAACGCCTGGATCGTCACTTTGAGGTCACGATCGAAACGGATCGGATCGACGATGTGCCATCGGTACTCACCGATGCGTCGCTCTGCTGTGCCGTGATAGGCCGGATCCATCTCTTCTAACGGCATCACGGAATAGAATCCGGAATAGAGGGATGAGAAGTTCTCCTCTGCGAGCTTCGGATCACCGTTGGGGCGCTTTCCTGCCGGTCTCAAATATGAATAAGACCCCAGGAAATAATCCTCCTCGCCAGTGCCGTTGATCGTTGGATTGAACGTATCTCCATCGACATAGAACTTGACCTCGCCCTCGCCCCACCAACCGGGGCTGCGCGCGCCGTGGCTCAGCGAGGTGCCCACATATTGGCCCTTGCCGCGTATGCCATCCACAATGGTGTACACCGTCCCCGGCTTTAGCCAATCCACCATGCGGAACTGGGCATGGAAATAGGCCGCTCGGGCAGGCACGGCCGTCTCAGCAAAGCTGACTTCGTAATAGATCAAAAGCGGCATCGCGCTCCGATTCTCGAGCGTCATGCGAAAACCCTTGCGAAAAGGCATGGGCCAAAAACTGTTGAAGCCGCTGCCCGGGTTGACCGCGATGGCTGCGGAGTTGATCTTTGGCTCGTTCTGGCGGCCCCATCCCGCGCCAAAGAAATCGCCCACCGGAGCCTCAACCGATGCGCCTTTCTCACCATCCCAGTAAATTCGCAGAATGGCTGATCGGTATTCCGCCTCTGCGCCCAGTGTCATCCAAATGTGGTTGACGATTCCCTCGCCTTTGAATTGAGCAAACGTGTATGTCGATCCTGGCGCCACATTGACATACGGATTAACCTTCCACCCGACGCCGAGATCTTTCGCGGCGTCCCTGGCACTGCCGGTACTCAGGTCGGCGTTGCCGCCTCGACCCTTCACGCCCGTTGGGTTCTCCGGGCTGATCGAGCGTGACTTCGCGTTCGTGAGGACAAACACGGACTCCATCGAAGGGACCGCCACGGACGCGGGATATGCCTGGTCTGCGCCTTGCGCCGCGCACTGAACTGCGACTCCGCCGCATGTGATGAGCAGGACGACATAAACCCTTTTCTCGAGAATATTGGCCATCGCCTTCTCCGGTTGAAGCCATCATGACGCGCGCCGCAAGCAAGTCGACACTCGCCCTCGACCTCTGGTGCCGCAACGAGAGCAAACCGCTGCTATACCCCAGCTTGTATTTCAAGCAGCACCGGCAGCAGTACTACGAGGAATTGAACGCGGTGCGTGCTGGTGGCGACTACGAGCGCTGGATCGACTTTTTCGCCGAGGCAATTCGGCACAGCGCAGAAGTTGCCATCGAAACTGGCCGCCGCGTAACGCAAGCGTTTCGCGAAGATCGAGCGGAGCTCCGCGCCACACCACGGATTGCCGGCTCGCTACTCATGATCCAAGAGGTGCTGCAGGCGATGCCTGTCGCCACAGTGGCGACGCTCCGAGATGCTACAGGACTTACAACACCTACCATCAATTCATCACGTCCCCCGACGACCTGTCTCCTGCCGGATTCGGCGAAGAGCGCCTCTTCCGGAAGCGCAAATCCATTGTGAGATCACAGCTTCGTTATGAGATCTTCATCCACGCTCCCATCGGCTGGCCGGAAGAGTCTGAATTTTTCGCTCGTATGCCAAGCGAGCCTGAGTCTGAGGAACGCAGCCTTGTGTCGCGGTTCTTCGTCGAGCCATTTCTGAAAGTCCTTCCGCAACTGCGCAGAGGCCGAAGCTTCCAATCGTAAAAGCCAGATTGCGGCGGCTTCATTGATAGATGCGGCTGTCTCTGTGCTCCGGTGGTTAGCCACTGACGAGTCCTCCTGTGGCCTCGATCCCCATATAGTTCAGTGTTTTGGTCGTGCGTGATCGAAAGTTGTGCGGTGTGAGTCTCAGCGGGACTCAAGGATCGTCGTTCGGTTTGAGTTTGCGCAGCTTACGCATCGGCAGCGTCTGCATGCGCAGCAAGGCGGCATATCGTAACGAGAACTCGCTGAAACTCAGTCCCAGCGCTCGCGCGTAGGCTGGCGCCTCGGCGTACGCGAGGACGCGCTCGCCGTTCTCGAGCTTCCATACGTAGCTCTGCGGTTTGTTCAATCTGCGAGCGAGCTGCTCCTGAGTCAGCCCTTCCGCTTCCCGAGCCTCGGTGAGAAGGGCGCGCAGCGCGATGTCTCCGATTGAACGCAGGATCTTTCCCAAGCGGCACTCCTAGCCATTTAAGGAGCGCCGATAAATAGAGTAGGTCGACACAAAAACCATTTCAGGATGCATGTGCACTGCACCAATTCGAAAACAGGTCGAAAACTCAATAGCCCCGAAACCATAATGGGATGACTGGTGGATAAGTGTCGAAAGAGTAAGGCGCAGATGCCGTCTCAATGCCACTGCCGGTGCTGACTTCATCAGCGGTCCATCAGTTGCCGCAGTGTCCGATCGTCCGCGTGTCTGTAGACACGACCGCGCTGTTTGATTTGAGTCGTCGAGCGACTCGATGTGAGTGGGTGCCCGCATTGCCGAAGCGTAAAAGCCTCGCGAGCCCGCGTCCACTCAGTGGGGGGTGTGACTCAACACTGGGTGAACCTCGAAATAGCCTGAGATAATCACGAGCGAACGGTGTTGTTGGCGAAGAGTCTGGGCCCGAGAACCTCACAGCAAAGAATCGCGCACACCCGGCATTTTTTCACGTTGGGTGGTTCGATCGCCACCCAAAAAAAAACGGGCGGGATGTCGATCGGACCGGCAATCATTCGTCGTGTCCGGGCAAGACCGGCACCGATGCCCTTCCGGGTTTCCGGCGAGCCGGCGCGACTACAGGAGACCGAACATGCGATTTCTCATCACAGCTGCCTCTGATCCGCAGGCGCCGGCGTCCGACCGGCCCCTCGACGACGAGACCTTCACCGCGTACATGCGGTTCAACGAAGAAATGTACCGGGCCGGGGTGCTCCTAGCCTCAGAAGGGCTGAATCCTGGCCGCAAAGGTGTATGCGTTGGCATATCGAAGGGAAAGCGCACCGTTCTCGACGGTCCCTTTGTTGAATCCAAGGAACTGGTCGGCGGCTTCTACCTGATCGAGGTCTCCTCGCTGGAGGATGCGATCCAGTGGGCGCTTCGCTGCCCGGTCGGCCTGGGCGCCGCCGATGTGCTCACGATTCACCCCATGACGGAGCCCGCCGATATCCCGCCCCAGTACCTCGAGATGATCCGCAAAGCGGCTCCCACATGGAGCGAAGCTTTTAGAGGGAAACGTTGAATTGCTGCCTCCAGGCAGGAGGTGCGCTATGCGAGTCATGGTGATGGTAAAGGCGACGAGGAACTCCGAGGCGGGCCTCATGCCGGGCGCGGAGCTACAGGCGGCGATGGGCCAGTTCAACCAGGAGCTGGTAAGGGCCGGGATCCTGCTGGCCGGGGAAGGCCTTCAGCCCAGCAGCCAGGGCAAGCGGGTGCGGTTCTCCGGTGGAAAACGGCTCGTGATCGAAGGCCCTTTCGCGCAGACCAATGAGCTCGTCGCCGGTTACTGGGTCTGGCAGGTGAAGTCGATGCAAGAGGCGCTCGAGTGGGTCAGGCGCTGCCCGGACCCCATACCGGGAGAGGACGCAGAGATCGAGATCCGTCCCGTGTTCCACGCCGAGGATTTCGTAAAGGCGCCTGCGCCGGGCTCGCAGCACCGATAAGAGTGTAAGCATCGATGGAGGAGACACCCACGAGAGAGACCATCGAAGCGGTCTGGCGGATCGAGTCTGCTCGGCTGCTCGGTGGTCTCGTTCGCGTAGTGCGCGACCTCAGCCTTGCCGAGGATCTCGCTCAGGAAGCGCTGCTCACGGCACTCGAGCGTTGGCCACATACCGGTGTTCCGAACAATCCCGGTGCGTGGCTCATGGCGACTGCAAAGAACCGCGCCATCGACCAGCTCCGCCGCCGTCGGATGTTGGATCGGACACATGGGAGCATCCAAAGCGACGCCGCAACCGGCACATCGACAGACCGTCCGGAAATCGAAATGGATATCGACGAGGACGTTGACGACGAGCTCCTGCGCCTCGTTCTGATTGCGTGTCATCCGGTGCTATCGAAAGAAGCGCGAGTCTCACTCACGCTGCGTCTTCTTGGAGGACTCACGACGGATGAGATTGCCCGGGCATTTCTCGTCCCGGAAACGACCATCGCGCAACGTATCGTTCGCGCGAAGCGGACTCTGGCGGAGGCCCGCGTGCCTTTTGAAATTCCGCGCGGCGAGGATTTTGCTGGCCGCCTGCCCTCGGTGTTCGAAGTGATCTATCTCATCTTCAACGAGGGCTACGCAGCTACCCGGGGTGAAGACTGGATGCGCATGGAGCTCTGCGAAGAAGCCCTGCGGTTAGGACGGATTCTCGCCGAGCGGGTACCCGACAATGCCGAGGTTCACGGCCTCGTGGCACTGATGGAGCTACATTCCTCACGCGCTCGCGCGCGCATCGGTCCGTCGGGGGAGCCGATCCTCCTTCTCGATCAGGACCGCTCCCGCTGGGACCCGCTTCTGGTGCATCGGGGGCTCGCCGCACTCGTTCGTGCTGAAGCGCTCGCCAGTCCGCTTGGCCCCTATGCGCTACAGGCGGCGATCGCTGCGTGCCACGCGCAAGCTCGTACGGCCGACGAGACGGACTGGAAAAGAATCGTTGCGCTCTACGACGCGTTAGTCCAGACGACGCAATCGCCTCTTGTCGAGTTAAATCGCGCGGTCGCGGTCAGTATGGCGTTCGGGCCGGCGGCGGCGCTCGAGCTGATAGATGCTCTAATAGACGAGCCGGCTCTACGGCGGTATCACCTGTTGCCGAGCGTACGCGGCGATCTTCTGAGCAAGCTCGGGCGTGTGGACGAAGCTCTCAAGGAGTTCGGGCGCGCAGCAGCCATGGCGCAGAATGTGCGCGAGCGGGAGTTGCTTCTGGCGCGCGCGAAGGCGTGCGCTGGCGAGACGGGCGCTGCGTGAACCTGGTGGTATTGAACTTCGTGGCAAGTCATTTGCAGCGAGGTGTTCCGCTGGCGCCGGTATCTTTATTCAGGCCCCTAGATTCACCCAGTGATACGGGTGGTTCCCTCCGTTGCCGTGGGAGCAACTCCAACAGAGACGTCGTGTCGCACATTTGTGCTGTTCCTGCAGTACCGATGGGAATGCGCGTGAGGTGATCGCGGGAACGTGCGATGACATTGGCACCTCGCGCTTGCTGTTCAGCCGCTGCCAGCGGACCGCAATTCATGAACCCGCCGATTGGCGGTTTGGGTCAGCCAGCGAATGAGCAGGCGCGAAGGCAGATGTGATGGATTGCGGGCGCGACCAGTGGCCCGAAACTGCTCGAGGTCGACGAAGCTGCCGAAAACCGCATCGCTGAGATCCGGCACGATGCCGTCATTTGCGAACTGCGCGAAGCAGTCGGTGCGGCCATCCCAGTTGATCGACCCGTTCAGATGCACGCCGTAGCCGATCACGAGGTTCTCCGCGCGACATCGCGCAACGGCTGCGCGGTGCAGAGGCGCATCTACAATATAACTGTCGATGCCGACCCAGCGGTCCTCGAGCAGCACTTCGGTGTACGAGTGGTCGACGAATTCTGCGGGTGGCCGAATGAGTCCATGCAGAATGCGGCGATTGATGGTCACACAGTGCAGCCGCGCAGGAATGCCGGTGGCACGCAGAAGCGCGATCAGCAACGTCGACTTGGTGTTGCAGAACCCGATGCCTGAGGCCAGCACCTCCGAGGCGATCTGACGATCAAAGGCCGCTGCCCAGCCGAAGCGGATCTCATCGCGCACGAAGTCGTGCAGTCTTTGCGCGCGCTCACTGTCATTGCGCGCGCCACCCGCCACCCGCCGCGCCGTCGCGGCAATCGTCGGGTGGCCGGAGTTGATCGATGGCGTGGGGGTCAACCACTGAGGAGAGTCCGTATCGTTCATGGTTGATTATGAGACCGCGTCTCACATCGCTCGCAACCTCAGCGGTATGTGATGCGCAGAACCTCGCCGCTGTCGGGGAAAATTCCGTAGTTGGTGAGGTAGATTGCGCCTTCCGGCCCGACCGTAACTCCACTCGGAAACACCAGGTTGTCGAGCACCACTTCGGCCGTCTTGGCGCCACGCCGCTTGCGCAGCAGGCGTCCGTTCCCGAGACCCGGATCTGCATCCGGCCCAGGCACCAGGCCGCTCGCGATCTCGAGGATGTACAGGTCGCCGCGGCGGTCGAACGCGATGTCGACGACGGCGGTCAAGCCGGCCAGGTACACCTCGGGAGTTCCACCTTGGGGCGGAACACGATAGATACTTGAAGTTCCGCGCAGGAACGGCCCTCCCGTGAGCTCACCCACATAGAGATAGCCATCGGGACCCTCGACAACCGTGGTTGGCACGGGCTCGAGTCCGGCGGGCGTCGGCGGCAACACCGCGAGCGTTCGATCTCGCCCCCGGCGAAACCAGTCGAACCAGCCGTGCGATTCGATCAGCGCATTCGCGCCCGCATCTGCGACGACGCGCCGGCCGGGCAACGCCACGATGCCATATGGATTGGAGTCGACCGGCCCACCGGCCGGATTGAATCGTTCTTCATTCGCGGAAATGTCTGCCACCGGTACGTACGCGCCGTTGGGCAGCACCCGTAGCAGAGTGCCAAAAAGAGCTCCCTTCCTGCCGACGTCGTAGCGCAGGGCAGGGTCTCCGCCCCAGCCCATGACGATGAACGCGGACATGCCGATGAAGTCGACATCGACCGGTCCGCTGTTGGCGCCGAAGCCGCCCGGCGCGGCCATGGACGGAAGATGGCGCACGACTCTTTTCGGCGGCGTGGCGCCGGAGAGGTCGATGCGGGTGAGTGCACCCGTTTCCCCATAGCAGCGTTGCGCGGTGGGATCGTCCGGCGCGGGAATGCAGCGGCCGTTGCCGCCGGAGCCCGCCTCCGCGACATACAACTCGCCGTTTGGTGCGAAGTTGAGGCCGCGGGGATTGTTCAGCCCCGTGGCGACGATATCTACGTGGGTAGCGGCAACGGCAGCGCCGCTCAGCGCGAGGGTCGCGACAGCCGAGAGCAGAACAAGCAGGCAATGCGGGCGTTTCATATAGTTCTTCTCCGTGGCATTACTGTGCCATCGTAGCACATGTGTGCCATGAATAGTGATAGAATCGTGTGGTGTCAACCAGGAAGACAGAAACAGGGCGCATCCAGCAAAAGCAGCGAACGCGGCAGCAACTGAAACCCGCCGCTTACGAGCGACTCCTGACGGGGCTCGCCCTGTGTATCGGAATCGAAGCCATGCTAGTGTTGCGCGATATTCGTGGCTTACCGGGCCCGCAAGCGACGGAAGCCAGTGAGTGGCTCGCGCTCACAGTGCTGCGTGCCACGCGTCGTGAGAGCCGCCATGACCCCTGAAGCCGCCATCCGGCAGATCGTTGCAGAACAGGCCGCGGCCTGGAATTCAGGCGACGGGCGAGGCTATGCGAAACGTTTCGCCGAGCACGGCTCGTTCACGAACGTGCTCGGAACGACGGTGTTCGGACACCGGGAATTCGAGCAGCGCCACGTCGGCATTCTCGCGACGTTCTTCAAAGGGAGCGTGCTCGAAGAGAAGATTCGCCGCATCCAGTTCGTTGGGCCTGACGTCGCGATCGTCGATATCGACGTCGTGGTGCGTGGTGTCCACGGCATGCCGCCCGCGGTTTCGGTGTCGCCGGAGGGCGTCTTGCAGACTCGACTGATGCAGGTGTTCGTGGCGCGCGCCGGCCTTTGGTGGATCGAGGCGCATCACAACGTTGACGTCAAGATCTGAGCTCTGGAGCAGACTGCAGCGTGCTGCACGCGACCGCACCCGAGTGGTTCTCGATAGGCTCGTTCATGCCGTTACGAATCTGAATGCGCACAGTTACACCGCGAGAATCGAATGATCGCGTTCGTAAGTCCGCAAAAACGGCCCAAATAGGGCTGCATCTTTCAACTCCGTCGGCAATGGTGGTCCGAACTCATCATTCTCGGACACTTTGACAGCAACTTTCATCAAAGACTCAACGAGCGCGAGAACGCCCGCGTGTTGGCACTCATGCCGCGAACAGCAGAGTTGTACCGCGAACAGATCGACCTGGGGCTGGGCGGCGATCCTGCAGCCGCAGCGAGAGCGCGCACGATCCTTCGTGAA
>JAXDQF010000018.1:0-3912 GCA_034668025.1 Gammaproteobacteria bacterium | reverse complement strand
TGCGCACGAGCTCAGCGCCCTTCTTGGGCATGAACTTCAACGTTGCAATGGCGTTGCCGACCGGCTTGCCGCGCACGACGTCGGCGACGAGTCGGCACTTCTGCGGTGAGATGCGCGCGTAACGCAGTACTGAAGTTACTTGCATGTTGGTTACCCCACTCAGCCCGACGACTCGACCTTGCGGTCGCCCGAGTGTGTCTTGAACGTGCGCGTCGGAGCGAATTCACCGAGCTTGTGACCGACCATGTTCTCGGTGACGAGCACCGGAATGTGCTGGCGGCCGTTGTGCACGGCAATCGTCAATCCGACCATGTCGGGAATGACCATCGAGCGGCGCGACCAGGTCTTGATCGGCTTGCGATCGTTCTTGGCGGACGCAATCTGCACCTTCTTCGCGAGGTGCAAATCGACGAACGGGCCTTTCTTCAATGAACGTGGCATGTGTCTGTGGGCTCCCGTTCAACTTCTCATGCGCTGCGCGCAACTGTCCTGCCGGTTCGAGGACGAACCGGCAACATTGTTCGTAAGAGGCGCGTTCATCATCGCTTCCTGTTCTTCCGGCGTTGGACAATCATGTTGTCCGTGCGCTTGTTGTGACGCGTCTTGAGGCCCTTGGCCTGCTGGCCCCATGGCGACACGGGGTGCGGATTACCCTGGCCCGACTTGCCCTCACCACCACCGTGCGGGTGGTCGACCGGGTTCATCGCAAGGCCGCGGACTGTCGGACGAATTCCGAGCCAACGCTTTGCGCCGGCCTTGCCGTAGCTGCGCAGGTTGTGCTCGCCGTTTCCAACTTCGCCCAGGGTTGCACGACAGTCGATGTGCACCTTGCGCGTCTCGCCCGACTTCAAACGCAGGTAGGCGTAGATGCCTTCACGTGCGGTGAACGACACCGAGCTTCCGGCGCTGCGAGCGATCTGACCGCCCTTGCCTGCCTTCATCTCGACGTTGTGCACGATCGAGCCGACGGGAATGTGGCGCAGCGCCATTGCATTACCCGGCTTGATCGGCGAATCAGCACCCGAGCGGATGTCATCGCCCGGCTTCACGTCTTTCGGCGCAATGATGTAGCGACGCTCGCCATCGGCGTACTTGATCAGAGCGATGTGACTCGTACGATTCGGATCGTACTCAACACGCTCCACAACACCCGCAACGCCATCCTTGTCGCGCTTGAAGTCGATGACTCGATACTTCTGACGCGATCCACCGCCGACGTGGCGAGTGGTGATGCGGCCGGCATTGTTGCGAGCGCCCGTCTTGTTCTGGGCTTCCGTCAACGGCAGGTAGGGGCCACCCTTATACAGGTGCGAGCGGTCGATCTTGACGACCGTCCGGGTGCCCGGTGACGTTGGCTTGTATTTGATGAGAGCCATCTACATTCCCTCAGTTCAGCCCTTGGCCCTGGCTTCGTAATCGATCGCCTGGCCAGCGGCGAGGCTCACATACGCTTTCTTCCAGTCCTGCGTACGGCCGACCGTCTTGCCGAACCGGCGGGTTTTGCCGGGCTCGTTGACGACCTGCACCGCGCTCACCTTCACATCGAACATCAACTCAACAGCCTGCTTGATGTCGACCTTGGTGGCCTCGCGGCGCACGCGGAAGGTGTACTGGTTGTGGTTCTGCATCGCCAGCGACGTCTTTTCAGTGACGTGCGGCGCGATCAACACATTCATCAGCTGCTCGCGGTTCATTGCAAGCGCTCCTCGAGCATCTTTACGGCGCCGCGGGTGACCAACACCTTGTCGTACGCTGCCAGGGCCAGCGGGTTGAGACCGGAGGCCTCGATGACTTCGACATAGGGCAGGTTGCGGGCGGCCAGAAACAACTTCTCATCCTGTGCTTCCACAATGATGAGGGCCTTGTCCAAACCCCACTGCTTGAGCTGGTTCACCAGCAGGCGGGTCTTCGGGGCTTCCAACTCGATGCCGTCGGTCACCAGCAACCGATCGGTGCGCGCCAGCTCGGAGAGCATCACGCGAATGGCGCCGCGGTACATCTTGCGGTTGACCTTCTGCTCGAAGCTGCGGGGCTTCGCGGCAAACGCGCGGCCGCCACCCACCCAGATCGGGCTGCGGCTCGAGCCGGCACGCGCCTGGCCGGTGCCCTTCTGGGACCACGGCTTCTTGCCACCGCCACGGACTTCCGCACGGGTCTTCTGCGCCTTGGTGCCCGAACGTCCCGCATTGCGGTACGCGGTGACGACCTGGTGCACCAGGGATTCGTTGAACTGCTGGCCGAACGCTGCATCGGAAACCTGCAGCTCGCCACCACCATTGACGAGTTTGAGTGTCGGCATAACGGCTTACTTCTTTCCAGCCTTGGCTGGATCCTTCGACGGCGCGTTGCCCACCTTGGTCGGAGCGACTTTGATGCGCTTCGCCAGACGGGCGGCCTTCAGGGAAGGACGGATGATGACCTGACCGCCTTCGGCGCCAGGAACAGCACCGCGGATCAGGAGCAGGTTGCGCTCGAGATCAACCTCGACCACCTTCAGGTTCTCGGTCGTCACGCGGTCGACACCCATGTGTCCCGACATGCGACGGCCCTTGAACACGCGGCCCGGAGTCTGACGCTGACCGATGGATCCGGGCGAACGGTGGGAGACCGAGACGCCGTGCGTAGCGGGCAAACCGCCGAAGTTGTGACGCTTCATTACACCGGCGAAGCCCTTACCGATCGTCGTGCCCGTGACATCGACAGGCTCACCGGCCTTGAACAGGTCCACCTTGAGCTCGGAGCCAGCCTTGAGGTCCACGCCTTCCTGGTCGGTCAGCCGGAACTCGACGAGCGCCTTGCCCGGAGCAACGGTTGCCTTGGCGTAGTGACCCGCAACTGCCTTGGAATAGAGCTGCGGACGACGATTCCCGTACGTGACCTGCACGGCACGGTAGCCATCCTTGTCCTGCGACTTCACCTGCGTGACGCGGTTCGGCAGAACCTCAATCACGGTGACGGGCACTGTCTCGCCGGCGTCCGTGAACACGCGCGTCATGCCAGCCTTGCGGCCGACCAGTCCGATAGCCATGTGTTATTTCCTCAGCACACACCCACGCGCTGCGATTGGCGCACGGGCCCTAAATTTCCACCGACACCGGGAAAAGGTTTTGCAGACGACCGAAGATTCGCGCACGCCGGAACGGCGTAACGCTGATCTCGAGTGGTCTTGGAGCTGAAAGGCTTGCACCTGTGCTCCAACCTCGCCCGATGTCGCTTGAAGCGACAGACCCAGGGTTTGGCCCAAATTGAGCTTGGCCCGGGTCCACAGAGCCGCGCAGTGTACGCGGCGTTTCACACTCCTGCAACGGGGACACGGGGGTCCCCGACGAATTAATTGAGCTTAATTTGGACGTCCACGCCCGCCGGAAGCTCGAGCTTCATAAGCGCGTCCACCGTCTTATCGGTGGGGTTCAGGATGTCCATCAGCCGCTTGTGCGTTCGCAGCTCGAACTGGTCGCGCGCGTCCTTATCGGAATGCGGCGAGACCAGCAGCGTGAACCGCTCCATCTTCGTCGGCAGCGGCACCGGGCCCTTCACAGTGGCACCAGTGCGCTTGGCCGTCTCGACAATCTCGCGAGCCGAGCTGTCGATCAAACGATGGTCGAACGCCTTCAGGCGGATACGAATGTTCTGATTTGCCATGATTTAAATACCTACGAAATTAGTATCCGCCGAACCCTTACTTCAGGATCTTCGCGACGACGCCGGCGCCGACCGTCTTGCCGCCTTCACGGATGGCAAAACGCAGCCCGTCTTCCATCGCAATGGGCGAAATCAGCTCGACATTAATCTTGATGTTGTCCCCGGGCATGATCATCTCCACACCCGCCGGCAACTCGATCGCTCCCGTCACATCCGTCGTGCGGAAGTAAAACTGCGGCCGGTAGCCTTTGAAGAACGGCGTGTGTCGTC
>JAXDQF010000017.1:0-5302 GCA_034668025.1 Gammaproteobacteria bacterium | reverse complement strand
TCCGAGCGCCGCGACCCGCGCCATGTCATACCCGGGCGCTACGAGTCCGAACGCCCGCCCGCGCCACAGCGCACATTCGCCAATGGCGTAGATGTTGGGATCTGATGTCTGGCAATAATCGTCAATGACGATTCCGCCTCGCTCCCCAACCCTCAGTCCCGCACTCCTTGCGAGATCGTCGCGCGGGCGGATTCCCGCCGAAAACACGATGACGTCCGTCTCGAGCGAGCTTCCATCACTGAAGCTCATGCAGTGGCGAGCGCCGCCCGCTCCAGCCTCAATGCCCTTCGTGTTCTTCCCGGTGTGAACACGGACACCCAGTGCTTCGATCTTGCGGCGGAGCATTCCGCCACCACCTTCATCAACCTGCAGCGCCATGAGCCGCGGAGCAAACTCAACCACATTTGTCTCGAGTCCCAAGTCGCGCAGCGCCTTGGCGGCCTCCAGGCCCAGTAGTCCGCCGCCGACAACTGCGCCCACACGAGCTCCCTCGGAGCTGGCTCGAATAGCTTCGAGGTCTTCGATGGTGCGATACACGTGGCAATGTGAGCGATCGCGCCCGGGAATGGGCGGTACAAACGGATACGAGCCCAGCGCCAATACGAGGATGTCGTATTTCAACTCCAACCCGTTGGAGGTCCGTACTTTGCGCGCATCGCGATCTATTGAAACAGCCCGTTCGTTCAGCTTCAGCGCAATGTTCTTTTGCGCAAAGAACCCCGGCTCGACCAACGACAGGTCGGCAGCCGTTTTTCCGGAGAAAAAGGCCGACAGCTGCACCCGGTCGTATGCTGGCCGCGCCTCTTCCGCCACGACAGTGATGTCCAACGGGCAATCAATGGGTAACGACTCGAGGAAGCGTTGCCCCACCATGCCGTTACCAATGACGAGAAGTCTCGAGCGTGCGTGCATTTTCGCCTCGGAAAAAAAAACGCCGCGCGGTTCGCGTACGCAAATGCGTAGTCGAATCGGCGGCGTTGCCTTGGAACCCACTGCTGGGTCCTGTGTGAAATGGAACGTGCAACCTGCATGCCACCGCTAGAGACGCAATACAGCGGTTGAACGCACCTCGTCGCGTTCACTGATGGGGCAAAAGTCAGATTACCTGCACTGAGTTTGTGCGCTCATGTCCTGTTGCCTCCATTGGGACCCGGGATTTCACTGTGGCACAGGCGTTGCACCCTCCGCCGAAATGGCCGACCTAGCGCTTCGAATTCTTCTGGTGGATCAGAACGTCACACGAGCTTCGATCCTCGAGGAGGGTTTGCGAGAGGCCGGGTACACCAATGTCTCCGTTGTGCGCGACATGCAGAACCTGTTACGCCGCATCGTCGACGCCGATCCCGATGTCATATTCATAGACTTGGAAAACCCCAATCGCGACGTGCTCGAGCAGATGTTTCAGGTGTCTCGCTGCGTCCGCCGCCCGATTGCCATGTTTGTGGACCATTCCGACACCGACATGATCCGGGCCGCAGTCGAATCGGGCGTCGGCGCCTATGTGGTGGACGGACTGCGCAAGGAGCGCGTCAAGTCCATCCTCGATATGGCAGTCAGTCGCTTCAATGCATTCAGTCAATTGCGCGATGAGCTGGATCGCGCCAAACAGGAGCTCGAGGATCGCAAAGTCATTGAGCGTGCGAAGGGCATCCTGATGAGAGAGCGTGGATTATCAGAAGACGCCGCCTACGGGTTGCTGCGCAAGGCAGCGATGAACGAAAACCGCCGCCTGGCCGAAGTGGCGCAGAGTGTGGTCACGGCCGCGAGGCTCCTGAAATGAAGGTGATCCTGGGTTTCATTCCACTACTCGATTGCGCGAGCCTGGTGGTCGCAGCGGAGCGCGGCTTTGCGGCAGAAGAAGACCTCGAGCTCGCGTTGGTCAGAGAGACGTCGTGGGCGAACATCCGCGACCGGGTGGTGATCGGACATTTCGACGCCGCGCACATGCTGGGTCCAATGACAGTTGCCTCGACTCTCGGCATCGGGCACGTCAAGGTTCCCGTCATCGCTCCGTTTGCGCTGGGCCTCGGCGGCAACGCGATCACAGTGTCACTGCGGCTCTGGGAGCAGATGACCCACGAGGGCGCGTCCGCAGGAAGCAACCCAAGTACTCACGCTGCCGCGCTCAAACGAGTAGTCACCCATCGGGAAGCATCGCGGCAGGAACCACTCACCTTCGCGATGGTGTATCCATTTTCCTGCCACAACTACGAGCTGCGCTACTGGCTGGCCGCGGGCGGCATTGATCCGGATCGGGATGTGCGGCTAGTGGTGATACCACCGCCCTTTCTGGTCGACGCGCTGCGCGCGGGACAGATTGACGGGTTTTGTGTTGGAGAGCCCTGGAACAGCGTCGCCGTCCAGGCCGGGGTCGGTACGATCCTGGTGCCCACGACAGCCATTTGGCCGTCGAGCCCCGAGAAAGTGCTCGGCTGCCGCCTCGAGTGGGCACAACGGCACCCGAAGCAGTTGGCATCACTGCAGCGCGCCCTTTACCGGGCATCCCTTTGGTGTGAGCAGCCAGAGAATCATCCCGAGCTTGCAGGGCTGCTTGCGCAGCCGCGGTACGTCGGCGCTCCCGCACATTTACTGCGGCAGGCGCTCGGTGGTCAACTCACCCTGACAACCAACTCGCCACCGGTCCATCTCGAGAGTTTCTACACGCCCGCGCGCAACAACGCGACTTTTCCGTGGGTGAGTCACGCGTTGTGGTTCTACGAGCAGATGTTGCGATGGAAGCAGATTGAGTTTGCTGCGAACCACCTGGCGGCTGTCCGAGCCACCTACCGGCCCGATCTGTACCGCGCCGCCCTTGCGTCAGTCAACGCTGATATTCCTGCGGAAGACACCAAGTTGGAGCGATTCTTCGACGGCCAGACGTTCGATCCACGGGGTTTTGACACAGAGCGCTGACGCTGGGGCAGCCTGGCTCGACACTCGGGCCCACCCCGCGCTGACGCTCCGCCGCCGACACCGGCGCGCCAGCACAAACTTCGTGCAAACGCGAGGTGCACCGCTCTGTTTGTGAGCAATTCCGCCCGCACGCCAGCGGCACAACAACGCTAAGTCATTGGAAGATAGCGACTGCGGGCACGTGGCATATCGGTTGCATCTGTCACGTAAACACACTGGCCCACTGTTGGGTCAGCAAGGCAACGCTGCCGACTCGAGCGGAACGCGACGATGCGATCCGGCCCGGGCGGTGGCGTTTTTTTTGGGGGATTGCAACGCGTGCGTTGCCAGGTCGACGGTAAGCAGCAGGTGATGCCTGCGCACAGGAGAGGCCGATGAGTCATTTGATCGCGTCGCTTCGAAGCGGTAACTGGAAGGCATTACTTGCCTGCTTTCTCTATTTCGACACGGGATTCACAACCTGGGTGATGTTCGGCCCGCTGGCGCCCTTCATTTCCAAGCAGATTTCGCTCACGCCCATCCAGGCCGGCTTCCTCGTGGCTGTGCCGGTGCTTGCGGCTTCAATCGTGCGCGTCACCTTTGGCAACCTGTTCCAATCGGTGAACGGGCGGCGGCTCGCACTCCTCGGCATCGGACTGTCGTCAATTCCGGCGTTTGTGCTGCTCCTTCCAATCGTCCCCACGTACACGCTTCTGTTGGTATTGGGTGTATTCCTCGGCGTTGGGGGAGCCAGCTTCGCCATCGCGCTACCAATGGCAGGCAGCAGCTACCCGCCTCGCGTGCAAGGCCTGGTGCTGGGACTTGCAGCCGCAGGCAACATCGGCGCAGTCGTGGATGGCTTTCTTTTCCCGGGCCTGGCACAAAGCTTCGGATGGCAACGCGCAACCATGGCGGTCATTCCGTTGCTCGCGTTGACGGCCGTTGCCGTGTTTTTCTGGGCTGAGGATCGCAGCACGAAGACAGGTAGCGCCCCACGCGCATTTGCCGGTCTCGGTATCTCGATGGTTGGTTTGATTGCGCTCGTGTTGTTAGTCAATGCGGGGATTTTCGGGGCTGGGAAAACCGGGCAGTTGTTGCTGCCTTTGTTTGGTTCACTACTCGCGTTGTCGGTGTTACCACGCAAATACCTTGCGGTACTGGGTGAGCGCGACACGTGGGTGATCATGCTCGTTTACAGCATTACATTCGGCGGCTTTGTGGGAATGTCTTCCTACGTCAGCCTTCTGCTCACGACCCAGTATCAGATAAGCAAGGTCGACGCCGGCTTTACCATGGCGTTGCTGTCGTTGACCGGCGCATTGGTTCGCCCGATAGGCGGCCTGGTGGCCGACCGCCTCTCAGGCGTCAAAGTGTTGCTCGTACTCTTGGTAGCCATCTCGATCCTCAACTTTGGATTCGCAATGCTGATGCCGCCCCTCGCCGGTGGCATCGCTCTCCTCGTCGCCCTCTATTTCTGCTTCGGCCTCGGCAACGGCGCGACCTTCCAGTTGGTGCCGCATCGCTGGAAGGGTAAGACGGGAGTAATGACCGGCATCATCGGTGCCGCCGGCGGTATCGGCGGCTTCTATCTACCTGTGATCATGGGCATCGCGAAAGAGAGCACGGGGAGCTATCAACTGGGCTTCGCAACCTTCGGCGTGCTCGCCGCACTAGCGTTCATCCTGGTGGCGACGCTCCATCGGCAGTGGTTGACGTGGGCTTTGCCGTCGGAGGCAAGCATGGCCATTGATGGCGCGGTGGCAATGGCGGAGTAGGTAGCGCGGCGCAAAGGGCGATTGCTCGCATCCGCGGTCGTTGCCTCGCCGGTCAGCGAGGTAATATGCGCCAATGGATTCCCAACCGCTCAAAGGCCGCGTCATCGCAATTCCCGAGACGCGCGAGGTCGAGATCTTCGCCGCCATGCTCGAACGCCGTGGCGCCACGGTCGTCCGTTGCCCGATGGTGGCCATTCGTGATGCGCCGGATCCGGCGCCCGTTCTGGACTGGAGCCGCAATTTCGCGCGCGGCGTTTGTGACGATCTGATTCTGCTAACAGGCGAGGGCCTGCGACGCATTCTTTCCTGCATCGAGCGTAACGAGCCTGGCTTGAAAGACTCGTTTGTGCAGGCCCTGGGCCCGGTTCGCAAAATTACCCGAGGCCCGAAGCCAGCCCGCGCGTTGCGTGAGCTCGGCTACAAGCCCGACATCGCCGCAGAAGTCCCAACCACCGAAGGCGTAATCGACAGCCTCCGTTCGCAGAATCTGCAAGGCCGCCGAATCGGCTTGCAGCTTTACGGTACGGAACCCAACCGACCGCTCGTTGACTTCCTGGAGCAGGCCGGCGCGACCGTGTCTGTTGTCGCCCCCTACGTCTATGCCGACGCGGCAGATGACCAAGCGGTGCTGAACC
>JAXDQF010000016.1:0-8399 GCA_034668025.1 Gammaproteobacteria bacterium | reverse complement strand
TACACCGCCTCGTACAGCAACTGGAACGGTTCGGCACCGTTCACGGTCCTTCGTGATGCGCAGTTCTCCCCGATCGGTGGCGGTCAATCCATACCCGCATACACGACGGTCGACGCGCACGCGGCCTTCAGATTCGATACCGGCGGCGCACTGGCCAACACCGAGGTCGACCTGGACGGCAGCAACATCCTCAACAAGAAGCCGCCGTTTTTCAACACGGCGCTCGGTTATGACATTTTCAATGGCAACCCCATCGGCCGCGTCATCACTGTAGGTGTCAGCAAGAAGTGGTAGAGGGCGGCACGGAAGACGCGCTGCCGGGGGTAAGCCCCGCGGCGCGATGCCATTGCGTTTGCAGCGGCAAGCGACTGGCGCTCGTTGCGGCAGTCCTGTTGGTGAGCGGCACTTCGCTCGGGTCCGGCGCGCTTGCTGCTACACCGCAGGCGGATTGGCCCACTTATGGCCACGACCTTGGCGGAATGCGCTTTTCGCCGCTCGATCAGATCAATACTTCCAATGTGACGCAACTGCAGGTCGCGTGGACTTACCACATGCGGCCCGTTTCCGACGACTCGCGCGCGCCGGAAGGGTCAAACGCCGCCGAACAGACTCAACGTGCGGCCGAGGGAGCCGGACCACTCAGGCGTCGCCGGGGCAGGTTCAGTCAGTCGGAGGCTACTCCACTGGTCGTTGATGGCCTCCTGTACGTCAGTACTCCGTACCGACGTGTCGTCGCTCTCGAGCCGGAGACGGGCAAGGAAGTATGGGCCTACGAATTGCCCGGCTCGTCACAGCCGACGCAACGCGGTGTCGCCTACTGGCCCGGTGACGGCAAGCACGCCGCACGAATCGTCTTCGGCACTCGCGATGGTTTGCTGATCGCGCTCGATGCGAAGACCGGCCGTCCGCCGGATGACTTCGGCGATCACGGGGTCGTTGATCTGAAGTCTGCGGAAGTGATGCCGGCGCAACCCGTGACAACCCCATTCGGTCCTGGCGGTCTCGGGATGAACTCGCCGCCGCTCGTGTACCGGAATCTCGTGCTCACCGGCTCAATTGTTCAAGAGTATCCGCAGCACGGGCCCTATGGTGATGTGCGCGCCTGGGACGTACGAACCGGGAAGCTGGTGTGGACCTTCCACTCGGTGCCGCGGCCCGGTGAGTACGGACATAACACCTGGAAAGGTGACAGCTGGCGTCAGCGCTCGGGCACCAACGTCTGGGGCCTCATGACCGCCGACGAACGACGCGGCATCGTCTACATGCCGTTTGGCGCCCCTACATGGGATCGCTATGGCGGCGACCGACTCGGCGCCAATCTGTACGGCAGCAGCATCGTTGCGGCGGACGCCAACACAGGTAAACGCCTGTGGCATTTCCAGGTCGTGCATCACGACATCTGGGACATGGACGCCGAAGCGCCGCCGCTGCTACTGGATGTCAAACAGGGCAGGCGCCTCATTCCCGCGGTTGCGATCGTCTCCAAATCCGGCCTGTTTTTTCTCCTCAACCGCGTAAACGGCAAGCCGATCTTCGACATCGAGGAGCGCAAGGTGCCCGCGAGCGATGTGCCCGGCGAGCAGGCCTGGCCGACGCAACCGTTCCCCGTCAAGCCGGCGCCGTTCGCGCGGCAGACCTTTGCGATGACGGATGTCGCAACCGTCACACCGGAGCTCGAGGCCTACTGCCGCAACTTCATCGGCAGCAGTCATCTGCGCATGGGCGGGCCCTATCTGCCGCTCGGCTACGAGACCCCGACCCTCAATTTCCCGGGACGGCAAGGTGGCGCGAACTGGGGCGGTGGCGCCTTCGATCCGACCCAAGGGTTGTTTTTCATCAATGCCAACAACCTGGGCCAGGTCGAGCAGCTTCGGCCGCGCGACGACGGGTCGCTGACCATCAGCGATCCGACCAGCGGGCGGTTCTCGGACCGCGATCGCAAGCTCATGTGCCAGCAGCCGCCCTGGGGCACCCTGACCGCCATCAAAGTCGAGACAGGCGAGATTGCCTGGCAAAGTGTTCTCGGCGTCAGCGACCAGTTGCCGGCGGCCCAAGCCGGAACCGGGCGCCCCAGTGTTGGCGGCCCGATTGCAACTGCAGGAGGGCTCGTCTTCATCGGTGGAACGGATGACTCGCGTTTTCGTGCCTTCAGCGCACGTACAGGCGATGAGATCTGGACGGTGAAGGTTCCTGCGTCGGCGCATGCAACTCCGATCACGTATGAAGGCAGGGAGGGGAAACAGTATGTGGCGATCATCAGCACCGGTGGCAGTTTTCTGGACAGCCCAGTCGACAGCGATGCGCTCACCGTCTTCGCCCTACCGTAGACGCCCCAGGCTGCGGCCTTGGACGACGGGCGTTCTGATCGCGGCACTGTCAGTGTGCCTGGCGGCGGGTAACGCGGCAGCCGCGGACTTCAAATGGCCGGACCCGTACGCCGGAAAGAAGAAGGTGTTGATCGTTGGAGATCTTCACACGGGAAATCAAATCGCCCACGACGCCGTGAGTCACGCAATGGCGACGCTCGAACGACTGGGGCGCGATACTGGCACCTACATCGCGTTTCTGCGCACGGATACCCAACTCGTCACTAAGGGCGAGGTCTGGGGAAGTGGCGACTACGCAAAGGGCGGGCCGAAGCAAGCGCCCGGGCGCAATCTCGATTACTTCGACGCCGTGGTTTTCTACACCAACGGCGAGACGGAAATGACGCCCCAGCAGAAGCACGACTTGCTCGGCTTCATACACGATGACGGCAAGGGTTTCGTGGCCGTCCACACTGCGACCGCTTCCTTCTACAGTTGGCCCGAGTACGGAGAAATGCTCGGCGGGTACTTCGATAACCATCCGTGGAACGTGTTCGACGCACCGGTCATCGTAGAGCGACCCGATTTCCCGGCCATGAAGGGTTGGCCGCACGAACTGATGCTGCGGGACGAGATGTATCAGTACCGCGCGCCGTACTCGCGCGACAAGGTGGATGTACTCGCGAGCCTGGATGCGAGCAAGCTGGATCTTTCCAACAAGAACGTCAAGCGCACGGACCAGGATTTCCCCATCGCGTGGGTGAAGACTTACGGCAAAGGGCGCGTGTTCTCGTCGACTCTCGGACATTCGGATCAGGCGTGGGACGATCCGCATGTGCAGACCCTGTATCTCGAAGCGATCAAGTGGGTGCTACGCCTCACCGACGCGCCCGTTCAGCCGCATCCCCGCGTAAGCAAAACGGATCCCTGAGCCCCGGTAATGAGCACTTCACTGATTCACCGACCGGCGAATGGAGGCGATGAGGCTGTGCGTCGCCTGGAAGTTTTCGGTGGCGTGTTGCTCCGGATGCGCGGAGCCGCGCATCGGTACTTCGACAGAGAGTGCCGTTCCGGCGGGAAGCTCAGCCAGCAGCTCGCGCAGTGGCAGAGCGCCATGTCCGGGCGGGAGGCGACCGGATCGAGCCTCCTTGATGATGGCTTCTTGTGTTGTGGGTCGTTCTGCTACGGCATCACACAACTGCGCGCTGCGAATGAGCGCAGCGGGAGCCTTGCGGAGGTCAAGAGGCCATCCCCCGGTCCGGGACAGATGAAGCGCATCAACCAACAGGCCACCGTTTCCCCGGTCCGCAGCTACAACAACGTCGAGCGCGTCCGTGAAGCTCGCGACCTTACGCCACGCCATACATTCGAGATCGACTCCCATTCCGAACTCCGCGGCGAGATCGCAAAGCGCTGCGAAGCTCGCAATGAGCCGGTTCCGGTCGGGATCGTCGCCACAAACACTCAAGCGTTGCGCTCCCAGTGCGTTTGCTGCGTCGAGCACTCCAGTAAGCGCGCGGGCACTGAAGTCCTCCCCGATGGTGAAGAACTCGATGTCATGGACTCGAATGCCTTCGTCCTTCAAGCGACCTTGCATCTGTCGCGAGGCCGCCGTGCCTGCCGGCAGCTCGTAGCAAGGCGAGCCGGGAAAGGCCGGGTGCAGTCGCAATCCGATCGCCGCATAGCCGATCCTGGCGGCCAGGCTCACGAGCTCGAGGGGCGGTACCTCGAGAACCGTGAAATGGGCGAGGCCCAGGCTCGGTGTTGGGGATAGCTCCATGTCTGTACTCCTGTTGTGTTGGATTAAAACGAGGGAATCGCCTGATGGATTAGAGTATAATCGGTGTTAGGTCAACGCGGAGCAAACTTCGATGCCCATCGAGCGCTACGAGGACGTCACCCCAGCCGTCCTGCAAGTCATGGAGCGCACGCGCGACCCGCGACTGCGGGAGATCATGGTGTCGCTGATAAAGCATCTGCATGGCTTCGTGCGCGAAACACGCCTGACAGAGGCTGAATTCCGCGACGCGACCGCACTTGTTGTGGAGCTCGGGAAGGCGACGAACGAGACTCATAACGAGGTCGTTCTGATGGCCGGCTCGCTGGGGGTGTCGGCTCTCGTGTGTCTCCTCAACAATGGTGATCGCGGTGAGACTGAGACATCTCAGTCGCTCCTCGGTCCGTTCTGGCGCCTGAACTCGCCTCGCGTTCCGAACGGCGACTCGATCGTTCGTTCCGACACACCTGGAACGCCCCTATATGTGACCGCTCGCGTAGAGGACAGGGCCGGCAAGCCCATCGTCGGGGCGGAAGTTGACGTTTGGCACGCCTCTCCTGTGGGGCTGTATGAGAACCAGGACCCGTCACAAGCCCAGATGAATCTGCGGGGTAAATTCACTACCGACGCGGATGGGCGCTTCTGGTTCCGCACGGTGAAGATGGTCGGATACCCAATACCAACATCAGGCGTGGTCGGACGTCTCTTGCGGGCGCAGGACCGTCATCCGTACCGACCTGCTCACCTTCATGCGCTCATTTTGAAGCCGGGTTACAAGGTTCTGATCTCGCAGGTGTACGACCCCACGGATCCTCATATCGACTCGGACGTACAGTTTGGAGTTACCCAGGCAACGCTTGGCGATTTCGTGCGCCATGACGAACCGCATCCGGCCGACGCGGTCGCACCCTGGTACTCGCTCGATTACACGTACGTGATGGAGTCAGGAGAGGCGGTTCTGCCACGGCCTCCGATCAAGTAAGTTCCGCGCGATCTCGAGTTGCGCCATTTAGCCCACAAGCATCGAAGGAGACCGCCGTGTTGTCAGACGAGGAACGCCGTCGCTGTGCCGAAGATCTGTTGCGCGCAGCGCGCGAGAGAAAGCCCATTCCGCAGCCCAGCCGTACGTTTGCAGGCTTGCAGATTGAAGACGCCTACAGAATCCAGGATTTGTGGGTGCAGGCCCGGATCGCGGCAGGGGCCCGCATGGTCGGCCACAAGATCGGGCTCACCTCGCGCGCCATGCAGTTGGCGTCGAAGATGACAGAGCCCGACTACGGTCGGATTCTCGATGACGCCCTCTACAACGACGGTGCTCAGATCCGGGCCGAAGCGTTCTTGAAGCCGCGCCTGGAGGTGGAGCTGGCCTTCATCATGGGCGAGGATCTCGAGGGGCCCAGCACTCGAATCTACGACGTGATGCGAGCGACCGAGTTCGTCGTTCCGGCACTCGAGATCATCGACTATCGGACCGAGGTCCCGCGCGCGATCACCGACACCATCGCCGACAACGCTGCCTTTGGTGCAATGGTCGTCGGCGGGCGTCCGATCCGGCCAATGGACGCCGACATCCGTTGGGTTGGTGCGACGCTTTCCAAGAACGGCCTCATCGAGGAATCCGGCGTATCGGCTGCGGTCATGGGCCACCCGGCCGCCGGCATTGCCTGGTTGGTGAACAAGCTGCACGCCGTCGACGCCAGGCTGGAGAAGGGCCAGATTGTGCTCAGTGGGTCGTTCACCCGGCCGGTCGACATCAAGGCGGGCGACGTGATTCACGCCGATTACGGTCCCCTGGGTGCGATCGGCGTCTCGTTCCTCTAAAGTACCGGAAATGAAACTGCCGCAGAACCGCTTCAAACGCGCTCTGGCCGAGGGGCGCCAGCAGGTTGGGCTTTGGTGCAGCCTGTCCAGCGCCTATGCCGCCGAGGCGGTCGCCGGGTCGGGCTTTGATTGGCTGTTGTTTGATACTGAACATTCACCAGGCGATGTATTGACGGTTCTGGGTCAACTGCAGGCGGTTGCTGCCTACGATGTGACGCCCGTCGTGCGTCCGGCGAACAACGATGTTGTGTTGATCAAGCGCTTCCTCGATCTCGGCGTTCAGACGTTGCTGATTCCATATGTCCAGAATGCGGAAGAAGCCCGGCGCGCTGTCGCTGCCATGAGCTACCCGCCGCAAGGAGTGCGCGGAGTGTCTGCTCTCACGCGCGCTAGCGGCTTCGGGCGCGTCGATCGCTACGCGACGAGTGCAGCCGAGGAGCTCTGCCTGTTGGTTCAAGTCGAGACGGTGGAGGCGCTGCGCGAGCTCGAGGCGATTGCGGCTGTCGAGGGTGTCGACGGCATTTTCATCGGTCCCGGCGATCTTGCCGCAAGTCTGGGGCATGTGGGTGAGCCGGGTCATCCAGCAGTGGTGGCGGCAATTGAGGACGCCATCCATCGCGTGCGTGCCTGCGGCAAGGCGGCTGGTATTCTGACGCTCGATTCTGCATTTGCTCAGCGGTGCATCCAACTTGGGACGACCTTTACAGCAGTGGCGATGGACGTGGCTGTTCTTGCACGCGGCACCGAGAAGATCGCGCAGCAATTCCACACTCGCTGAGATTTGCAATTCAGCGGTCGAAGTCGTCGCGGTAGCGCGATTGCGCTGCGAGCCGGATGGTGGCGTTGGCAGCTCCGTATCCCCGGTAACCCCGGCGTTCGATAACTTCAAAGAAGAATCGCTTGGCGAATGCCCGGGAAACCAGGTGGAAGTATTCTCCGTCAGTGTCGCGGTCGTAGAGAATGTTGAACTCCGCGAGTTGGGCGAGCAGGGTCTCGCCGAGGCCGAAGCGAGCCTCCAGATCTTCGTAGTAGTTGCGCGGGATCGGCAGCGTTGCCAGCCCGAGCTCGCGCAATCGCCGTGCCGAAGCGAGTATGTCGGCGGTCGCGAGTGCGATGTGTTGCACACCGGCGCCGTGATAACCCTGCAAAAAACGAGCGGATAGCGTCTGTGAGCTCGCCGAAGCATTCAGCGTGATACGCAATCCTCCTTCGGCGGACTCGATTGCCTGGCTTTGCACGAGTCCGAGCGGATCGGCGACCTGCACCACGGGTGTTTTGGAAACGTCGAACAGCGATAGGTAGTACAGCAGCCAGGACAGCATTTCTTCGTGCTGCATCGTCTGCGCGACATGATCCACCCGCAGCAAGCCCGCACTGCCGTTGGCCGGGGAGCCGTGCACCGGAACGAAGTCGGTGTCCCACACCGCGCTCTGCGATCCCGCTTCCATGAAATAAAGAAGACTGCCTCCGACACCGTGCACGCAGGGGATCAGCAGCTCGCCGGGTCCCAGTGGCTGGGAGAATTGTCCGATCTGCAGACCTTCTGCCCGCCGCAAGGCGTTCGCCACGTTCTCGACGCTTACCCCGAGCGCGCAAACCGAAGCGCCATGCATGCTGTCGTACGCACGTGCGAAGCTGTCAGGCTCGCTGTTGATGACGAAGTTGATGCCGTTCTGACGCCACCGTGTCACATCCTTCGTTCGATGTTTTCCGGATCGCGAGAATCCCAACGTCGCGAACAACGACTCCAGGAGCTCCACCTCACCTTCGTTGGCGGCAAACTCGACGAACTCCACGCCGCGGACCCGGGCTCGCGGGGGCAACTCTGGAGCGATACGCGGCGCGAGCCGGCGGGTGACCTGGTCATACAGAAAATTCAACGCCCGGTGCCCGTCCAGCGCGACCGCGGTGGCCGAGCTCGAGCGAAACCGGTCGTTGAATATCTCGAGCGATAACGGGCCGGTGTAGCCTTGCTCGAGAAGCGTGGCGACGTAGTCCACGATCGGCAACTCACCCTGGCCCGGCATGTTGCGAAAGTGGCGGCTCCAGGAGAGAAAATCCATCTGCAGGACGGGCGCATCGGCGAGCTGCACTATGAAAATGCGGGCGGGATCGATCTCACGCAGGCTCTCGTTCGGGATGTTGCGCGCAAGGGAATGAAAACTGTCGAGTATCAAGCCTATGGAAGGATGGTCTACGTCCAGTACGATGGACCACGCCTCGCGGTGGTCCGACACGTGCCGCCCCCATGCAAGTGCTTCGTACCCGACACGCAATCCGCGTTTCGCAGCGCGCTCGCCCAGCTCACGGAAATCCACCACGATCCGGCTGTGGTCCGCCAAGGCGGCGGGCGAGACGTTGGAACAGACCAACAGCAGGTCGGTTCCGAGCTCCTGCATGACGTCAAACTTGCGCTCCATGCGCTCGAAGATTCGCGGCCGCAGGGTATCGGGCATGCCCTCGAAGTCCCGGAATGGCTGGAAGAGCGTGCATTC
>JAXDQF010000015.1:0-17518 GCA_034668025.1 Gammaproteobacteria bacterium | reverse complement strand
TGTCCCAACTCGGATGAGTCGAGTCCCACGGCCGCGATGACTCCCGAGTGAGGCAGCGCCTGACTCAAGGTCTCGAGCGCCTCCGCCTCGCTCAAATGCCGCAGAAAACACAAGATCAATCGATGGGTGATCCCGAACTGCCGCTCACCCTCTACGAGAGCCGCATTGATGCCGTTGACAACGGTGTCCAACGCAACACCACGGGCCGTATGGGTTTGCGGATCGAAGAAGACCTCTACGTGTACGACACCTTGGTCGTGCGCTTTACGCAGATAGGCTGCCGTCATCTCGCGGAAGTCATCTTCTGTCTGCAACACCTGCGCACATGCGTAGTAGACATCCAGGAAGGATTGCAGATCGGTGAAGCGATAGGCCTCGCGAAGCGCTGTGACTGACGGGTAAGGGAGCGTTACACCGTTGCGGCTGGCGAGCGCAAAAACCATTTCGGGCTCGAGTGTTCCCTCGATGTGCACGTGCAACTCGGCCTTGGGCAGCTCGCGAACGAAAGCCTCCACATTCATTTTGGCACCGCGCCCTCGACACCCTCAACAAACCAGTCGATCGACATCAACTGCGTCTCGGTGAGGGTCACTCCTGCAGGCACCCTGACGACGCCTGTGTTGTCTTTCAACGGTCCCGTAAATGGGTGCAGCTGTCCGGCGCCAATAGCCGCCTTACGTTGAGCCACGAGCGCTGCGAGGTCAGGCGGTATGGATGCGTTGAGGGGTGTCAGAACAACCATGCCCTCCTTGATGCCCCCGTTGGTCCGGCGACCCCCGGTCCAGGTTCCAGCCAATTCCTTGCGCGCTTCCTCGATGTAGTAACCACCCCAGTTTTCGGTGTTGGCCGTGAGTTGGGAGTGCGGACCGTACTTCGCCATGTCCGAATCCCAACCGAACGCATGCACTCCCTTCTGCTCCGCCGCCTGTACGACCGACGGCGAGTCGGTATTCTGACTCAGCACGTCCGCGCCCTGGGCAATGAGTGTCTCTGCAGCCTGGCGCTCCTTGCCGGGGTCGTACCAGGTATTGACCCAGATCACCTTCACTTTGACGTTCGGATTCACACTGCGGGCGCCGACCGTCCAGGCGTTGATGTTGCGGATGACTTCGGGAATGGGAAAGGAGCCGACAAATCCGAGAGTCCCGGTCCTGGTCGTGCGCCCGGCGAGCACGCCGAGCAGGTACGATCCTTCGTAGAAGCGTGCCTCGTAGCTCACCATGTTGGCCGCGGTCTTGAAACCGGAGGCATGCTCGAAATGCACCTTGGGAAACAGTTTGGCGACCTTGAGTGTGGGATCCATGTAGCCGAACGACGTGGTGAAAATCAGTTGGTTGCCCATCGCCGCCAGTTGGCGAATCACGCGCTCGGCATCCGCGGTCGCCGGTACATTCTCAATGTAGGTCGTCTTGATCTGGGGTCCCAGCGCTTTCTCCAGCGCGCGGCGGCCGAGGTCGTGCTGGTAGGTCCAACCGCTGTCACCCACGGGATCGACGTAGACGAAGGCGATCTTCAGAGGCTCGGCAGCCGTGGCCGTGAGTGAGCACAGCCCAAGGGCTGCGATCAGGATCCAAGATGCGGCCTTCGGCCTGGGTCGAGTCATCGATGGTGGCCTCAAT
The DNA here is from genome assembly GCA_034668025.1 of Gammaproteobacteria bacterium. Taxonomy (GTDB): domain Bacteria; phylum Pseudomonadota; class Gammaproteobacteria; order Steroidobacterales; family Steroidobacteraceae; genus 13-2-20CM-66-19. Next base: position 15,899 of record JAXDQF010000015.1, on the reverse strand, counting down.
GTCAGATTCAATTCGACGTTGCTCCCGGACTGGAGCTGTACCAGACTGAGCTTCGCACGTTTTTGGCGGTGCGGGCCACTCGGGCGGCACACACGTTGCGGACACTCGAACGTACTGTGCGGGTCGCACATTATCGGTGCGCGCAACCTGAACGTGCACAATATTGGCCAGGATTGTGCACAATCGTGAGGGCACATGGGCAAGCTGACGACGCACGTACTTAATCTCGCGACGGGTGCTCCGGCGGCACGGATGCGGGTCGAGCTGCACGACCTCGAAGTGTCGCCGCCCCGGTTGCTCGCGGAAGCTCTCACCGATGCCCAGGGGCGCACTGCACAGCCACTACTCGCCGACGGCGCTCTGCGGGTGGGCCGTTACACATTGACCTTCCATGTAGCGGAATACTTCCTGGCCGTAGGTCTCGCGGTTACGGACCCACCGTTTATCGACGAAGTGGTGATCACCTTCGGCGTGGCCGACGCGAGCCAGAACTACCACATTCCGTTGCTGACGACGCCTTGGAGTTATTCCACCTACCGTGGCAGTTGATCCTGAAATAACCGCGGGTGCGGTGCGCTTCATCCTCGATGGCGAGGTGGTCACTGTGCGTGGTTTGCCGCCGACCACCACTGTTTTGGAATACCTGCGCGAGATCGCTGGCCGGACGGGAACGAAGGAAGGCTGCGCCGAAGGCGATTGCGGCGCCTGTACGGTCGTGTTGGGTGAGCTTGCTGCGGATGGTCGCAGCGTCAGCTATAACGCCGTGAATTCCTGCATTCGCTTTCTGCCTACGATCGACGGCAAGGAGCTCATCACTGTTGAAAGCCTGCAGTCGCCTGACGGCGAGCTTCATCCGGTTCAGCGATCGATGGTCGAGCACCACGGCTCACAATGCGGCTTCTGCACCCCGGGCTTCGTCATGTCGCTGTTTGCGCTCTACCTGAGAGGTGCGCGACCGGAACGTGAGGCAGTCCTGGACGCGATTTCAGGGAATTTGTGTCGTTGCACGGGATACCGGCCCATCATCGATGCCGGCTGTCACATGGCCGACTACGCTGCAACGGCCCGCTGGAGTCCGACCGAAGCGCGCTCACCCTCGCGCGTGAAGGCGCTACAAGCGCTCATCCGCAAGGGCGATGCCGATTCGCTGCGCCTCAACGGGTTCTACACACCGCTGACTCTCGACGATCTGGCCACGGCGCTGCAGGCGGCTCCAGATTCACTGGTGTTGGCCGGCGGCACGGATGTCGGGCTCTGGGTCACCAAGCACTTGCGAGACCTGCCGCCCATTGTCTACACAGGTGGGATACCGGAACTGCGGCAAATTCGCCGTTCCGCGGATGCGCTGTACATAGGTGCCACGGCGACACTGACCGATGCCTGGGCCGCGTTGATTGCAGAGTTCCCCGCACTCGCGGAACTGGCAAAGCGATTCGCGTCGCCGCCGGTCTGCAACTCCGGCACGCTCGGCGGAAATATCGCCAACGGCTCGCCGATCGGGGATTCCATGCCCGCGTTGATTGCGCTCGCGGCGGAGCTCCATTTGCGGCAGGGAGCGCGGACTCGCACCCTGCCCCTGGAAAGCTTCTACCTGGGGTATCAGAAGAAGGATCTGTTGCCGGGCGAATTTGTAGTCGGTGTGAGCATCCCCCTCATCGCGGCCGACCGGCTGCTGGCCTGCTACAAGGTCGCCAAGCGGACCGAACAGGACATCTCGGCAATCTGCGGCGCGTTCGCTGTCGACGTGCGCGACGGGCACATCATCAATGCCCGCTTTGCATACGGCGGCATGGCGGCGATCCCGGCCCGCGCCTTGCATGCAGAAACTGCAGTTATGGGAATGCAGTGGTCTGAAACGGCAATTGAGAAAGCTGCTGAGGCAGTCTCGGCGGATTTCAAACCATTGACCGACGCCCGCGCAACGTCCGCCTACCGGCTGCAGATTGCAGCCAACATGCTGCGCCGGTTTTATCTGCAAAATTCCGCACAGCCCGGAGTCGGAGCCGTTCCCGTGCGCGTAACCGATATCACGTCGGTGGCATCGTGATTGGTAAGCCACATCCGCACGATAGTGCCCACCTGCACGTCACCGGACGCGCCCAATATACGGACGACATTCCGCTTCCGGCTAACTGCTTGCACGCGGCTTTCGGCACGAGTTCCATTGCGCACGGCCGAATCAAGACACTCGATCTGGGACGGGTGCTGGCAACCCCCGGTGTGATTTGTGTCGCGCGGACCAGCGATATTCCGGGTGAGAACAACTACGGTGGCGCGGTTCACGACGACCCGATCTTCACGGAGTCGCTGGTTCAGTACGCCGGGCAGCCGATTTTCGCGGTGGCCGCGACTGCGTATTCCGTGGCTCGCAAAGCAGCCAGCCGGGCGCAGATCACTTACGAGGAGTTGCCTGCGATCCTCGACATTCGTGCGGCTCTGGCTGCGCGCAGTTATGTGTTGCCCAGTCGCAAGGTGGTCCGTGGCTCTCCGGCTGCCGTGCTCGAAAGTGTGCCGCAACGCCTGCAAGGCACGACGGTCATCGGAGGCCAGGATCATTTCTATCTCGAAGGCCAGATAGCCGTCGCGATCCCACAGGACGACGGTGCGATGCTGGTTCACAGCTCAACGCAGCATCCAACAGAAGTCCAACACGTAGTTGCGCACGCCTTGGGTGTAGGATCCCACAGCGTTACCGTGCAGTGCAGACGAATGGGAGGCGGATTCGGTGGCAAGGAGAGTCAGCCCGCGCTCATAGCTGCGACGGCGGCGATCCTCGCTCGCAAAACGCGCAGGGCCGTCAAGTTACGGCTCGATCGCGATCTGGACATGATCATGACCGGGAAGCGTCACGATTTTCTCGCCGACTATGATGTTGGCTTCGATGCGCAGGGTCGGATTCTTGCGCTGACCGTGATGCTGGCTTCCCGGTGCGGCTATTCGGCCGATCTGTCCGGGCCGGTGAACGATCGCGCCGTGTTTCACCTGGACAACGCGTACTTCCTGGAGCACATCGAGATCGTCTCGCATCGCTGCAAGACGCATACTGTTTCAAATACTGCGTTCCGGGGATTCGGCGGTCCGCAGGGGATGATGGTCATCGAGCATGTGATCGAGGCCATTGCCCGCACCCTGAAGAAAGATGCTGTCGACGTCCGGCGAGCCAACTTTTACGGCACGACCGAACGCAACGTGACGCACTACGGCCAGGTAGTACGAGACAACATCATTCATGACATCTTCGACCGCCTGGAGGCGGACGGCGAATATCGCAGCCGCAGGGAAGCATTGCACCAGTGGAACGCAGCCAGCCCCATCGTGAAGCGCGGGCTCGCCATGACGCCGGTGAAATTCGGCATTTCGTTCACGGCCACATTATTCAACCAGGCAGGCGCGCTGGTAAATGCCTACACCGATGGCACCGTGCTGTTGAACCACGGTGGCACTGAGATGGGACAGGGGCTGCACGTCAAAGTCGCGCAGGTGGTTGCAGCGGAACTGGGACTGCCGTTGAGTGCGGTGCGGGTCACCACCACTGATACGAGCAAAGTACCGAATACATCGGCTACCGCTGCCTCCTCGGGATCCGATCTCAACGGCAAGGCGGCGCAGGCAGCGGCCCGCACGATTCGCGAACGGCTGGTTGAGTTGATTTGCAGTACCCGGGGCGTTACGGCTACCGAGGTTCGATTCGCGGACGGACAGGTTCATTTCGGCACCCAGAGCCTGTCCTTTGCCGACTTGGCCCGCGAGGCGCACGCCGCGCGCGTGTCACTTTCGGCCACTGGCTTCTACCGGACACCGGATATTCACTACAACCGCGACACGATGTTGGGGCAGCCGTTTTACTATTACGCCTACGGCGCCGCCATCGCAGAAGTCGCGGTCGATACGCTGACCGGGGAGACGCGCTTGTTGCGCGCGGACATCCTCCATGACGTGGGAAGCTCACTGAATCCCGCGATTGACCTGGGCCAGATCGAAGGCGGCTTCCTGCAGGGTATCGGCTGGCTGACTTCGGAAGAGTTGTTCTGGAATGACAAGGGCGTGTTGCAGACTCACGCACCTTCAACCTACAAAATCCCCACTGCCCGCGATTGGGCGCTGGACACTCGGGTGAGATTGCTCGAGCGGGCGCCCAATCCGAGACAGACGATCTATCGATCCAAGGCCGTGGGGGAGCCACCGCTGATGTTGGCGATAGCTGTGTTTCACGCAATCGGTGATGCGTGTGCCGCCTGTGGACCGGAAGGGTCTGTGCCACAGCTGTCCGCTCCCGCAACGCCGGAATCGGTACTGCGAACGATTGGGCAAATGAAGGCTGGGAAAGTCGCATGAGCTCATCAGACAACGGGACAGATGCGGCCCGTGGGCATTGGCTACGTCCGCTGCGCATGGACTGGCCGCGCGCGCTGGTTCGGATCCTGGAGGCGAGTACGGCGCCCGCAGTACGGGTTGTCGTCGCTGAGGTGAAAGGTTCTGCGCCACGCGAGCCGGGTGCTTGCATGCTCGTGTCGGAAAGTGGGGCCGAAGGCACCATCGGCGGCGGCCATCTGGAGTGGGAGGCCATGCGAGCCGCACATGAGTTGCTGGCGGATGTGGACGGACCCGCTGTTCGAGTATGGTCGGTGATTCTGGGTCGCGAGCTGAGCCAGTGCTGCGGCGGCTCAGTCCAACTCCGACTGGAACGCTTCACACGAGCCGACTTGCCCTTCCTGCGACACGTGTCGGACGTCGTCGCGAAGGGGCGCCCTACCCTGTGGCTTCATGGCGCCGGCCACGTCGGCCAGGCTCTGATCCGAGTGATATCCGATCTGCCGTTCGACGTGACATGGGTGGACTCGCGTCCGCAGTTACTGCCTGCTGATCTGCCGGAAAACGTACACGCGCTGGCGGTGTCGGAGCCGGTCAGCATCGTGGCAGCGGCCCCCGTCAATGCGTGTCATCTCATCATGACGCATGATCATGCGGTGGACTACTCGTTGTGCCGGGCGATTTTGGAGCGCGGCGAGTTTGGGTGGCTCGGCCTGATAGGGTCCAACAGCAAGGCGGCGAAATTTCGCTCCCGGCTGGCGCGTGATGGGATTTCGCCTGAGATGATCGCGCGACTGGTGTGTCCCATCGGGATCGGCAGAATTGACAGTAAATGGCCGGCGGCCATTGCCATCGCCGTGGCGGCACAGTTGCTACAGGTCTTCGAGTCGCTGGCCGTTGCGACCGCCGCGACGGCTGTGACCGCCGAGCCGCACCCGGCTGGGTCGCTGCAAGAGTCGTTGTGCCGCTCCACTGACTGTGCGAACTGCGCGTCTTCCCATGAGCACGTCCGATGATCTCGAGTGAACAAACACCCCGGCTCGCGCTGCGAGGAATCGTCAAGCGCTATCCGAGTACGCTGGCCAGTGATCACGTCGACCTGACAGTCGGGGTTGGCCAGATACACGCTTTGCTCGGCGAAAATGGCGCAGGCAAGAGCACGTTGATGAAGATCGTCTACGGCTTGGTGCGGCCGGACGCCGGCGTCATCGAGTGGAACGGAAAGCGCGTCACGATCGCGAGCCCCGCGCAGGCGCGGCGACTTGGCATCGGCATGGTGTTCCAACATTTCTCCCTGTTCGAGACGCTGACCGTCGCTGAAAACATCTCCCTCGCGATGGACGATGGCATGCGCCCTAATGATCTGGCTGCACGCATAACGGAAGTGTCAGCGCAGTATGGAGTTCCGGTCGAACCGCATCAGCTCGTGCATAACATGTCGGTCGGCGAGCGCCAGCGCGTGGAAATCGTGCGGTGCCTGCTGCAATCGCCGCGCTTACTGATCATGGACGAGCCGACATCAGTGCTGGCCCCACAGGCCGTGCTCAAACTGTTTGAGACTCTGCGCCAGCTTGCGAGTGAGGGAGTCAGCATCCTTTACATCAGTCACAAGCTCGATGAAATCTGTGCGTTGTGCGATTCGGCCACGGTCCTGCGGGCGGGTCGGGTCGTCGGTGTGGCTGATCCCCGCAACGAAACGCGCCAGAGCCTGGCACGCATGATGGTCGGCGCGGACCTCAAAAAATGTGAGGTACGACCGCGAGCGCCCGGCGTGCCGCGTCTCGAGCTACGTGATTTCTCGATGGCCACCCCGGACCCGTTCGGCACCAGCCTCAGTGAAATCGGACTGGCCGTCCGAGAGGGCGAAATGGTCGGCATCGCCGGCGTGTCAGGAAACGGCCAGCGGGAGCTGTTGGCTGCGCTCTGCGGCGAGAGTCGCGGTCCACACTCCGGTGAGCTGCGAATCTGTGGGCGCGCCGCCGACGATCTGGATCCGGCTGAGCGCCGGCAGCTGGGCCTGACATTCGTGCCGGAGGAGCGCCTCGGTCGCGGCTCGGTTCCCGCAATGAGCTTGACGAAGAACGCCGTGCTCACCGGCTCCCACTTCGGGCTGGTGCGCAATGGCCTGGTGCGAGGCGGCGCCGCACGCACCTTTACTCGCGAAACAATCGCAGCATTCCAAGTCAAGGGCGCTGACGAGGATTCCCTGGCGCAGAGCCTCTCAGGAGGCAACCTGCAGAAATTCATTGTCGGGCGCGAGGTCCGTTTTGAGCCGAAAGTCATGATCGTGGCGCAGCCAACCTGGGGCGTAGATATAGGTGCCGCACAGCTCATTCACCAGGCGCTGGTTAATCTGCGCGAGCGCGGAGTCGCCGTGCTGGTGGTTTCCGAAGATTTGGAAGAGTTGTTCACGATATGCGATCGGATCGCGGTTCTAGCCGGCGGACGGCTGTCGCCACTGTACGATGCAGGTGAGCTGACGAGTGAAGACGTCGGCACACTCATGAGCGGCGTCCCCAAAGCACATGACGAGGTGCGCGAACGTGCTTGATTGGCCGCTGCGACTCGAGAAGCGCCCACGACCATCGGCGACAATGCGCATCGCAGCGCCCGCCGTCGCCACAGTGTTGATGCTACTGACGGGCTACATCGCTTTCGCGCTCCTCGGCAAAGAGCCGATCGCAGCGCTGCACTCGTACTTCCTGTCGCCCATCTCATCCGCCTATGGCGTGGGCGAGCTGCTCTTGAAGGCGACGCCTCTGATGATGTGTGCCTTGGGGCTCGCCATCGGATTCAAGGCCAACGTCTGGAATATCGGGGCCGAGGGACAATTCACCCTGGGTGCGATCAGCGGCAGCGGTGTGGCTTTATTCTGGGGCAACACGCTGGGATCCCTGACAATCCCGGCAATGCTCATTGCGGGGGCGCTCGGGGGCGCGGCCTGGGCCGCCATCCCCGCACTGTTGAGATCTCGGTTTCATACGAGCGAGATCCTGGTCAGTCTCATGCTCGTTTACATTGCGCAGTTGTTCCTGTCCTGGATCGTTCGGGTGCCGTGGCGCGACCCGACTGGATTCAACTTCCCGCAGTCGAAGGTCTTCGATGATGCCGTGGTGCTCCCGACTCTGTTCGAAGGCGGTCGCACCACCATCGCTTTCCCTGTTGCCTTGTGCCTTGCCGCCGGCGCCTGGTTCTTCCTGAGCAGAACGTTCGCCGGCTACCGAATGCAGGTCGCGGGGCTCGCGCCGGCGGCGGCCAGTTATGCGGGCTTCAGCGAGAAACGCAACATCTGGCTGGCGCTGCTGGTGGGTGGGGCAACGGCGGGATTGGCTGGCATTTGCGAAGTGGCGGGTCCTATTGGGCGACTGCAGCCGTCGATTTCGCCCGGCTACGGGTTTGCCGCCATCATCGTGGCGTTCATTGGTCGTCTGCATCCTGTCGGCATCGTGCTCGCATCCCTGCTCCTTTCGCTGTTGTATCTGGGAGGCGAATCAGTACAACTCGAGCTGCAGCTGCCGTCGGCTGTGAGCGGCCTGTTCCAGGGGACGCTGCTGTTCTATTTGCTCGGTGCCGAGCTGTTTGTCGCCTATCGGTTGCGCCGGGTGCAACGCGAGGCCGCATCCGATGTCATCGGGGAAGCGGTTCAAACACCCTGATGGCAACGCTAATTCCCATTTTGAGCGGCACCGTCGTGGCGGCAACACCGTTGATCTATGCCGCGCTCGGCGAGCTGGTGACGGAACGCGCGGGCGTCCTGAATCTCGGCGTCGAGGGCATGATGTTGGTTGGCGCCCTGGCCGCATTTGCAGTGGGCGCGACTACCGGAAACCTGCCGCTGGCCTACCTCGCGGCCATGGGTACGGCGGTCGTCCTGTCATTGCTGTTCGCCTTTCTGACCCTCACTCTGCAAGCGAACCAGGTCGCGACCGGCCTCGCACTGACGTTGTTTGGTCTCGGCGCGAGCGCCTTCGCGGGACGCAGCTACACGGGGCTGCCCATCACAGGATTGCAATCGATCGCCATCCCGTGGCTGAGCGGGTGGCCCGTCATCGGACCGTTGTTTCATCTGGACATTCCGATCTGCGGATCGATTCTGCTGTTCGTGGCCGTTGATGTATTTCTGAAGCGCACGCGCGCCGGCCTGCAATTGCGGGCTGTCGGTGAATCGCCGGATGTCGCGCATTCTCTGGGCCAGCCTGTCACGCGCATACGCTACCTGGCGGTGATGTTTGGCGGGGCCATGAGTGGGATTGCCGGAGCTTATCTATCGACTGCCGTCACGCCGATGTGGGTCGAAGGTATGAGCGCCGGGCGCGGGTGGATTGCACTGGCACTCGTGGTATTTGCCACTTGGAAGCCACTGCGCGTCCTGCTTGGCGCGTATCTGTTCGGCGGCGTTACGGTGCTGCAGTTGTATGTGCAGGGATTTGGATTGGCGATCCCGAGCGAGCTCTTCTCGATGTTGCCCTACGCGGCGACCATTATCGTCCTGGTCATCATCTGCCGCGATCCGCGCACCATCCGTTTGAATCAGCCAGCCTCCCTGGGGCAAGGCTTTCATCCCGATGCATGATCCCGGCGCAGCCCCATGAACCCCTATCTCATTGAGTGGTTGAGTCTGTTGGGCCGCTGGCTGCACCTGGTCGCGGGGGTTGCCTGGATCGGCGCGTCCTTCTATTTCATCTGGCTCGACAATCACCTGGTCAGGTTGGCCCCGGGGGCAGACCCGGCCATCGCCGGCGAGCTGTGGGCCGTCCACGGCGGCGGCTTCTACAACTCACGCAAGTACCGGGTTGCACCCCCGGTCCTGCCGCCAACCCTCCACTGGTTTTATTGGGAGGCTTACACCACCTTCCTGTCAGGCTTTTTCCTGTTGTGCCTGCTGTATTACGCGCAGGCGGATGTCTACCTGATCGATCCAGCCGTGGCGGCGCTATCCAAACCCACGGCGATTGCCATTGGTATTGCGTTTCTGGTCGGTGGCTGGCTCATCTACGACCTGTTGTGTCGGTCGCCTCTGGGCCGCAGGGGCGGTCTGCTCGGCGCCCTACTGGCAGTGCTGCTTGCCGGCGCCGCCTGGGGCCTGTGCCATCTGTTCAGCGGTCGGGGCGCCTTCATCGAGTTCGGCGCGCTGCTGGGCACGATCATGGCGGCGAACGTCTTCTTTGTCATCATTCCCGGCCAACGTGAGCTCGTGCGGGCCAAGCAAGCGGGTCGCGATCCCGATCCGCGGCATGGCATCGCCGGAAAACTGCGCTCGACTCACAACACCTACTTCACGTTGCCGGTGCTGTTCGTCATGATCAGCAACCACTACGCCATGACTTTCGGCGCCCGCTACAATTATCTGGTGCTGATAGCGATGAGCGCCGCCGGTGCGTGCATCCGCGTTTACTTCGTGCAACGCCACAAAGCTGCCGAAAGAGCGGGCCATACCTCACCGTGGACGGCGGTGCTGGGTGTTTTATTGTTGGGCGGCGTTGCATTCGCTCTCGCACCGGTCCATACGTCCGGGGGACCTGCAGCCGTGCCCTCCTTCGCGCGAATCCAGTCGATCGTCGCCGCACGGTGCACGGGCTGTCACGCGGCCAATCCAACTCAACCCGGTTTCACGGCGCCACCGAACGGAGTGCTGCTCGATACACCCGAGCACATCCTGGCACACGTCGTGCAGATGCATGAGCAGGTGGCCACGCGCGCCATGCCCCTGGGCAATATCACGGGCATTACCGAAGAGGAGCGGGTGGAAATGCTGACCTGGCTGCAAAATGTCGCCCCTCGCTGAGGTCCCGCGACCGCAGCGCGCCCATCGGGGCGCGATTCTGCATTTTCTATCGGACCCCGGGTCAGCGAGCACACCCGGCAGCTACGAATACTTCGAGGACGGACTGCTGTTGGTCGACAAGGACCGGGTCGTCACGGTGGGACCGGCCGCGACCCTGTTGCCCGGACTGAGCAACAGTTTCGAAATCGTGAACCATGCCGGGCATCTGCTGCTCCCGGGCTTCATTGATACGCACATTCACTATCCCCAGACGGATGTCATTGCATCCGGCGGCCAGGATGTCCTCGAGTGGCTGGAGAACTACACCTTCAAGGTTGAACGGCAGTTTGGGGACCCGGTACACGCTCGCGCGGTGGCCGAGTTCTTTCTGGACGAGCTGCTGCGCAACGGCACCACCACGGCACTGGTGTTTTGCACCGTGCATGCGGCATCCGCCGAGGCGTTCTTCCAAGCCGCCGAGCAGCGTAACTTGCGCATGATCGCGGGCAAGGTCCTCATGGATCGTAACTGCCCCGCAGATCTGCGCGACACCGCGGAATCCGGTGACCGCGATTCGCGCCGGCTCATTGCAGAATGGCACGGGCGCGAGCGCCTGCTCTATGCCATCACCCCCCGCTTCGCGCCCGCCTCCTCACCGGAGCAGCTCGCTGCGGCAGGACTTCTGGCCCGGGAATTTCCCGAGGTTCTGATCCAGAGTCACGTCGCTGAGAATGTGGCCGAGGTCGCGTGGGCGCAGGAGCTGTTTCCCGACGCGCGCAGTTATCTGGATATCTATGACCGCTACGGATTGGTGCGGGAGCGCTCCATCTACGCGCATTGCATTCATTTCGACGCGGCGGATCGGCGGCGGATGGCGCAATCAGGTGCGGCGGCGGCGTTCTGCCCCAGTTCCAACCTGTATCTGGGCAGCGGCTTGTTTGATATCGCCGCCAGCGACGCCGCAGGGATGCGCTTTTCCATCGCGACCGATGTCGGTGGTGGGACGAGCTTCAGCATGTTGCGCACCCTGGGTGATGCGTACAAGGTATCGCAATCGTCCGGTCAACATCTGTCTGCTCTGCGGGCATTTTATCTGGCCACACGGGGAGCGGCCCGCGCGTTGGGTCTCGAGGGGCGCATCGGGAGTTTTACCACCGGTTGCGAAGCCGATTTCATTGCCCTCAACCTGTGCACGCCCGCATTGCTTGCCCGGCGGATGAGCAGCTCGAGCACACTCGAGGAGAAGTTGCTGATCCTGATGACGCTCGGCGATGACCGTACGGTCAGCGCCACCTACATTCTGGGCGAGCGGGTGCACGCTGACATGGCGCCGGCGCCGCCAATGCCTGATAATTCGCCTCAGTGATTTGTGCACAATCGGTTTGGATTTCGTACACACTTTCGGACTCCTCATTCATGAGCCCGCCGACTGGAAAACGGGGTGCTGCGGCACGCAGCACCGGGCAGCGCAAAACCCATAAGGGCATGGCCCCCACGGCGACCGTTCGCCGCGCGAGCTCGGATTCGGCCGATCCGGCGGAAGTCCACGAGCGCATCTGGTCCGCGATCATGGACCACAGCCTGCCGCCGGAAACACGGTTGGTTGAAGAGCGCTTGTGCGAAATCTTCGGTTTGGGCCGGACACGGCTTCGTCAGGTGTTGCAAAGGCTCGCGCACGAGAATGTCGTGACCCTGATGCCGAATCGCGGCGCCATGGTGGCCAAGCCCACCATTCGAGAAGCGCGTGAGGTGTTCGGCGCGCGTCGAGTGTTGGAGACGGGTACTGTAAGCGGTTTTCTCGACGCTGCGACCCGCGAGGACCTCAAGCGGGTCCACGCCCACCTGGCGAGGGAAAAAGCTGCGTGGCGCGACAATGACAGGCGCGCAGCCCTGAAGCTGTCCGGCGAATTTCATCTCGTGGTGGCGGAAGGCGCCGGCAACCGCATTCTGGTCGACCTGTTGCGCGATCTGATTTCCCGATCGTCACTGATCATCGCGGTCTACCAGACGCCCAACACGCCGACCTGCCCACCTGACGAGCACGAGCGGCTGGTGACCGCGCTCGAGAAGGGGGATCGTCGTGCCGTCGATCTGATGGTCAGGCATCTCGATCATGTGCTGGCCGATCTGCGCCTGCAGGACCCGGAAGAAAAATCGATCGACCTCGAGTCCGTGCTCGCCGCGCCGAGCAGGCGCGAGCCATGACCGGGGCGGGGGACGTCTATCCCCGCGATCTCGCGGGCTACGGCCGCCACCCACCCCATGCTCAATGGCCGAACCAGGCGCGCGTGGCCCTGCAGTTTGTTCTGAACCACGAGGAAGGTGCAGAGAACAGCGTGCTGCACGGCGACGCGGCCTCCGAGACATTTCTCTCCGAGATCATTGGCGCGCAGGCATTTCCGATGCGTCACATGAGCATGGAGTCGCTGTTTGAATATGGTTCACGCGCGGGGCTGTGGCGCGTGCTGCGGGTGTTCGAAAAACGCGGTTTGCCACTGACCGTGTTTGCTGCCGCCGTGGCACTCCAACGCCATCCGGAAGCGGCCGCGGCGTATCGGGAGCTCGGTCACGAGGTTGCCGGTCACGGGTTGCGTTGGATCAGTTATCAGCTCGTGGATGAAGCAACGGAACGAGCCCATCTGACGGAGGCAGTCGCGATACTGCGGGACGTGATGGGGGAAGCACCTGTGGGTTGGTACACGGGCCGCGACAGTCCCAATACGCGTCGACTCGTCGTTGAGCACGGCGGTTTCCTGTATGACGCCGATTCGTATGCGGATGACTTGCCCTATTGGACCGAAGTGACTGTGGGTGGTAACCGCACAGTGCCCCATCTAGTGGTGCCCTATACGCTCGATAGTAACGACATGCGGTTTGCGAGCCCGCAAGGCTTCAATTCGGGCACGCAGTTCTTTGACTACCTCCGTGACGCCTTCGACACCCTGTATGCGGAAGGTGATCCCTCGGGCCTGAACCGTCCCAAGATGTTGTCCGTCGGGCTGCACGCGCGGCTCATCGGACGCCCTGGCCGGATAGCGGCCCTGGAGCGATTTCTCGATTACGTCCAGGGCCATCAACATGTCTGGATCTGTCGGCGTGCCGATATCGCCAGGCATTGGGTAGCCACGTACCCTTTCACGGCCACGGGGAACAGTGGAACGCCGTGACTTCGGTCTCACAACTCAATGCGATGTCAGTGCCGGAATTCGTCGGCGCTCTCCAGTCAATCTGGGAGCGCTCACCGTGGATCCCCGAGCGCGCGGCCGGAATGAGGCCGTTTCGCTCTGTGTTGGACCTGCATACGGCGATGAGCTCGCGGGTGTTGGCTGCGAGTCCAGATGAGCAGCTGGCTCTGATTCGAGCGCACCCACAGCTTGCGGGCCGCGCGGCAGCCAAGGGCGAGCTCACACCCGACTCGAGTCGCGAGCAGCACGGAGCGGGCCTGGACGCTTGTAGCCCGGAAGAGCTCGCCCGGCTCACGCAGCTCAACTCCTCGTACGTCGACCGATTCGGCTTTCCGTTCGTGCTCGCGGTGAAGGGGCACAATCGTTCCTCGATACTCAAAGAGCTCGAGCGGCGCGTGGGCAATACCCTGGATGCAGAGCGAATGGAGGCCTTGCAACAGATCTCCCGAATCGCCGCCTTTCGCTTGACGGATCTCCTCGAAGAAGACATCAGCGCCCGAATCCATTCCATGGCGGAGCATTTGGCGCTGATCAGTGAGAGTGATGACGCGCTGACTTGTTCGTATTTGACACCGGCCCACCGTGCAACGGCAGCGCAGATACGTGATTGGATGTTGGCCAGCGGGCTGACTGTTGAGATGGATGCCGTCGGCAACGTCATAGGACGGCTACAGGGGACTTCCCCAGGCGCCGGGACATTACTCACAGGCTCGCACTACGACACCGTCGTGAATGCCGGTAAGTACGACGGACGACTGGGAATCCTGCTGCCCATCACAGTGGTCTCACAATTGCGTCGCGAGGGCCGCCAGCTCCCCTATACGCTGGAGATCATTGGATTCGCCGAGGAAGAAGGCGTGCGCTTCAAGTCGACCTTTCTGGGGAGTTGCGCGCTCGCAGGCCGATTCGATCCCGCGTTGCTGGACAGCGTGGACGCAAACGGGATCAGCCTGCGCGACGCAATGCGGGAAGCGGACCTGGAGCCCGACCCGCAGACAATTGCGTCAGCCGCCCTGGATCCCGGCGAGTTGCTCGGCTTCGTCGAAGTGCACATCGAACAGGGTCCAACACTCCTCGAAGCCAACCGGGCACTGGGAGTCGTGACCTCGATCGCCGGCAGCATTCGATCTATCGTGGCTGTGACCGGTATTGCCGGCCACTCCGGAACCGTTCCAATGCAATTGCGCCGTGACGCGGCCGCTGGGGCGGCGGAAATGGTGCTCGCTGTCGAAAAGCGTTGCCAGCGAGTGCCGGGACTCGTGGGTACAGTCGGACAGCTGAACGTACCCGGCGGAGCCATCAACGTCATACCAGGCCGATGCGAGTTCAGTGTGGACATCCGCTCTGGCACGGACGCTATCCGAGATGATGCGTTTTCCGATGTCCAGGCAGAATGCGAGCGCATCGGTGCACGCCGCGGACTCGGAGTGGAGTGGCGCAAGGTACTGGAAATAAACAGCGTCCCCTGTGCCAGCAAAATGCAACGACGCTGGGCCGACAGCATCCAGAAGGTCACCGGGGTCGAGCCCTTGCGATTGCCCAGCGGCGCCGGCCACGACGCCATGGTGATGGCGGAGCTGACTGAGGTGGGCATGCTGTTTGTCCGTTGCGGTCACGGGGGCATCAGCCATAGTCCCCTGGAAACATTGAGCGAGGCCGACACCGCCCTGGCGGCCCGCGCCTTTCGAGAATTCTTACTGAGCTTCACACCATGACCCAAGTAGATACTTCGATCGGGAAAATCGTCGACCAGGCGTTCGCCTCCGAATGCGAATTCCTCGCGGCGTTGGTCAAGATCGCGACCGACAATCCCCCCGGTGATTGCGCTGCGCACGCCAAGCGCGCACGCGAGCTGTTGGAGGGTCTGGGCCTGACCGTTGAGATGCACGCGCCGTCCGACGCGACGGTCCGGGCAGCCGGCATGATTTCCGCCACCAACATTATCGTGCGACAGCGTTTCGGAAGTGGCGGCCCCACGATCGCCCTGAACGCTCACGGTGATGTTGTGCCACCGGGCCAGGGTTGGACACAGGACCCGTACGGCGCGGCCGTAGTCGACGATCCCGTCCACGGGCCCACCATGTACGGTCGCGGAGTTGCTGTCAGCAAGTCGGATTTTGCCACCTACGCTTTTGCGCTGCTGGCCCTGAAGGGCCTGCCGCCGGAGTCTTTGAATGGCATCGTGGAATTGCATTTCACTTACGACGAGGAAGTCGGGGGTGAGATCGGCCCGCGATGGCTGCTGGCGGAAGGGTTGAGTCGTCCCGACTACGCTATTTGTGCCGGGTTCTCTTATGCGGTAACGACCGCGCACAGCGGTTGTCTACATCTCGAAGTGACGGTGAAGGGGCGGCAGGGGCACGCGGCCATGCCGGAATCCGGCGTTGACGCGCTGGCGGCGGCCACGCGAATTCTGCAGGCTATCTACGATTCGAGAGCTGAGTTGACGGCGCGGCGTTCGGCCGTCAACGGAATTACCTGCTCCACCATCAACGTCGGTTTGATCTCAGGAGGCATCAACACCAACGTGGTGCCGGATCAGGTCACGTTCCGAATCGACCGGCGGATCATTCCCGAAGAGAATCCCGCCCAGGCGGAAGCCGAGTTGCGGCAGCTCATCGAGCGGGCCGCCGGTGCCC
>JAXDQF010000014.1:0-4556 GCA_034668025.1 Gammaproteobacteria bacterium | reverse complement strand
CACGAGCTTGAGGTTCGGCCAACGGGCGAATGCCTCGGTCAACGGCGCCTTGGACAGCAGCCCCTGGTTCTTCAGCTCGGTGAAGGCCGGTGATTCCTTCAACTGCAGGCGGATGTACACCGACACGGCCAACAGCACGATCGACACCAGGAACGGAATGCGCCAGCCCCAGACTTCAAACTGATCGCCGAGTGAGACACGGCACAGGAGGATCACCAACAGGGACAGGAACAACCCGAGTGTGGCCGTGGTCTGGATCCAACTCGTGTAGAAGCCGCGACGGTTCGGCGGTGCATGCTCAGCAACATAGGTAGCTGCGCCGCCGTATTCGCCACCCAGCGCAAGGCCCTGCAGAAGACGCAATGTGATCAATATGATTGGTGCCCAGACCCCGATGCTTGCGTAGCTCGGCAACATGCCGACCAGGGCTGTTGAGCTACCCATGATGACAATGGTCACCAGGAAGGTGTACTTGCGGCCGACGAGATCGCCGATGCGGCCAAACACCAGGGCGCCGAAGGGTCGCACGAAGAATCCGGCGGCGAAGGCCAGCAGCGCGAAAATGTAACCGGTGGTTTCATTGACGCCGGCAAAGAACTGCTTGGCAATGACGGCTGACAGCGAGCCGTACAGATAGAAGTCGTACCACTCGAACACAGTGCCGAGTGATGACGCGAAAATGACGGTGCGGTGGGCCTTATCGAAACCCGCCACGCTGCCGTTCTTAGCATATTGTGCTGGTGTGGCCACTGAGATCCCCCTTATTGAGGCTTCCTTGCGATTTCTGCCCCAGGGTGCGACTACACCAGTTTTCAGCTCGGCTGTCAGCCTTGCAGATGGAATTCGTACAGCACGAGCTCGTCGAAGGGCTCACCCAATGTCATCACGCTCTGTTGTCCGCTGCGGACAGAGCTGACCGGCAGCTCCGTCTCCTTGCGGCTGCCACGCTTCCGGGCCGAGACCCGGTAACCCAGTCCCCGGGCATAGGGATTCGTCACCAGGAGCGTCCGTGTGGGCCCGCTTTGGCTCAGCTGTATGGTGACCGCGGGGTCGGGGCCGTTCGCGTCCGGTAGGGTCTTAGGACTGACCAGGCTGTCACCGTTCGACGCGAATGAGACAAAGATCTCCTGTCCAACCTTGATGCTCACGGAGTCGGGAACGTCGGCGGCGCGCGTGACAGCAGCACCTGCCGCCACGAGAGAAATGAAAAGCAAGCACATCCAGCGCCGATTCATGAACCCCCCGGGTATTCCGGCAGACCGCTTATTTCGCAATGCAGCAGAAATGCTACGCAACCGGGACAGGCATGGGAACCAAAATCAGGGTAACCGGTGTCATTTTTGCCACGTTCATGGGCGGCGACATTCAGGCGAATGGACTGAATTACGGTGCTATCGTAGGACGCTGATCTATGAAGAACCCTTTATACAGGGACGATATGGATAAGATTGACCACCGTATCCTGACGCTGCTCGAGGACGATGCCCGCCAATCGTTCGCCGAAATTGGCGAACAGGTCGCACTTTCAAAAACACCGTGCTGGCAGCGGGTACGTGAGCTGGAGCGCTCGGGGGTGATCCGGGGCTACCGGGCGGAGATCGACTCCCGGCGGCTGGGGCTCGAGGTCGAGGCGTTCATCCAGGTCACCCTGAGCTCCGTTCAACACGCGGAGTTTGAGGCGGCGGTGCTACAGCATCCGGCCGTGCTCCAGTGCTTCACCACTGCGGGCCAGGCGGACTATCTGATGCACGTGCTGGTGGAGGGAATTGCCGAGCTCGACAGCCTGTTGCGCATGGAGATTTCGCAACTGCCGGGCGTGCAGAAGATTGAAACCACAGTCTGTATGAAGACGATCAAGCATCGTGCACCCATCACCGGGTGTCTGCGTTGAGCAACTGTGAGACGAGTCACCCACTTCACGCCTTTGGTCTAATGGTTATAAACGCGTGTGCTTCCTAACATCTATCACACTGGGAGTTAGGAAGAAGCCAAAGGAATTAAAAGCGCACGGAGGCGCCGGCAGGGGTACGTGCGGCAATCAGCGGAACGGCTCAAAGCGAGCTGCATTGGCTGCAGCAGGGAATCGCAAGGAGCCGCCGTACCCCCGCCAGGGTTTTACGACTTAGGAATGCTCTGCGGCCGATTCCGTCTCGGAATCAGACTCAGATTCTGACGAGCCGCCTGTCAACGACAGCGCCGTTGCCGCTTCGCCATTGACCAGTCCCTTCCAGGACACACCCTGGCCTTTGCGCTTGCCCTTCTCGGTGAGCTTCACTCCATCCGGGGAGAGCGTAACCATGTACGGTTTGCCATCAATATCAATCTCTCGCTTCAGCAGCTTGTCAAGCTTAGTTGCCATTTCACCCTCATTGAAATCCGTCGAAAAAGGATTTTACCGCACTCAGGCAAGCAGGCGGAACGAGTCGCGCATGATACGCCTCGAGCACGGCTGTAGCGCCTCCATCGGTCGCCCCACCCAGGACGGCGTTGGCAGCCACTAGTGCTTTCGCCGCAGCAAATCCATTTTTCTGATCGGCATACGGGTCGCCTGCAGTCACGGCTGAATCCACATCCAGCACCGTCACGGTTGCGCTGGGACCCGGTGGACTGATGGCAGTCCAATAGTTCTGCATCAACTGGGTATTCAGATAGAACGAGGTCGGATCCTGGTCGCCCGCACACATCAGCAGGGGCGCAGTCGGGGTCCAGTTGCGCAGGTCGTTGGTCTTCAAATTCTGTCGCAGTGTGTTGGTGGGCGCCGCGGCAGGAATGCCTGTCGAGACAGTCGGAAATCCGCCGTCGGCAGTTGCTTGCGCATCGCGCAGGTAAGCGAGCCGGTAGGTGTTGGTGACCAGGTCGGGCGTGCCAAACCCCTTCGCGAAAATAGGCGCGAGCGCCGCCGGCTGAGTGGCCGGTGTCTGCGCCGCAAACTCCGGTGCGGGAGGCGTGCTGCTGAACACAACGTCCTGGGTCAGCTGACCATTGGCATAAATCGTCGTGATGGGAGTTGCGCTCGGGAGCAATGATCCGATGGTAGGCGCGTATTGCGCCTCGAACATGTCGGTTGGCTGAGCGTAGAGGTTGCCGTACGAATTTTGATAGCTCGACGTGATCAGCGCCAGATTCAACGAGCCGCTGCTGTTGACCTGCCCCGCAAAGATTGCATCACCGAATGCCGCGAGCGCGTACGGACCCGACATCGGTGCTGAGGCCGTGACCGCCATTCCCGCCGCCTGCATGGCTTTGTGCGCAGCCATGGCGACAAAACCGCCTTGCGAATAGCCTGTGACGAACAGCTTCGAATTGTCGGTCACGCTGGTTGCGGTCGCGACCGGAAGGGCGCTGCGGGCGGCCACGACAACGTCGATCATCTCTTTTGACTGCTGATCGGCATTCAAATACGGATGATAAGGAAGGTCCGACGTGTCGTAGCCCGCATAGTTAGGTGCCACAACAATATACCCACGGGACGCAAAGACGGCCGCCAGCAGCACCCCCTCGTAGGCATTCGCATTCTGCAGCATGGCGATGTTGTACGTTTTGTCAGCGGTCGTGCCATGTGCATAGACCAGTACGGGACGCGGCCCCTGGCAGGACGGATCGGTACCCGTCGGCACCATCAGAGCACCGGAGGCTTTCGCCGCCTCCCCTTTGCCACCCGCTGTCTCGTATGTAAGTTGATAGACATCCAAGCCACACTTGGGAGTGTAGGCCAGGCTCAACAACTCCTTGCCCACGTCGCTGCCGCCGAGCAATGCCAGCAGGTCAGTCGTGGAATAGGACTTCACCAGGGGTGCAGGTTTGGTGAGCAAGGCTCCGCGCTGCGGCGGAGCCGGTGTCGTGGGTGGCGTACCGGAATCGGAAGCGTCGTCTTTGCCTCCCCCCTTGCAAGCACTTAGGAGGCAAGCACTTAGAAGAAGGACACTGATCCCAAGAAAGACAAACGAGAGTGGGAACGAGCGACGTATGCGTAACATCACCATGAAACTCGCGAGCGGCCGCAAAGGTTCATGGCGAACGCGGTAGAATCTTCCTCACCGTGCTGGAACTTTCCACTTGGCTCGGTCGAGAGGCCGTTGCCGTTGACAATCCTGACGGCCGTGGACCCTTCGTATTCGTGTGCGACCACGCGTCGAATTGGGTGCCGCCGTCACTGAAAGGCCTGGGTCTGCCGCCCGGAGAGCTGGAACGCCACATTGCGTGGGATCCCGGCGCTCTCGAGCTCGCGCGTCGACTGTCGGACCTGTTGGACGCGCCGCTGGTTCATGCGACGGTCTCCCGTCTGGTCCTGGATGTAAATCGTGACCCGACTCATCACGGCTCCGTGGTGACGAGAAGCGAGGACACCGACATTCCGGGAAACCACGCGATTTCAGCGGAGGACCGCGCACGACGCGTTCAATCGATTTACGAGCTGTACCATCACGCGCTGGCCGGTGTGATCGAACAGAGCGTTGCCCGCAATCCCACGCCGCAGATCGTCTCCATCCACAGCTTCACGCCGATCTACAGGAAAGAGCAAAGACCCTGGCACATCGGTGTATTGTCCGGAGATG
>JAXDQF010000013.1:0-4162 GCA_034668025.1 Gammaproteobacteria bacterium | reverse complement strand
CGTTTTTCGCCAAGTCGTGGGTGTGAGCAAGGTGATCGACGCTGGGCAACATCGAGTTGGACCACATTTTCCGGTTCGGCAGAATTCCGCCCACCGAAATGCCGCCGAATCCGACGCCGTGATAGCCACGCTCCCGCCCGATGAGTCGCGTCCTTGTCGCTTCGCCTCGAGCGCGGTGGTAGGCGAGCGCGATCTTGAGGGCTGTGTCGACTGACTCCGACCCGGAATTCGTGAAGAACACGTGATCGAGCCCGGGCGGCGTGATCTTGACCAGCTGGTTCGCCAGCTCAAACGCGGCCGGGTGCCCCATCTGGAAGGGGGGTGCGTAATCCATCGTTTCCAGCTGGCTCGAGACCGCTTCCGTGATCTCACGGCGCCCATGTCCCGCGTTCACGCACCAGAGTCCGGCGACGGCGTCGAGAATCTTCCGGCCATCGGGTGTCCAGTAATGCATTCCGGAAGCCTTGCTCAAAAGCCGGGGCTTTGACTTGAACTGCCGGTTTGAGGTGAACGGCATCCAATACGCTTCGAGGTCGGGTCGGGACATGGCGCGCTCGGCTTCCGGTTGGGGTAGGGGAGCCCTGGATGATAAGGAAAGTTGACAAAAGAGGCCATCCGGACCGACATTTCGCCCTTCTTGTCGAAAATCTTAAACACCGAGGGAAATCCAAAGGGCCATGACAATTGACGTGGGCGCGCGGTTGCGCGGCATCCGGACAACGTTCGGCCTCTCGCAGCGTGAGCTGGCCCGCCGCGCCGGTGTGACCAATGGACTGATCTCCCTAATTGAGCAAAACCGCGTCAGCCCGTCGGTAAGCTCTCTCAAGAAGGTGCTCGACGGCGTGCCGATGTCCCTGGCCGAATTCTTTACCCTCGACCTGGGCACACCTCCGCAAACATTCTTCACGGCGGACGAGCTGGTAGAGCTCGGCAGCGAAGAGGTGTCGCTGCGACTGGTGGCTGCTCAGCGCCCTGGACGGCAACTCACGATCCTGCACGAGCGGTATGCTGCGGGGTCTGGCACCGGCGATGAGATGATCGTTCATCGTGGCGAGGAAGGCGGTGTAGTGGTGCGAGGACGCCTGGAGCTGACGGTAGCTGGAACGACACGTGTGCTGGGGCCCGGCGAGGCGTACTACTTCGCCAGTCAGTTGCCGCACCGATTTCGGAATGTGGGGCGCGAGGCGTGTGAGGTCATCAGTGCCAGCACGCCTCCAAGTTTTTGAGGAGAATTTATGGCTGCTAACAAGATCTCTTGGCACGACCGAGCCCGCAGTCTCGATATTCGTACCAAGGCATTCATTAACGGCAATTACACGGACGCCGCGTCCGGCCAGACGTTTGATTCCGTCAATCCGGGCACGGGTAAGTTGCTTGCCCGCGTGGCTTCTGGCGATACCGAAGACATCAATCGCGCGGTGAGTGCAGCGCGCGCTGCTTTCCGCAAGGGTGTCTGGTCCAACCTTGCACCGAACAAGCGCCAAGTCATTTTGAAGCGCTTCGCCGACCTCATTCGGCAGCACAGCGAAGAGCTCGCGCTCCTCGAAACGCTCGACATGGGCAAGCCGATCTCGGTCAGTTTAAATGTCGACATCCCCTCTGCGGCGCGGTGCATCGAGTGGTATGCGGAAGCCATCGACAAGATTTATGACGAGGTTGCCCCGACGGGACCAGGTGCGCTCGCGCTGATTACGCGCGAGCCAATGGGCGTCGTGGGCGCCATCGTGCCGTGGAATTATCCCCTGCTGATGGCCGCGTGGAAGATCGGTCCAGTTCTCGCCGCCGGCAATTCGTTCGTGCTCAAGCCTTCTGAGAAGTCACCTCTCACAGCCATTCGGGTGGCGCAGCTTGCTGTTGAGGCTGGCATTCCTGATGGTGTGTTCAACGTGGTGCCCGGTCTGGGTCAGACTGCCGGCAAGGCACTCGCGTTACACATGGACGTTGATTGCATCGCGTTTACCGGTTCAACAGCGACCGGACGCAACATCATGCAGTACGCCGGCCAATCCAACATGAAGCGCATCTCGCTCGAGTGCGGCGGCAAGTCGCCGAACATTGTGATGGCCGACTGCCCGGACCTGGATAAAGCCGCGACGGCCGCTGCCTATGCGATTTTTGATAACCAGGGCGAGGTGTGCTCCGCCGGTTCGCGGCTGCTGGTCCAGGACAGTGTCAAAGATGCTGTGCTGGAGAAGGTCAAAGCCATTGGCAAGAGCCTGGCGCCGGGAGATCCGCTCGATTCTGAGACCAAGCTCGGTGCGATTGTGGACGACATCCAGTTGAAGAGGGTGATGGGCTTCATTGACGCCGGTCGCAAGGACGGCGCAAACGTGTTCCTCGGTGGCCGCAGGGTTCGCGAGGACAGCGGCGGCTACTTTGTCGAGCCGACGGTGTTTGATGGCGTTCGGCCGAGCATGACGATTGCGCGTGAGGAGATTTTTGGGCCGGTGTTGTCCACGATCACGTTCAAGACTGTCGACGAGGCGATCGAGATTGCGAATGATGTGATCTACGGGCTCGTGGCTGCCGTATGGACGCGCGACATCACCGTCGCGCACCGCACGGCGAAAGCGCTGCGGGCCGGAACTGTATTCATCAACTGTTATGACGCGGATGACATCACCGTGCCATTCGGTGGATTCAAGCAGTCGGGAATCGGCCGCGACAAGTCGCTGCACGCGCTCGAGAAGTACACCGAGCTGAAGACGACCTGGCTCGATTTGTCCTGAGCTCATTGAATATGGAAACCAGGCAGTTCCTCGCCAGCTCGCCGCGAGGACTCGCCGATTTGCTGGCTCGTGAGTTGGTGGCATTCGGGGCGGAAGGCGCTAAAGAGCGTTCCACCGGTGTCGCCTTCTCAGGGAGCCTGCGGACGGCGTATCGCGCATGTCTAGAATCTCGTATCGCCAATCGTGTGTTCCTCGAGCTGGGACGCTTTGACGTCCCAGACGCTGAGGGCTTTTACAAAGCCGTTCGCACTATCGACTGGTCCGCGCATCTCGCGGCTGGGGCGACGCTCGCGTGCGATTTCAGCGGACGCCATCCTTTGATTACTCATACGCACTTCGGTGCGTTGAAATTGAAGGATGCGATTGTTGATTCGCTGCGGGAGGCGACCGGGTCGCGGCCCGATGTTGCGCTCGAGCGGCCTAGCGTACGGGTGCATGCCCATGCGAACGGAAACCTCATCACGGTGTCACTGGATCTCTCCGGGGAGAGCTTGCACCGCCGCGGGTATCGTGGGGCGGCCGGCGAAGCGCCGCTCAAGGAGAACGTCGCCGCCGGGATGTTGATGCGGTCGGGGTGGGGGGAGATGGCTGTCTCGGGTGCACAGTTTCTCGATCCCATGTGTGGGTCAGGGACGTTGGTGATCGAGGCTGCAATGATTGCGGCTGATATTTTGCCCGGGCTCATGCGGGACTACTACGGGTTTCTCGGGTGGCGCGGGCATGATGCGGGGGTTTGGAGTGAGGTGTTGGGGGAGGCGAGGGCGCGTGCTCGCGCTTCGCTGGATCCTCCACTGGTGATTCGAGGGAGCGATCGTGATCGCGCGATGATCCGTGTCGCTCAGGGAAACGCCGATCGTGCTGGTGTGGGACGCATGGTGGAGTTTGAAGTGCGCGCCTTGGCAGACGCCGCACCTGCAGCCGACACTGCGGCCGGGCTGCTGTGTGTGAACCCACCTTACGGCGTTCGCATGGAAGACCACGATGGCGCGCTAGCCATCCACCGTGAGCTCGGCAAGGTGCTGCGCGAGCGATTCCAAGGTTGGGTTGCGGGCGTGTTGATTGGATCCCCCGAGTTGGGTATGGAGCTCGGCATTCGTGCCTACCGTACCCACACCCTGTGGAACGGCGCACTCGAATGCAGGCTGTTGCGCCTGAAAATCGACGCGCAAAGCGAGCGCGAGCCGGGTCGCTTCTCCAAACCCGACGCCAGCCTGCGGGAATCGCCGGGCGCCCGCATGTTTGGCAACCGGCTCGGCAAGAACCTCAAACGTCTGCAGACGTGGGCTTCCCGTTCTGACGTGTCCTGTTATCGCGTTTATGACGCGGACATGCCGGAATACGCGTTCGCTATCGATATCTACCGTACGCTCGAGCCTGATCTGACCTGGCTGTACGTGCAGGAATACGCCGCCCCGGCTGAAATTGAGCTCGAA
>JAXDQF010000012.1:0-27198 GCA_034668025.1 Gammaproteobacteria bacterium | reverse complement strand
CTGGTGTTGCTGGCGGGTGTGGCTGGATTCGTGCTCATCCTTCGAGCTCTGGGGCGTCGCACGCTGGCCGGCAACACGGCTCTTTCAAACCTCAAAACGCTGTTTGCTTCGCTGCGGTCCCGCGCTTACAGGTTGAAGGGCGATGCGGTTGCGGAGGCGACGCTCCTCGCGGCCGTTTTTGGCATCTACACCCTGCGGGGTCTGGACGCGGTCTCCTGGAACGCGATGTTTCCAAATTCGAGCACATCCAACTCTGCGGGAGGATGTGGCAGCGGCGCAAGCAGTTGCGGCGGTGGTGGTGGCGGGTGTGGCGGCGGCGGGGGATGCGGGGGCTGTGGCAGTTGAGCATCCAGGACCGCGTTGGATTGGGTTGGCGCGACATTCTCGCTGCGAGCATCTACACCCATCTGGATTCCATCGATGTCGTCGAGGTCATCCTCGATGACTATTTCAACGCATCGTCGCAGCAGTTGCGATCCTTGCGGAGCCTCGGCAAGGAGGTTCCCGTCATCGGTCATGGAGTCGCCCTCGGCCTTGCTTCGGTCAGCCGTGTCGCCACCTCGCGGGTCGAACGCCTGGCCAAAGTGATCAATGCGATCGAACCGCAGGTGTGGTCGGAGCACCTGGCCTTCGTTCGCAGTGGTGGCTACGAAATTGGCCATTTGGCAGCGCCTCCTCGCAACAGCAACACCGTGGAAGGCGCGGTTGCCAACATCGAGATCGTGCGCGGCATCGTGGGCACATTGCCGGCCCTGGAGAATATTGCGACGCTCATCGATCCGCCTGATTCTGCGCTGCCGGAGCCGGCCTGGGTTACCGGAATTGTTACAACTGCCGGAGCCGGGCTGCTGCTCGATCTGCATAACCTGTATGCGAATGCGGTGAACTTCGGGCACGACCCATTCGAGTATCTGCAAGCGTTTCCGCTCCATAGGGTCCAGGTGGTGCACATCAGCGGCGGGGAATGGATCCGGCTCGACTCTCCCGAGCATGGTGTCTGCTCGCGTCGACTCTTGGACGATCACGTGCACGACGTACTTGACATTGTGTTCGCCATGCTGGCGGTGCTGGGCGAGCGTTGCCCCCAACCGCTCACAGTGATCCTGGAGCGCGACGGACGCTATCCCGAATTCAAAGTGTTGCTGCAACAACTGCAGGGGGCTCGTGAGGCGCTCGAGTCCGGTCGTCTGCGCGCTCGGCGTTCACAGGAAGCACATGAGCTCGCCGCGGTTTGAAACCTTTCTGGCACGGCTGTATGCGGATCGCGCATTCCGGGAGCTCTTTTTGGAGGCGCCTGAGCAGTGCGCCAACGAAATGAGGCTCGACGATCACGAGCGACGAGCGGTGCTCGATATCGACAAGGCAGGGCTGCTCATGGCCGCGCGCAGCTACGAGCTCAAGCGGGTGGGGCGGCGCTCGCGTCCGGGGCGCTTCGCTATTTGGCGGTGGCTGCTGCCGAAACGCGCGCGCGGAGTCTGACGTTGTGGCTGTACCAACTCCACATGTTTCGGCCGCTTCGCTTGGCGTCGTATAGGGCCGTATCGGCGGCTTTGTAGAGGCTGTCTGTGGTCGATCCCTGGCTGGGGCATTGCGCCGAGCCAATGCTGCCTGTCATCTGCATGATGTGATCTTTGAATACAATAGGCTCTGCCAGGCTCGTCAGGATCCGCCGGCAGACCAACTCCACCGATGCGAGCTCACTGGTCTGCGTCAACAGAACCGCGAACTCGTCGCCGCCCAGGCGCGCGACCCGATCTGCCTCACGTACGGAATGTCTCAACCGTAGCGCAATCGTTACCAGTAATGCATCGCCGGCGTCGTGTCCCAGCGTGTCGTTGATGTTTTTGAAGCCGTCGAGATCCACCAGCAACAGGGTGAAGGGCGCCCCGTCGCGCAGGGCCGATGCCACCCGATGCTTCAGATCGTCTTCAAACAGGCGTCGATTGGGCAGCCCCGTCAGCGGATCGTTGTACGCAATCAGCTCCAGTTGGCGCTGGCTTTCCCGCAGCTCGTTACTGCGCTTCTCCAATTCGGCGGTGCGTTCATTCACGAGGGCTTGCAGCTCGCGCTGTCGTTGCCGCAGGTAGACGGTGCGTGCCTGCACGAGCAGCGATATCAGCAGCAGACCGAAGATGACCGCGGCGGTTCGGAATCCAAAAGTCTGGTACCAGGCGCTCGCTACGAGAATGGGCATCTGTAACGGCTCGGACCAATGGCCGTCGCGATTCGAACCGCGCAGCTCCAATGTGTAGTTGCCCGGTGGCAGGTTGGTATAGCTGGCCAGGCGGACGGTGGCATCAGTAGTGATCCAGTCCGGATCGAAGCCCAGCAGCCGGTAGGCGTAGCGGTTGCGCTCGGGAGAGGAATAGTCCAGGGCGGCGAATTCAACTTTGAGGCCGCGTCGGTCCGAGTGCACGTCAGTGACGACGATGGGTGGCTGGTAGGCCCAGGATTTCATGCGCTCCGGCCGAACCACTGTCAGGCCGCCATTGGCACCAAACAGAACTTCGCCGTCGCTCGTCACCGTGCCCGAGTCTGTCCAGAACGTACGCATGGCAACGCCCTGCGGCCGCTGCATCGACTGAATCGTGAAGCGGGTGCCATCGATGACGGCCAGGCCGTTGTCGGTGCTGACCCAAATGTTGCCGTGTGAGTCTTCGAGCAGCTTGTTGACACCCAGGTGCGGCAGTCCCTCACGCAGGCCG
Source organism: Gammaproteobacteria bacterium (assembly GCA_034668025.1). Classification (GTDB taxonomy): domain Bacteria; phylum Pseudomonadota; class Gammaproteobacteria; order Steroidobacterales; family Steroidobacteraceae; genus 13-2-20CM-66-19. Next base: position 24,493 of record JAXDQF010000012.1, on the reverse strand, counting down.
AGTCGTCGAAAGCGCCAATGTCCCTGGGCGTCCCGGCTCTCGAGAACCTGGACCCCGCTGCCGAAGGAGGCGACCCACAATCGTCCGCGGCGATCCACGAGAGTGGCTGCCACGAAGCCGTCCAACAGTTGAGTTGGATCGGCGGAATTGGCCGGTACCCGCTCGATGGCTCCCGAGGAGACATCGACCTGCGCCAGGCTGCTGCGTGTGCCGACCCACAGTGATGAGTCGGGTCCGCGGTTGAGGGTTGTGATCCGGGCATCGCCGAGCTGGGCTGCCGCATCGTGACTGACAACGAGCGGGTGGGCGGGATTGCTCAGATCGACCGCCCACAAGCCATCCTGCTCGCCGCCAACCCAGAGAGTTCCCGCATCGAAGCTCAGAGCGCGCACGCCGGCCACCGGACTTCTGCCCGGCAGCTCCATGCGCTTGACGGGCTTTGCATGGATGTCCGTCACATACATTCCCTGTTGAGTGGCAATGTAGACGGTGTCATTGCGACCCAGGACGATATTCTGCACGCGGCCCTTGGGGAGCGCGCTGTCGGGATGAGTGGGGTCGGGAATCAATTGCGCGACGCGGCCCAGCACCGGGTCGATGATGTCGACGCCGGCGCCCACGCTCAGCCAGATGCGCCCGTCGGGCATGGCGGTGACCGCAAACACTTTCTTGCCACTGATGCCGTTGGGACGACCAGTTGCGCCGAACAGTGTGACGACCGCCTGCTGCTGCGGGTCGTGTTGGCTGATCGCGCCGATGTTGGCCACCCATACCAGGCCGCTGCGGTCCCGGTAGAGCGCATAGATGTAGTCGTCGCTCAGGCTCGTAGGAGTATCCGGATAGTGATGGATGCGGTGAGTGGTACCGCTGCGCGCGTCGATGGCCACAATGCCGCCGCCATCGGTGCCGAGCCAGACTTCACCTGCGGTCGCCTCCGCAATGGCGATTACGCTGTCGGACTGCAGTGTTGATGTCGCGCTCGTTTCGCGTACTTCGCGGGTCGCGCCCGCTTCAAACAGGTAGGCGCCGTGGGCATGGGTCCCGATCCAGATCCGGCCCGCGCTGTCCTGGAGCAAGCGGGTGACCGCGGGTTCGGTTTCCTCGGGAGTGACCAGGGGAGAGGCGGCGAATTTCGTGGTTCCTGTCTGGCGCTTCCACAGGCCGTGTCGCGTACCAACCCACAAGTTGCCATCACGGTCGTTCAACACTGCCTGTACGGCGCCTTCGGGAAGTCCATCGGCCTGCGCCGACGCGAGCGGTGTGAGTTGGTCAGCGTGTTGAGCGTCTACGTGGTCCAACCCGCTTTCGGTGCCTACCCACAGGCCGCCCTTGCCGTCGTTGGTAATCGACAGCACAGCCGTGCCTTTGATACCGGAAGGTCCGGCCGCAACGGCGAAAGAGTCTTTGTCAGCATCGTAACGGGCCAGGCCACCGGCGCTGGTTCCCACCCAAAGGCGGCCGCGATCATCAATGTGCAGCGCGAGGATGAAGCTGTCGGGCAGGGAGCCGGGAACCTGTGTGTCAGCGACATACCGACGAAAGCGATAGCCGTCCCAACGGACCAGGCCGCTTTGTGTGCCCAGCCAGATGAATCCGCGGGTGTCCTGGATGATGGCGGTGCCGGAGCCGGCCTCCGGATCGGTGTGGTGCGTGAAAAGGGTGTCCGACAGCGTCGACCACCGCGCCGGCTCACCCTCGCTCTGGCTTCCCATCGCCACGCTGAAGAACGCTCCACACAAGAGCGCCAGCGCGGCTCGCAGCAACGATTTGGATGAGATCATCACGGCACAGGGGCTCTAGACTCATTCCGAAGTAACAGCCATCGTCACCCTATCGGCCGTGGGAATCTGGGTCTTTAGTCGCGCTATGGGCAGGAAGTCCCGATTTGAAAGCGGGATGTGCGATCCAGTGCACAATTGGCAAAGGGCCCGGCGCCCGGCGCCCGGCGCCGGGCCGTCAGAGCTGCTTGACGTACAGGTCGAGGATTCCGCCCCACCCGGAGTTGAGCAGCTCGCGAACGGCGCCGGCGTTACTGCCGAGTCGCTCCAGGTAGCGGTGCTCGAAATCGACGCGCGTACCACCAGTGTCCAGGGAGGTGAAGTTGATCTCGACCTCGGTCACGCACGCGGGGTTGTACGTCCAGCTCCCATCCAGTTGCCAGGCCAGCAACACACGACCCGGGGGTTGCCAGTGCAGCACTTTGCCCCATTCGGTCTCTGACCCGTCCTCACCCCGTTCGTACCAGCGGCCGCCGGTACGCGGCTCAACGATCACATCGACCTGAGGGGATTTCCCGGTCGAATGGGACCGGGGCCACCAGCTTCCCATGCGGCTGGTAAACACCGTAAAGGCCCGGTCGACATGGGCCTGGACCACGAGGCTTTTCCGAATCGGCGCAGGCTTGATGGTCGGCGCGTTCATGGTTCTTCCGGGTCCTTGTCCAGCTCGTCGCTGAAACGCTCCAGCGCGTTGCCCCACATGTCATCGAGCCAGGCGCGCACCGCGCCGAGGCCCTTGGGGTCTATTTCGTACACGCGTCGCGTGCCGTCGGCCACGTCACGCACGAGTCCGGCGGCCTTCAACACCGCCAGGTGTTGAGAAACCGCGGGACGGGATACTGGCACACCGCGCGCCAGGTCACCAACGGCGCGCGGCCCGGATTTCAGACGTTCAATCAGCTGCCGCCGCGTCGGGTCGGCGAGGGCGTTCAACGCCGCTTCGGCGGTCGCTTTCCTGCGGGTCATGCTGCCTGCTGTAGTCGCTCCAATTCTGTGGCCTGCATACTGGGTCGGGCGTGCATCCGTTTCAACCAGTCATCGAGCGGCGTTCCCTGCATGAGCTCCTGCGCCTCGGGCGTGCCGCGGAAAAACTGCAGTTGGGGCGCGACCAGAAGATCGGCCAGGGAGAGGCTGTCGCCGGCGAGAAATTCGGCCGAGCCCTGCAATCGCTCGATTTCCTGTAAACACAGGCGTGCCTTTGGCAGCGCCTGCGCAATGTTGGCTTCGCTCGGTGGCCGGTTCCAAATACGCTGGGCCATAAAACGCTCGGCGGTGATCCCCACGGAAATATACGGGAACACGTACCAGTCCACGATACCGGCGATCTGACTCATCCGGGCGATGGCGCGCGCGTCCTTGGGCTGCAGTGCAGTGCCGGGCAATGTTGCATCCAGGTAGCGCAGGATCGCCTGTGTTTCGTACAGACGGAATTCGCCGTGCTCGAGGATGGGAATGCGGCCGAATGGATGGCGCTGCAGGTGCTCTTCGCTGCGGGCTGCGCCGATATCCCGTCCCAGCACTGCCAGCCGGTACGCCGTGCTTTTCTCCTCCAGGCCCATGAGTGCGCTGCGCATGTACGGGCTGCCGGGTATTCCGTAGACGACGAAGTCAGTCATTTTGACCTGCCGAAGCCGGCCGGGAGGCCGTCGTTGGTTAGTGTGCGCTTACGGTAAGTTAAAACTTACCGATGGTCAAGTGCCACGGCTCGCATGACCAGCGGGGCGAGTGCGCGCGTAAAACGAGGGGCATCCGCGGCTGACATGTGTGACCACTCGGGCAGATTGAACCCCTGCAACTGCTCGAAGTCCGCGAAATGCACACCGGCCGCACCGGTTTTCCGCAGCAAGGGCTCCCAGGCCAGCGAGCGGGGAAAGCCTCTGGCCTCGCTCCAATACGCGGGGCCGGCAGCGGGGAATCGTACGAATACAACATCGCCGCCGCGCGAGCGCAGCTTCGCGATGTTGGTCGCGACGCGGGCGCTCGCCTGGGCCACGATCGCGTCGATGCCGGGATACGCCGTCGCGGCGCTCGCCGGCTTTTCCTCCAGGGACGGCTGGGGCCCGCCCGCGTAGAACAGCCACAGCCGGCGAAACAACGCCTGATACCCGGGGTCCGCCTCGACACGTGCCCACATTCTCGTGTCACGATCGGCGCGCATCTCGTGCCCTTTGGGCACATCGCGAACCGGAAAGTTACCCGCTCGCAACGGCCATTCGAGCCGCTTCCAGAGAGTGCTGACCCGTGTCTCATTGTCGAAAAAGGCGAGCCTGCTCTCCAGAAGCATCCCGAGGCGGTTGGCTGCGCGCTGCGAGAGTGTTTGTGTGTGGCCGCGGTGTATGAAGTCCGTTGTGTAGGCTTCCGGCTCAACATAGAACAGGTAGGGTGTCACTTCGCACACCACCACACCGTGAAACGACGAGTCTGCGGCCAGTTCGTCGAGTACCGGCTGCGGGTTGCGTCCGGCCATCGCGAGTTGAATCGGGCGGGTTCCGGCGGTCTGCTGCCACGCCGTCAGATCAATGTCCTCCCACATTCTCGACGAGCCGATCAGGACGGTGGCATTGCCCATCGCGCGCTCGCGCTGCATTTGCCAGACCGCCGGAGTATCTTCGTAGTCGCCGGGAACGAAATAATGGTGCCGCCAGAAGATCTCCCAACCCGCGACGCACGCACACTCGAGGCACAGGACGAGTAACAGGATCCGGCCCCACTGCTGTTCCGGCACTGCGCGCCGGGATAACTCGGTGTCAGAACTCGAAATAGATGAAGGCATCACCGGCTCCTTGTTCTGCAACGAGCGCAAACGCCATGAATGTCCACGCGAACACAACAGTCCACGTTGGCGCGGCCGATACGACCGACTCCAGGCGAGTTGACCGCAATCGCCAGTGAGTTGCGAGCATTACGCCCGCAATCACGCCGACAGCGACGATGTCATTCCAGTAGAGAGCTTTGTGAGTCGCGACAGTTACTCCGGCCATTGATCGGAGCATTCCTGCGGCGTCGGCAAAGGTATGAGCACGGAAGAAGACCCAGGTCACCGTGACGACCAGGAAAGTGCCGAGCATGCCCAACGTGCTGGTGCGCGACGACGCGCTCGTTGCAACACGACAGCTTCGCAACCAACGCTCAATCGCGAGATAGGCGCCGTGCAGTCCTCCCCAGGCAACGAAGGTCCAACTGGCGCCGTGCCACAAACCGCCCAGCAGCATCGTGATCATCAGGTTGATGTAGGTGCGCAGCTCCCCATGCCGGTTGCCTCCCAAGGGCACATACAAGTAGTCGCGCAGCCAGGTTGACAACGAGATGTGCCACCGCCGCCAGAAGTCTGAAAAGCCGACCGCCGCATAGGGGAAGTTGAAGTTGTCATTCAGGGCAAACCCCAGAGCGAGCGCGGCACCGATGGCGGTGGTCGAGTAACCGGCGAAGTCAAAGAAGATCTGACCGGAGAAGGCGACTGCGCCCGTCCAGGCGTCCAGTGAATCGAGGTTGCGCGGCGCCTTTTGAACCGCGTCGACCACGGGGGCGAGGAAGCCGTCTGCCAGGACCACCTTCTCGAACAAACCCAGGGTCATGAGGGCCAGGCCCCAGATCAACTGCTCGCGAGAGGCGCGCCGTGGCTGCTCAAACTGCGGAATGAGCAGGGTGGGGCGCACAATCGGGCCCGCGACGAGGTGGGGAAAGAAGGTGACGAACAGGGCGAAGTCGAGAAAGCGCCGGGTGGGTTGGGCGCGTCCCAGATAAACATCCAGCGAGTAGGCGATCGACTGGAATGTATAGAACGAGATCCCGACGGGCAGGACGATGTCCCACTTTGGAGGCACGTAGTCGATGCCGACGACACGTGCTGCAAGCGCGAAGTTGTCCATGAGAAACGTGCCGTACTTGAAGTACCCGAGGAAGCCGAGGTTTGCGACGAGCGACAGCGCGAGGATGAGCTTTCGCCGCCCGGGATCGTGAGAGGCGCTGATCCAGGCAGCGACTTTCCAGTCGACGGCCGTGGAGATCCACAGCAGGATCACGAACGGCGGGCTCCAGGCGGCATAGAAGAGATAGCTCGCGAGGAGCAGGTTGATCTTCTTCACGCGCCAGGGCAGTGGCAAATTGTGAAGCCCGAGCAGGGCGGCGAAGAACACCGCGAAGGTCAGCGAATTGAATAGCATGGGCACACACTCGCCGCGGTGCGGGCTCAGGACCATGGTTTGGGGATGACTTTTGGCTCACATTCAGCTCACAGCAGTCCGCAGCACGTGACCGGAGCGAGCTCGGGGCCCGTCCGGGTCCGTTTCGATGTGTTTGAGGCCGACCTGCGAACGGGGGAACTGTTCAGACAGGGGAAGCGGGTTGCGCTGCCCAACCAGTCGTTCCTGGCCTTGGCCGCGTTGCTGGAGCAACCCGGGCAGGTGGTCTCGCGTGATGAGCTGCGGGCCCGGCTCTGGCCGGACGCGCGCGTGGTCGAATTCGACCAAGGTCTGAACGCCAGCATGAACCGGTTGCGGGAAGCCCTGGGCGATTCGGCGGGGCAGCCGCGGTTCGTGGAGACCCTGCCGCGGCGGGGCTACCGGTTCATCGGTACCGTCCACCCGGATCTTGTCCCTCCAGGTACGGGTGCGGATGCGCGAGCGGTGCCGGTTCGGATGTACGGGCTCGCCGTCCTGCTGGCGATTCTGATTGTGTCCGTGACCCTGGTGCGATGGCAGTCGGAACATGAGGCAGACCTGTTTGCCAATCCCCGTATCCAGCGACTGACCAGCTCTGTGGGCCGGGAAGTGGCTCCTTCGTTTGCCGCGGATGGGCGTAGCTTTGTGTACGGTTGGAATGGAGGTGCCGACAGCGAGGGTCGGTTCGATCTATATGTAAAGAGAATCGATTCGGAGCACCTGCTGCGACTCACGCACTCGCCGGCTATTGCGATCAGTCCGGCCTGGGCGCCCGGTGGAGGCGAAGTCGCGTTCGCCCGTGTCACTGCGGATGAGAGTGGGATCTACTCCATTGCCGCGACAGGGGGCACGGAGCGTCTGCTGAGCCCAGCGAGCTTTCTCTACGAGTCTTTCATGCAGTTGAGTTGGTCACCGGATGGCCGCTTGCTGGCGTATTCGGCGATTGGATCGGGCGCTTCGAGTTTCATTCACGTGTTGACGTTGGACAGCCTGTCCAAGCGTGTACTCCCGCGTCCACCCCGATGTGCAGATGCCGGAACGCCGGCCTTTTCTCCCGATGGCCGTCAGCTCGCGTTCGTATGTACATCGAGCTTGGCTGTCTACTCGGTGTATGTAACTGACTCGTCCGCGGCCAATCCCCGACTTTTGGGTTCCCTCCAGGGTAATCCGCAGGGGCTGGCGTGGTCTACGGACGGACGTGGGTTGATTTTGGCCAACGACTCCGCAGACGGCAGTGCTCTGTGGTTGCTGACGTTACGCGGAGCTTTGTCACGCCTGCCCCTGTCCGAGGAGGCGCTGGGCCCGGGTCTGGCAGCAACACCTCAGGGTGTCGCTTTCGTGCGTGAACGACAGCGTGTCGAGCTCTGGCGCGTCGACCTGACATCGGCTGCCGATTCGGGCGGTGCCTTGGTTGATGCGTCGTCCAGTCAACTGGTGCCTGAGTACTCGCCTGATGGGGCGCGTGTTGTGTTTCAATCGGGTCGCTCGGGGAGCCCCGAAATATGGCTGGCGGACAGTGATGGGCACAATCCCCGCCAACTGACGGCCTTCAAGGGTCCTCTGACCGGCGGCCCCAGCTGGTGCAGCGATGGACGCCGGATTGCCTTCGACTCGCGGGTGTCGGGGACTTCAGGAGTCTATGTAATGGACGTTCCGGACGGCCCGTCACATCCGCTCGCAACATCGCAAGGCAACTTGTCGCTGCCGGTCTGGTCGCAGGACTGTCGATGGATCTTCGCGAGCGACGGCCGTGCCACGCTGTATCGCGTGCTGGCCTCTGGCGGCGCTGCAGAGCAGTTCACGCACAAGCGGACTTATCGTGCCGCCGTCAGTGGCGATAGAGTCATATTCAATGTTGCGACCCCGCAAGGGATCGAGCTGTGGTCCCGAGCCGCAGCGGGGGGTAGCGAACAGCCATTGGAGGGCATGCCGCATTTGCGCTATACGGATGGCTGGTGCGCCGCCCGCAGTGGCATCTACTACACGAGCGCCGAGTCGCAAATCACAACAGTCAACTTCTATGACTTCGCTTCCCATCGCAGCAAGGTCGTGCGTCCCCTGACGGGAACGCCGGCGGCGCTCGGTGGTCTCGGTATCACGGTTTCCCCGGACGAGCGCTGGCTCATATACACCCGGAGTGCCGATTGGCAGGGCGATGTCATTCTCATTTCATCTCGCTGACGCTGTGGGAGTTAATATTTCAAGATGATATTGCCGCGCCGGATTCTACTGTTGGTGCTCCTTCTGAGCGTCGTGCCACATTCCTGGGGTGGAGTACTCGCATACGCCGCGGGTGATGTTGCCGAGTGCGAAGGCGGGCCGCCGGAAAAAACGGCTGCTGCGCGGACCGCGAAAATGATTCCGACCGATGCAGTCGTGTTCGTCGTCGGAGATACGACGTACCCGCATGCGGATCGGGCAACACTGGAGGCGTGTTACACACCCACCTGGGGGCCGTTTCTGGCGCGCACGTATGCCGTTCCGGGTAATCATGATTACGTCGATGGCTCGCCGAGTGACTTCCTGGACTACTTCGGCGCGCGCATTGCGCATCGGACGTGGTTTCGCGCCCAGGTTGGGGACTGGTGGGTGATTGGGCTCGACAGCAATATCGACGGTGCGCCTCTCGGGGAGCAGCAGGCCTGGCTCGAATCGCAACTGAAAGAGATCGAGGGTGACGGTAGGTGCCTGCTGGCGATGTGGCATCACCCGGTATATTCCACCGGCCTGCATCGGAAAGACGGGAAGCGCATGCTTCCCGCGTGGGCCGCGTTGGAGCACGCCGGAGCTGACCTCGTGTTGAATGGCCACGAGCACTTCTATGAGTCGTTCGAACGTAAGGACGCCTCAGGGAAGAACGATCCAACCGGACTGCGCGAGATCATTGCCGGGACCGGCGGTGCCGGGTTGTATGATCTGTCAGTTGTCCGCGGGGCCAAGACCTACGCGCGAGTGCACGGGCTGTTGGAGTTGCATCTGGAGAAGGATCACTACGAATACGCCTTTCGCACGCTGAATGGGCGCACTCGCGATGCCGGCGCCGGGCAATGCCGTCGCGCACCAAAGTCTGACTCCACCCGGTAGACGCACGCGCTCGTCTTTTATTGTCTGCAGGGGTCTCCCTTTCGAGTGAGGCGATTGTTATCACCCGGTGAGCTTCTTTTTCGAAACTTCTCGCGTATACAGAGCATCAGCCAATACCGATAGAGAAACAGGCCATGCGGAACATCAAACGAGTGCGATTGCTGGTGGGGCTTGCCCTCCTGGGCGCAGCGGGGATGGCCGTGGCCGATGTGCAGGAGACCGTTGTTGTGGTGGGCGGGGCGCAGGAAGCTCTGAACTGCAACGAGGCGACCCCAGAGCGGGCCCGATGGCTTGCGGACAAAGCTTCCCATGACGGTGCTTTTCAGCGTGCCGGCGAGTGCTACCTGGTCGCTGGCCAGCATTCTCTCGCCGACCAGGCGTTCGTGAGGGCTTCTGTGCAGTCGAAAGGGGACACTTCCCAGCGACTGGCGTCGAACCTGAACGACATCAAAGCCCAGGCGCGCCAGATGAAACAGGCCTTTCAACACCGCTAATCGACCGGTCACGGGCGCTCGCCCGTGATGCGACGCGGGCCGAGCCGCTAGAATGGGCGTTTCGGATGGATTTGAAGGCCCACAATGTCACTGTTCTCGCGCTTCTTTCGTAAAGCGCCCCCGTCTCCCGCATTCCCGGCACCTCGCGCCGAGCCCGTGGCAAGCCCCGCTGTCGCACGCGCCGCGCCGTCGCCAGATCGTGCCTTGGCTGCTGCCCAGGAAGAGGCTGCGCTGCAGGCGGCGATTGAGGGGAACGACACTGAATCAATCGGCCGTCTGGTTGTGGCGGGAACGTCCACCAAGGTGCGCCAGCAGGCTGCGCAGGCCATCGAGGATGCCGCCCAGCTTCGGGAACTGATCCGGCAAGTGAGGGGCGGAAACGATAAAAGTGTCTACAGGATCCTCACGTCCAAACGGGACGCGCTGCTCGTAGAGGCACGCAAGCAGGAGCAGCTGCAGGAAGAGCTCAATGCCGCCTTCTCGGCGATCGAGCGCCACAGTCATCGGTCTTACGACGCGCTGTTCGCTCCAACACTGGACCAGCTGGAGATTCGCTGGAAGGCGGTCGCCGCGCAGGCGCAACCGGATTTGGTTGCGACAGTCCGCCAGGCGATCGATCGCTCACGAGAGGTGATTGCCCGTCATCTGCGGCAGATCGCGATGGAGGCCTCGCGCCAACTGGCCGCCGAAAATGCGGCCGCCGAGGCCCAGCGCGTCAGGGAGCTGGAGGAGAAGGCCGCCGCCGCCGCGGCAGCCGAGCGAGCCCAAGCCCAGGAACAGGAGCGCAAGGCGCGGCTGGAAAAGCAGGAGGCCGAAGCGCTCGCATTCCGGCAGTTGGGCGGTCTCATCCGTAAGGCGCTCAGCGCTCTCAACGAAGGCAGTACCGGGCGGGCCGCGGGACTGCGGCGCGCCATCGAAGAAAGGTTGGCGGACGCACCGCCGCTGTCACCTCATCTCACCAACCAACTTCAGAGCCTCGACACGCGACTCAACGAGCTGAAGGACTGGAAGAGCTTCTCGGTGGGGCCGAAGCGCGCCGAGCTGATGGAGGAGATGGAGTCGCTCGTGGATGCCACTTTGGATCCGCCCTTGCTGGCGGAGCGGATCAAGAGCCTGCAGGAAGAGTGGCGCACGTTGAGCAAGGGCGCGGGTGAGAACCTCGAAGCCGATTGGCAGCGCTTCCAGGAAGCGTCGCAGAAGGCATACCAGCCGTGTCGCGAATACTTCGAGGCGCAATCGCTGCTACGGCAGGAAAACCTGCAGCGCAGGGAGGCGTTGCTCGCCCGGTTGGTTGCGTTTGAAACCGGACACGACTGGGAGCAGCCGGACTGGCGTACGGTGTTGCTCGCCCTGCGCGAATCCAAACAGCAGTGGCGCCAGCATTCACCCGTCGACCGCGCCGCGGGCAAGGCTTCGCAGCAACAGTTTGTTGCGCTCACATCCAAACTGCAAAATCGCCTGGATGCCGCGTATGCTGCGAACGTCAGCCGGAAAAGATCTTTGATCGAGCGCGCCCAACAGTTGTGTACCGCCGAAGACAGCCGCAAATCCATCGACGAGGTCAAGGACCTGCAGCGCCAGTGGCAGGCTGTCGGACCCGTGCCGCGCGACGAGGATCATCGACTGTGGGAAGAGTTCCGGCAGCACTGCGACGCGGTGTTTCAGCGCCGGCAGCTGGAGTTCGCGGAATACAGCACGGCGCTGGAGGCCAACAAATTGCAGGCCGTTGCCATGTGTGAGGAGCTCGGCGCGATTGCGCAGTTGTCCGGGCCGCCGCTGCTGCAGAGCACGGCTCGTGTCACGGAGTTGCGGGCGGCGTTCGCGGCGCTTGGTGAGTTTCCTCGCGGCGTTGCGCGCGAGCTGCATGGTCGGTTTGAGCGGGCGGTGGAGCGTTGTGAGGCGGCGGTTGGCCGCCAGAGGTTGCGCGACGAAGAATACAGTTGGACCGCCCTGTTGGATGCCGCGAATCGCGTACGTGCCTACAAGCTGGCACTCGTGCGGGAGGCGGACACGGCACAACAGGACACTTTGCGACAGGCAGCCGAGGACTATTTTGCAACGGTCCCCCAGTGGCCGAAGGGCGGCCACGAGGCCGTGAAAAGTGCACTGGCGGGCACGGCGAGCGCTGATCTCGAGGCCAATGAGAAGGCGCTGCGACTGCTGTGTATTCGCGCTGAAATTCTGGCGGACCGTCCGAGTCCGGCTGAGGATCAGCCGCTGCGCCGTGAGTACCAGGTACAACGCCTGGTGCAGAGCATGGGGCAGGGGATTGCCGCTGATGCGAGTCAAATGGACACGCTGACAATCGAGTGGGTGCGCACGGGTCCGATCGAGGAGGCCACGTACGCGCAGCTCCTGGACAGATTCAAGGGGTGCCGCCCGCACTGAGTGGCGGGCCCGCCTTCAGCACTGGCCTACATGAAAACATCGCTCGAGCAGGCCTGGCTGCAGATCAGCACCGATCTCGACGAGGTGCTCGACCTCGACGCCCAGGCGCGTCAGGCGTGGCTCGTGTCACTGGAAACACGCGACCCGGACCGGGCAGAGCGTGTTCGCCCCTACATGCTCGATCTCGAGAAGCTCGAGAGTGACAATTTCCTCGCTCGCGCACTGCCGAGTGTGCTCGCGGTCAACACCAGTCTTGCGGGACGGCGGCTCGGCTCCTACGCCGTGGAATCGGAGCGTTACAGCACCGCAGCTGCATTTGCGGAGGACCTCGAGCGTCACCTGCGAAGTGAGCCCATTCTCGCGCGCAGCCAGAGCGCCTGGTACCGGGCCGGAAAATTTCTGGTCCGGAACAAACTGCCCGTACTGGCGGCATCCGCCTTCCTCATAGCCATGATCGGCGCACTGGGAATGGCTCTTTGGCACACCCATGTGGCGCGCGAGCCTGCGGCCCAGGCTCAGGAGATCAGTCACCGCCGCTGAGGCGCACGCGGGACTGGCGCTCTTGTTGTTGAAGCGTAATGATCCCCGAGCCGCCCTGGCGCAACGGAGAAATTGATGCGTGTACTCGCGATGCTGATCGCCCTGGCGTTGTCTTTCTGGGCGTTCGCCTCAGAGCCAACACTGTCCATCAGTGCAGGTGGCAACGCGAAGGAATACAGCGCCGCAACCCTGCTCGGCAGAAGTGATGCCGTTTCAATCACCGTGCCGAACGATGTTTCCTATCGGCGCTCGATGACCTATCGGGCGGTTCCCTTGTTGGCATTGCTGCAGGCACCGCAGCCCGGTCAGTTTGATACCCTCGAAGCGCACGCGACTGATGGATTTGTTGCGCAAATTCCCCTGGAGCTGGTCGCTCATGGGGCCAACGGTGGTGCAATCGCCTACCTTGCGGTGGAAGACCCGGCGCATCCGTGGGCGGCGCTGCCGAATGAGAAAAAGTCCGCGGGGCCTTTCTACCTGGTCTGGGATCACCCGCAACGCTCGGACGTGCGCGTCGAGCAATGGCCGTATGCTCTGATGAGCCTCAGTCTTGCGGAGAGTCCTGTGCATCGCTGGCCGCAGTTGGCGAGCCATTCTGCTGACCCACAGGCGCTTGCCGGGCAAAAAGTGTTTGTGACGTTTTGTCTCCCCTGTCATCAGCTCAATGGTGCCGGCATGGGTAAGGTCGGTCCCGACCTCGGAAAGCCGATGCCTGTTACTCAGTATCTGACCGAGGCCGGTTTGCGTGCCATCGTCCGCAACCCCGCTGGTGTCCGGACCTGGCCCGAGCAACACATGACGGGGTTTGGCACGAAGACGCTGCCGGATGCGGACCTGGATGCCTTGGTGGCTTATCTGAAGTCCATGGCGCCGGCGTCCAGGTAGGGGTGACCGCGGCGTTGGTCTGACTGCGGCGGGGGCAACTCTTAACGGCTATTAAGCGTTCCCTCCGGCACGATCCTACCCAGTCGATGGGCAGGAGAATCGTGATGAGTGTGAACCGCAGGGACTTTGTTGCAGCCGTGGGGCTTTCTGCTCTCGCAAGTGCTGGCGCGCGCGCAGCCACCCCGAAACCACACGCGCCGTCGGTCTCGGAGAATCTTTCGGATTGGTCCGTGGTGCGTGAGCAGTTCGACCTGTCCCCGCTCTTTTTACATTTCTCACAGTTCTTCCTCGTCTCGCATCCGCGTCCGGTACGCCAGTCCATTGAGCTGTACCGGCGCATGTTGGATGCCAATCCGGTCAGTACTGTGGATCATGGCATGGGACTGGATGTCATCATGGGCGCGCAGGCGAGCGACGTCAGCTTTCCAGTCCGTGTGCAGAGGGCGGCGGCGCAGTACGTCGGCGGCCAGGCCGACGACATTGCGCTGACCGACAGTACCACTCAGGGGCTGGCGCTCGTTTACAACGGGCTCACACTGAAACCCGGCGATGAGATTCTGACAACGACCCACGATCATTTTGTTCACCACGAAGTGATTCGTTACGCCGCAGAACGCAATGGCGCAACGGCCCGCCGGATCTCGCTCTACGACTCGCCGGCTGATGCGTCAATTGACCAGATGGTGGAGCGCCTCCGTCGTGCCATCGGCTCTCGCACCCGTGTCGTCGGACTCACCTGGGTACATTCTTCTACCGGCGTCAAACTGCCGGTCAGGGAGCTGTCTGAAGTCGTTGCGGCTGCCAACAGCAACCGGGCGGAAGGGGATCGGGTGCTGCTGGTGTTGGATGCGGTGCATGGCTTCGGCAACCAGGATCAGTCGCTCGCCGATCTCGGCTGCGACTTCGCAGCTGCCGGCACACACAAATGGATTTTCGCTCCGCGCGGCACCGGGATCCTGTGGGCACCGGAGAAAAACTGGCCCTTGTTGCGTCCGACCATCCCGAGCTTTTACAGCATCGAGCCATTCCAGGCGTGGGCGCAGGAGCAGCCCGCGAAGACTCCGACGCGCGCGTCGTGGATTTCACCGGGTGGTTTCAAGGCCTATGAGCACCAGTGGGCGATGGTCGAGGCGTTCGAGTTCCACCGCCGCATCGGGCGCAAGCGCATCGCTGAGCGGATCGCCGCTCTCAACACACAGTGCAAGGACGGGTTGGCGGGGATTCCAAATGTGAAAGTGCTGACGCCGCGTGATCCAGCCCTGTCAGCAGGGATCATCTGTTTCGAGGTAAAAGGTCAGCCGGCGGATGAGACCGTCTCGAGGCTATTGAAACGCAAGGTCATTGCGTCCGCGTCGCCTTACAGGGTTTCTTATGCGCGACTGGCGCCCAGTCTCGTCAACAACGAGAGCGAGGTGGAGGCGGCGTTGCGGGCCGTGCGCGCAATCGTTTAGGGATCACTCAGGCCGATCACGCCAACAACTTGTGATCCTTGGGCAGATGGGCGTACCAGGTGGCCAGCCGATGGCGGATGGTCTTCTCGCCCACCTGGTCCTCCGGCATGGGTGTGATCAGCTTGTCGTGCACGAGCAGTCTGTAGACATACAGTGCCTTGGCGCTGGCGGAGTCCGTGGTCTCAAACTGGACGGCCCCACGACCTTCGGCATAGCGAATGCCGGCCAGCAGCGCCGCCTTGAACTGTTCCGCCTCATGCTTCAGCTTGCTCATCGAGTGGCCAAGTTGCCCCAAAGTGTGAACAGGATACGCTTCCGCGGTGGCTGGGGGCAGGCGTATGCTGCTCGTACTGGACGACACCGACCTGCCTCAAGGGGTGACGACTCATGGCTGCCAAGAACAAGCGAACGACGGTACCCAGCCTCCACGGGCGAGCGATGCAGCACCGCGAGGATCTTCTGGAAGAAGCACGCGGCCTGCGACGTGACGGCAAGATCGGCGCGGCCAAGGGCGTCGAAGGGCGCGCCCAACAAGTTGAACAACTCGTGGGCGCGTTGGAGGGGGAAGCCCGGCCTGCGGACAAGTCGCTAAATTAGCTGCGCTTCTTCGAGACTCGGCGCAGAGCCAGCGTTTGCGCCGTGCCGAATGCGTTCGATGTAATCCAATAGAGCGCAATTCCGGACGACAAATGCAGCGCCGCCAGGAGACAGAACACGGCGGGCAGCAGTATCAGCAGCAGGCGCATCTGCTCAGGCATCTGCGGAGCGACAGCCATGGCTGCCGCGGTCGTCACGGCGGCGAGGATTGCCAGGATGGCATCGGGGCGCCCTAGATTGCGGATCCACAGAAACGCCGCAGGTCCCACTCCGTTTCTCAAAGTCTGATAGAGGCCCAAGATCAGGGGCATCTGCACGATAGCGCCGAGCAGGCTTTTGCCATCGGCCATGCTCAGCCCATGTTGTTGGTACAGCTCCAGCGTCTTGCGCATTTGCGCCTGTCGGTCCGTTGCGTATTTCTCTTTGAGTGCCTGCAACTGTGGGGCGAGCATCGCCAGCTTCTGCTGGCGGGCGGCAGCGCGAAGTGCGAGCGACCACGTGAGAGGCAGCAGGGCAGTGCGCATTGCTAATGTCAGAACGACAACCGCCAACCCGGCGCCGAGTCCCCAATCGGTCGCCAACGTTTGCAGCATCTGCTGCAACAACCCGGTCCATGCGTGCCACAGTTCCATATTCCTTCACTCCTGAGAATGCGTGCCATCCGGCAACGCAAAGGCCACGATACTACTTCCCGAGGCGGCCCCGTTCTTGCCGCCGCCGCAAACAATCACAATATACTGCCTCCCGCCCAACGATGGACCTTCCCGCAAGACGGGCCTGATAATAAGCGTCCCGGCGGCGTTTGCGCCTGCCCGTGCCCAGGAGGAGGGTTCAGATGATCCTGATTGGCCAATTCGACTCGCCGTTCGTGCGGCGGGTCGGTATCGCCCTCGAGCTGTATGGATTCGAGTACGAGCACCGTCCATGGTCCACGTTCGGTGATGCGGAGCTGATCGCGCCGTACAATCCCCTGCGGCGCGTACCAACTCTGGTGTTGAGTGACACGGAGTCGCTGATTGAGAGCGCCGCCATTTTGGATTATCTGGATGAGCTGGTCGGTCCCGGCAAGGCACTGATCGCCGAATCGGGTTCGGCGCGCCGCCGCGCGCTGAAGGTATGTGCGCTGGCGACGGGACTCAATGACAAGGCGGTGAGCTTGTTCTATGAACGGGCGCTCCATGACAAACTATCACCCGCCTGGGTCCAGCGTTGTGAAGCACAGATCCGCGGTGTTTTGGCTGTGCTGGAGGCAGACCGACGTGGCAGGTCGACGCCTTACTGGTTTGGTGATGCTATCGGCCACGCCGACATCGCCGTCGCTTGCGCGATGCGTTACCTGGGCGCAGCCCATCCCGCGTTGGTGTCCCAGGGTGGCGGGCCCGCACTGACTGCCCATGTGGACCGGTGTGAGGCATTGGCCCCTTTTCAGAAGATCTTTCAGCCCTTTCTACCCCCGGCGTGACCGGGCGGATCTGCGCATGCGATCACGAGTGTCCGGGTGTTGGTAATCAACATCGCGGCCACGGCCTCGGGTTTGAGGACAAACTTTCCGGTGAGCCAATGAGTGAGCAGCGCAATCTGCTGTTCTGCCACCAGCAATGCGATCAATGCCGGGGGGATCATTGATCGCCCGCCCCGCGGCAGACGGGGCTCTATCAGTCGGGCCAGCGATCTGACCCAGACAGCACGGATGGGCCATTCGAAAAAAACGCGGTTGACGGCGCGTTGCTGGCTGAAGTGAGCTAGCAAAGGCAACAGACTCTGTGGCGTGACATCGTCACCGACGCACGCCGCCAACCCGCTCGAGGGGCGTTCCAGGCTTTCCGCGAGCAGGTCTTTTTTGCTCGTGTAGTGCGAATAGAATGTTGAGCGTCCGACGTTCGCTTTGTCGCTGATCTCACCGATCGTTACGGCTTCATAGCCGCGGGACAGCACCAGCTCGGCAAACGCCGATGTAAGCGCTCCTCGCGTCTTCTGTGCACGGCGATCCATTTTTCGCTCCGCCATCGGTTCTCACCCGCCATTCCCGGACAAAAAGACGCATTTGTTCAGTATTGAACAACGCGCTGCGCTTTTGCGCCAACCTCCAGTGTCAATACTATAAAACAGTCGCCACTCATCGGAAGGCGTTTATGACTGCTGCAGATCCAACTCATCGCCCGCATCGCGGTCTGGCAGCTGCGTTTGCTCTATGCGCGGTAGCTACCGCGACTCTGCTGGCGAACCATCCCGGTGGGGGTGGGGGTAGTTTCGCCGACTCACTCAAAGCCGAAGCGCGAAACCAACTCAGCGACGCAATCGTGCATGGCGGCTTCATCGTCACGCTGTGTGTGCTCATTGTCTGCTTCGTGCTCTGGTCGCGTCTGCTCGGTTCAGCCCGTGTTGCCGTCGTTGTTGGGATGGTGGCGTTCTGTGTTGGGTGCGGAGGGTTGATTGCGTCGATGATTTTGGATGGGTTTGTGTCGCCGGCCCTCGCGGTCCGTTTTGTGGGGACGGACAGTCCGGACAACCTGGTGATGGCCAGGACGTTGCTGGTTTTTTGCGGGACGTCGATCCGGTTCCTCATGCCGCTGGGCATTGCGTTTCAGTCCGTGGCCATGCTGAGCTGGTCGTCGGTTCTTCTGACCCGCAGCGGCGGGCGCGGGCGTGCGGTGGGCATCTTTGGCTCAGTCTGTGCGGTTTTGCTGATTGTCGCGCTACTGGCCGCTCCCGCGAAGCTGACGACACATGTGCTGCTGGCTGGAATAGGGGTCCAGGTCGTCTGGTACCTCGGACTCGCGGGGTTACTGTGTGCATCGCACAAAAGATTACAAGATGAGGCGCTCCCCCGTACGGCCGAGGGCGTATAAATTCCTAATTATGCTAGCCTTCCGGTGAGTGACTAACACACCGATCGGCTCCGTGCCCCCGCAGAATCAGACCTTCCCATTGCCCGTCAGCGCGGGCGGTTCCGGTGCCCTGCCGGCGCGCGCGGCTGCGGTATCGGTCCAGCCCATGCAGCCCATCGTGTTCGGCTTCGGTCGGCTGGGGGACATGGTGATGCTCAGCTCCGTGCTGCACCTGCTGCACCAGCGGTTCGGCCGCAGTTGCCTGGTCGTCGGCGCCGGGCCCTGGAATTCCGGGCTGTTTCAAGGACATCCCGACGTTGAGCGGGTGCTGTCTTTTTCCCGGCACATGCCGTTCATGCTGAGCCCGGCGTGGTGGCAACTTCTCTCCGCGCTGCACCGGGTTCGGCCCGGCCCCGTGTATGTATGCGAGCGCTCGCCGCGGCAGTTGGCGCGAATCCGACGGATGCTGGCACTCAGCGGCATCGAACCGGCGCGCTGTTTGTTCATCGGCGACATTGCGAACGACGGGGAGCATTGGGTCGACCGATACCTGCAATTGGGTCGACTCACCCCGCCCGCGATTGGCGCCGCCGACTATCCGTTCACGTCAGGTAAACCTGCCCCGCGCCTGAGCGTTTCGGACCCGGAGCGAGTGGACCGGGATGCCTGGCTTCAGGCTCGCGGCTGGCTGGGTCGAAAGCTCGTGCTGCTCCAGCCGGGTAACTTTCGCACGATGAGCCGTCGCCGCGATGAATGGCGGCGACTCAAGGCGGACGACAAGGCGTGGCCCGTTGAGAATTGGGTTTCTGTGGTGCGCAGGGTTCTGGACGCTTTGCCGGATGCACGGGTGATCCTCTGCGGCGCACCGCAGGAAGGAGCCATGCTGCAGGAGATTCAGCAGAGCGCGGGGAGCGCGGATGTGGTTGCAGCGGAATTGAGCCTGCGGCAACTGTTGGCGTTGAGCGAGTCGGGTCACAGTATGATTTCGGTGGACACAGGGCCGGCGCATGCCGCTGCCGCGTTGGGTCTGCCCCTCGTTGTCATGTTTGGCGCCGAGCCGCAGCATATCTGGTTGCCGCGCAGCCCTTCGGGCTCTCCCGTGTTGGGACTCGGCGGTCCCCCCGACTCCAGTCGCGTCGATCAGATTCCGGTGGATGCGGTGTTCAACGCCTGGCGCTCGCTAGAGCGGTGACTGGTGACCCGATGAGCGGCGTCAATCGCGAACCCGCGCGTGAACCTCGGGCACTGCCGCCCGTACCTTTGCAGCCGACCGTGTTCTTTTTCTGCCGGCTGGGCGACATGGTCATGTTGGCCCGTCTGCTGAATCTGCTTCACCGGCGGTTCGGGCTACCCTGTCAGGTCATCGGGACGGGATCGTGGACGTCGTCAGTCTATGAGGGTCATCCCGATGTACAGGAGGTGTGGTCCTTCCATCGCCACTTTCCGTTTCCCTTTGACAGTGCATGGCCGGCGGTCCGTCGTGCGCTACGCGCCAGCGCTCCCGGCCCTATCTATATATGTGAGCGCCACTACCGCCAGCTTCCTCGAATCCGACGGATGCTGCGACTGGCCGGCGTCGACCCGGGTCGCTGCGTATTTCTGACCGATGAGCCGATTGCAGGCCCGGAGCACTTGGTCGACAGGCTGCTGCGCATGGGCATCCGAACGCCGGGAGCGATTCGCGCTGCCGATTACCCGATTCCGGATCTCACCTCCTTGGACGGCCCGCGGTTGTACGTTTTGGATTCGGAGCGGGCTCAGCACCAGGCCTGGATCGAGAGCCAGGGGTGGTCGGGACGAGAGTGCATTCTCATCCAACCTGGCAACCATCGCAGTATGGGTCCCCGGCGGAAGCGCTGGCGCCGAATGAATACGGACGACAAGTGGTGGCCGCTCGAGCGCTGGGCTGAGCTGCTGCATAAAATCCACGAGCACCGCAAAGACGCGCTGATCATCATCCGCGGCTCTCCCGAAGAAGTGTCCATGCTTCAGGAGATCAAGGATGTCGCGAAGCTGGACGCGGTGGCTGTGTATGGGCACGGTCTGCGGCCGCTGTTCGCCCTGTGCGAGGCGGCGCACAGCATGGTGTCCGTCGATACCGGCCCGGCGCATGTCGCCGCTGCGCTGAGCTTGCCACTGGCAGTGCTGTATGGCGCCGAGTCGCCCAGCTACTGGCTACCCCGGACGCCGTCCGGATCTCCCGTGTTGGGGGTTGGTGGGCCGCCTGATTCCAATCGGGCGGAGCAGGTGTCAGTTGATGCGTTGTTTAACGCGTGGGTCACGGTTGTTGAGCGAAAGGAAAGGGCGGGTGACATGCCCGTCGCTCGGACGGCGAGCGCTCAGTAAAACCACCGGCCGGCCACATGGCCCCATTGAGGGCTGCTTCCAGTCGGTCCCGACCAAAGTAAACGTGCAGGACGGTGGCAGAGAAAGCGCTCTGTACGACGTACTCCGTATCGCGCGCCCGCGAATGTGTACCTGCTGTGTTTGAGCCGCGCGGCTATGAGAACGCGCTTTTGAAGGTCGCGCTTCCTTAGCGCCGCCACACGCCTGTTTTGGCGATCCTGTCTGCCGGCGGGCTAGCCGTGTATGATTTAAAGCGTGCCGTGTTGTGTGCAGCTCACACGTTTCAAACGGCGTGCACGCGTCACGTCGAACTGCCGACGATTCATCGGTATATCTCCATGCCGATGGGCACAAAAACTGTTTGAGTTGGAACTCATTGTCATTTTCTGTGTCGATGAGCAAGGCAAAGTTGTTTAAACTTTGCGGTCGCATCGCCACCGCGACGTCGAGCAGACAGGCGCTTTGGCGGTGGTGGTACACGAGGAAAAACCTTAACGCTTGACGTTAATAACGCATCGATTTATTATATTCGGAGCCTCGATGATTCGCTCTTTCAAGACCAAAGATACTCAGGAGATCTTTCAGGGCCATTTCGTAAAGGGTGTCGACGGACAGATCCAGCAGCGGGCACGTGAAAAGCTGAAATATCTGGACAGTGCGGCGGACTTGCGCGACCTGTTGATTCCGCCCTCGAATTTTCTCGAGGCGTTGAAGGGAGAGCGCAAGGGGCAGTACAGCATTCGGATCAACAAACAATGGCGTCTGTGCTTCAAGTGGAAGGACGGGGACGCATTTGACGTCGAAATAGTCGATTATCACTGAGCGTGCGCTTTGGATCGGGTATGAGGATTTGAGATATGGCTACGAAGAAACTACGAGCGGTGCATCCAGGCGATATCCTGCGACACGACTTTATGGAGCCACTCGGGCTGAGCGCTTACAAACTGGCGAAGGAGTTGGGTGTGACAGCCCCGACGGTCAATGAAATTGCCCGTCGGCGTCGTGCGGTGACGGCTGAGATGGCATTGCGCCTGGCGCGTTATTTCGGCACGACCGCGCAGCTTTGGCAGAACCTGCAGTCGCAATATGATCTGGAGATTGCGAGTCAAAAGATTGGCAAGCTGGTCGAGAGGGGAATCCAGCCGTTGCAGCGGCCGGACCTCGCGGAGCCGCCATCGTCGTTGTAACGGAAGTAAGGAAGGTCGCGTTTCCCTAGGGCCGCCACACAACTGGCGTCTGCGCTCTACTTAGAAATCCATTCCAACTTGCACCCACCCGCGTGACGCAGAGTCGGACGCTGACAGCGCCGGTCGGTCGCCGACTTTCCATGCCCAACTGGCTCGAACCCGGAATCCGTCGCTCATGAGCAGGTTGAGCCCGAGTCCGGCGCCGCGCAGAGTGCTCGAATTCGCGCCCGGCAGAAAGGGATTTTGGTTGGTGTTGATGTGGCCGGCGTCAAAAAACACGATCAACTCGGGACGTGCGTAGGGGAGTAGCATCTCCGATGTATGGCGTAGCTCCAGGGTGCCGAGCAATCCGGTGTCGCTGACTCCCTCGCCCTGAGGATATGCGCGCACGGCATCCGGGCCGCCGAGATTGAATTTTTCAGATGGATCGAGGTTCTTGCCAGCCCGTTGCCCGCAGATAGCGGCGTACAGATGAAGTCCGAGGCCGAGGTCTTGAAGTCGCAGCGCCGTGTAAGTGATTTTGTCGAAATTGCCGGCTGTCCTGGCGGTCGCCTGATCGATTTCCGACGCGGTTGGATCGCGTATGTCCAACTTGCCTCTCACGTAAGAGAGCATACCCGAGGTGATACCGCCTGATAGAAAGTCATCGCGGACGTTTCCACTGATGCTCAGCGTGACCTCGCGACTCGAGCGTGGGTCGGCCGTTGATGTGGCAGTGACGTTGTCCTTGATGTTTCCATAGCTGAACGCTAACTGCGTATCGAGGTTGGCGGCGAGAGAGCGAATGATCGGGTATTGCAGATAAAGAGAGGAGACCGTGGCGCTGCCGCTGGCGTCGAGCTCTGCAAATTGTTTCCCCAGGGTGTAGTCCGTCCGCGCAATAGCCGCGCCGATACGCAGATCGTCAACGGGTATCTGATAGCTCGCCCGTCCGTAGAGGACCCCGTGCTGATCAGTCACCACGCCACGTAGTGTGAGTTGGTCGCCGAAACCCAGGAAGTTGGACTCGGTGAATCCGAGCCCGGCTCGCCACTGACCGGTGTAAGCGTTGCCGAAGTTATCAACGTCGAATGAGCCTTGGTAGAGCCGTCCGTCTGTGAGATGCACGATGAGGTCCGCTGTTCCCACTTCGTTGCCAGGCCTCAAGGTCGCGGTTGCCACCACACCCTGGAGATCCTGGAGCAGCAGCAGGTCACGTTCCAGTGGAGCAGACTGGATCAGTTTCGAGCTCGCTGTATTTCTCATCAGACGGCGCACTAGCCCCTCTGACACGCCAGCCTCGTCCTCTATCAGCAGCTTGCCGTAGTGGCCCTCCAGTACGCGGATTTCGACGACTCCGTCTTTGATCGCCTGGGACGGAACGTATGCCCGCGCAAGCGGGTAACCGTGAGCGCGGTAGAAGCGCGTGATTATCGCCGCACCTTGTCTGAGGTCGGCCAGCGACACGGGGTGGCCCCCATATTGGGACACAAGCGCTTCCAGACGCTTAGCAGGATAGGCGGTCGAGCCCGTAACTCGAATTTGCTCAACCGGAAATAGTGCGCCCGACCCCGGCGCCGCATCGGTTGTGTTCGGCGCGGACCGTTGAATGTCGAGAGGAGACTTCGGAGCAGGCGGTGGCGCAGGACGCTGCTGCTCCATCTCACGCAGAGTCGTACCGATATCGGGCGGAGCCGTCTGCGCGCTCGCGGTGCCTAGGATACCCGTGAGCAACGCAGCGCTACTTAGTATGGACCACTGCATGACGCGCATTAGGGATGGCCTAATACGAAAACGTCAGGGGTACGCCCGCAGGAAGCCTCAAGCCCGCATCCGCAAGGGCAACTGGCAGTTGCTCCAACCCGTCAACACGCTGAAAGCTCGTCTCGCAATGAGATGAGTTACCTCCTCCCTGTGAATACCGGGCGCACGGCCCCTCCATTTGCGTCACGCTGATCAGCGCGCTGGGGTAGGCGTCCGACGGAGCGTCCGGGGCTCTGAGTTCCTGGCTCGGCCGAATGACAAGCGCACTCGTGTTACCGGCGGCCTGCGTGAATACGTAGTTGCCGAAGTTCGCGGCGAGTCCTGAGCCCTCGCTGGCGAAGATACCCGCGACATTCGAGTTTGAGATGCCGGTGGAGAACACCAGGGTTCCGGTGGTAGCGGATGTGAGCGATTCTCCGGCAGCAAATCCGGTTACGGTTCCGGTGAGTTGTGGCAACGGCGCGTACTGGAAAGAGTGAACAGGGTTTGCGACGTAGGTAAGGGTCGCGGGAGTAATGTCTGCAGTCGTCGCGACCGGGGGCAATTGGAGGGCGTAGTTGGCGGCGTCGGCCCCATGCAAGACGATGCCCGTGACGTTGACCGTTTTACCTTTGCCGGCATTGGGGTCTAAGAACGCAGCATTTGCGAAACTGGTGGTCAGTAGGTCGCCGGATATATGGTCGTCGCTGAGCGTCGCAGAGGCCGCTGTGGTTCCATCGTAAACTTTGCTCTGTGCAGCTGCCGTTAACGCGAGCGGGCGCGGACTGATGGTGTAATTGGCACCTGTGAAAGTCAGTTGATATCCGAGGGAGGCTGCGACCGAACCCTGACTTATCGCATAGGTGCCCGCACCTTCGTGGCCACTGCCGCTCAAACCACCCGTTATTCGAGTCAATGCGCCTGTCAGAGTTGTAGCCGCGGTGTCACCGTCAATTAAACCGCCTGCTGAATAGGTGAGTGCAGAGGCTGGTCCGCCATAGACGGTGTTTACGGCGCTAACGGTGATGCTCAG